>NZ_CP019604.1 GCF_001661675.2 Croceicoccus marinus | reverse complement strand
GAGGCTCCCGCCCTCGGACCTGTGCAGCCGGTCCGCTTCGCTAACAATGTCCTTAATTGACCGACACATCGACACATCGCCATATAGGAGTTATATGGCGCATCGATCGGCCACTAATCAATGCATGGAGAGAAGGCGGTGACGGTTCCTTTATCGTGATGGGGGAATCAGTTTGCCACTTCACTTTCCTGCCCCGCAGGGCAAAGGGCAGACGTCAAATGGACGATCGTGTTCAACGTGCTCTCTGCGGTTGCAACGCTCCCGGCAGTACACATCAGTTTGAAACCCGCGTCCATTTCTGGTTCTTGCAACCGACATGCCCGAACATACATCCATGAACCTGGAGGGTGTCGGCGCTGATCGGTTTCAATTCCCCGCCGACCGTTCTGTCGAGATCGGGAACCAGAACTTTCCCGCGCCATTTGTTCCGGCCGTACCGATCGAACTCGCGGAAAAGATTGATGCCTATGAGCACGTCGGTTCCGGCTTTCGCTGCGTCGGCCTTCGCTTTCTCGTTTGCATAAACAACGACGCCGCAAAGCTTCGTGCCGCATTCCTCGATCCGGACACGAACACTTCCGGACGGGTTAGCCCAAACACCCATGATAGCCTCATTCGGCGCTCCGGTTTGCCGAGCATGTGCCGCATTCGATGCAAAGATGAGGGCCGCGCCCATGATGACCAAACGAATCATAGCCTCTCCTTCTTACACCAAAAGAGAACCGGGCATACTAGGTCTGATGAACGAACATCGTCAGGCGGCTCATACACTCTCACGTTGGCGACGACCTTGTCCTCGTTCTGACGCACCGCTTCTGGAGCGACAATGGAGCGTGTTCGTGGAAACTCTTTGCGGCTTCCCCCGGCTCGGTAGTCGATAAAGTCAAGGCCTGTTCTGCCGAGCGGACTGTAATCTGGGGAGCCATCGCGCGTCCATGATGCTGAGGCGGCCTCCTTTCTTTGATGGCTACCGTCCTTAGGCCGAAAGTGGGAGCAAGATATGAGGCAAGGTCACAAGCACGCGTCCGACAGACGGGGATGGCGGATGCCGATCGTCTTCCTCGGTTTTGCAGCGATTGCGGGGTATTTCCTGCTTACCGAGCATAGGGTTCACGCGCTCAGCATACTTCCCTGGGCTTTGCTCTTGCTGGCCTGCCCGCTGCTCCACATGTTCATGCACGGTGGACACGGAGGTCATGGCGGCCAAGGTGGTGATGATGATGATCAGCGCACCAGCAACAACGGCGCGAATCCGGTCCGCGATCGCCACAGCGGACACAAGGTCACCGATTCCAGCGCCCGTCGCCGATAACTCCGGAGAAACCTGCCATGCATAGCGACGCATCCGCCGCCTATGGACTTTGGGGTCTGGTGATCCTCAACTCCGCGATCTTCATTTTCTTCGCGTTCAGCTTCTTCAAACCGCAAACCAAGCGCGATTGGCGATCATTCAGCGCTTTCAGTGCTTTTCTCGTCGCACTTTTCGCGGAGATGTACGGCTTCCCGCTGACCATCTACCTGCTCTCGGGCTGGCTCCAGAGCAACTATCCGCAGGTGGACTGGTTCTCGCACGACGCCGGCCATCTGCTCGAGGAGTTGTTCGGATGGCAAGCCAACCCTCACTTCGGGCCCTTTCATATCCTGAGCTTCATCCTGATCGGCAGTGGCTTCTGGATGATATCGAGCGGTTGGGCACGGCTTTACCGGGCCCAGAAGCAAGAGAAGCTCGCAACTGAAGGTATCTATTCCTACGTCCGGCATCCACAATATGACGGCTTCATCCTCGTCATGCTCGGCTTCCTGTTCCAATGGCCGACTGTCCTAACGCTGGCGATGTTCCCGGTCCTGGTTGTCATGTATGTGCGTCTCGCCCGGAGCGAGGAGCGCGAGGCGCTCGCCGCTTTCGGCCAGGACTATCGCGCCTACATGGCACGCGTCCCGGGTTTTATTCCCAGGCTGTCGCGCTCGCGGTCAGGTGATCCAAATCTGCCCAAAAGGCGACCGCGGCGCCCGTTCTAAAACGGCCCAGGACGAAGCCCTAGTAGAGATTGTCAGATCGATATGAGCAAGAACAAGCAGGACAGATCTGCGCCCGGCTACGCCGAGAAACTCCATGCGCTTCAGATCGGGCTCAGCGCGTTGCAACGCTAGGTGATCGCCGATGGCCGCAAGCTGCTGATCATTCTGGAAGGGCGCGATGCAGCCGGCAAGGACGGCACGATCAAGCGCATCGTCAAGCATCTGAGTCCTCGAGACACCCGAGTAGTGGCCCTTGGTGCACCATCGGACCATGATCGCCGGTCCTGGTATTTCCAGCGCTGTGCAAACCATCTTGCGGCTGAGGGCGAGATTGTCGTGTTCAATCGTAGCTGGTACAATCGCGCTGGCGTCGAGAAGGTGATGAACTATAGCACGGAAGCGGAATGTGAGGAATTCATGGCGCCCGTGCCGCTGTTTGAGCAGCTTCTCGCGCATTGCGGCGTCACGTTGGTCAAATATTATCTCGATATTTCGAAGGAGGAACAGAAAAGGCTTTTGGTTGCTCGCCGGAAAGATCCGCTGAAGCAGTAGAAACTCAGTCCAGTGGATGACCAAGCAATTAAACGCTGGGATGCCTACAGCGCGGCTCGCAACGAAATGCTTGCCCGTACACACAGCGTTGCCGCACCATGGACGGTGGTGCGGGCCGACGACAAACACCACACCCGGCTTTCGCTCATCAGCGATCTGTTGAGCCGTTTCGGGGAAGCGCCGCACACCGATTTCGGCTTGCCGGATCCCAACACCGTATTCCTCTACGACAGCGCTGCGCTCGAACAGGGTCTTATCGCGCCGTAAACCGCCGCAAGTCAGTCCCGTGGACCACGGAAACTAAAATCTTGAAGGCACATTACGCAAAAACACCGTGTCATTGGCATGGGCAACTCCGGCACCGGTGTGCGCAAGTCTCCGAGATCATCGGCGAACATTTTTGTCCGATCCGAGACTCGGTCTTGTCGTCTGCGAAAGGCTGTGTTGCGAAGGCCGATTGACGGTGCTGCGGTTCACAGCGCACATCGCCCGAACGCGATACCGCTAACGCATGACCGCATCACCGCCTCTGAGCGACAAGGATTTGCCTGCGTGCCCGAGAATGTCAGGGAACGAGGATGAACCTGTCCAATGATTTCGTCTGGTTGATGTGGTCGCTGGCATTCCTCTTGGCCTTTGCCCTGATCTACCTTGCGTTCCCCGTGCACCGGAAGGTAATGGTGCGGGCCGCACTTGGCACGGCGCCACTCGGCTTGACCGAGCCGCTATTCGTCCCTGAATACTGGCATCCGCCCAGCCTATTCGATCTCGCCCAAAAACCGGTTTTGACCTCGAGAGTATCATTTTCTCTTTCAGCATCGGCGGCATTGGCGTTGTGCTCTACAATCTGATGAGCCGGCACGAGACGATGCCCGTCGAGTCCCATCACCGGCACCGTCTGCACCGCCTTGCACTGGCCACGCCGGTGCTATTTTTCTTTCCGCTCATGGCTCTTGGGTGGAATCCAATCTATCCTGCGGTCATTGCAATGGCGGCCGGTACTGGGGCCGCCGTTTGGTGCCGCCCGGATCTCCTCGCCAAGACGTTTATCGGCGGCATTCTCTTTCTTGTGTTCTACGCAATCTTTATCGTCGGTCTTCGGATCACGACGCCTACCTATATCGAACAGGTCTGGAATCTGCCCGCTTTGTCAGGGATACTGCCTGCCGGCATACCAGTTAAAGAGTTGCTATTTGGCGGCGCATTTGGCCTTTATTGGGCAAACGTCTACGAGCATCTGACGTGGTCGAAGTCCTCGCCGCTGCCTAAACGGGATGGTGTCTGAGCCCCAGCGCGATCGAGCTTCGCGGCCATCATCAGGGCGCAGTAATGGCAATCCAGACGCCTGGCGGCTCTCATGCGACAAATGGCGATGAGAAAATGGCTTCGCCGCCGAGTTGGTGCTCGATTTCCAGCAAGCGATTGTACTTGGCGAGACGTTCACCTCGACACGGCGCTCCGCCCTTGAACTGACCACCGGTCATCGCGACGGCAAAATCTGCGATAAAGTCGTCTTCTGTCTCGCCGGATCGATGGGAGAATTTGTAGCGCAGTCCAGCTCGCCGACACAGTTCGATCGCCGCCACCGTTTCGGTAACCGTGCCGATCTGGTTGGGCTTGATCAAAGCAGCGTTCGTGGCTTTGTCATCAATGCCCCGCTGGATGAAACGCGAATTGGTAACATACAGGTCATCGCCGACGATCTGGATGCGGTCTCCCATCGCCAGGGTCTGCTTTACAAAGGCGGGCCAGTCCTGTTCGCCGAAACCATCCTCGATCGACACGATCGGAAATGCGGCAATCCAGTCAGTGTAGACAGCCAGAAGTTCGTCACTGGTCATATGCGCTCCGCCGAGCCCGGGCAGGACATAACCGCCGTCCTTGACGAAGGAGGTCGCTGCGGGATCCAGCGCGATGGCAATTTGACGGCCTGGTTCATAGCCTGCCACCTCAATTGCGCGGACGATCAGCTCGAGCGCTTGACGCTCGTCTTTCAGATGGGGCGCGAACCCGCCTTCATCACCGACCCCCGCACCCAGGCCTTTCTCTTCCAGAAGCCCCCTCAGGACATGATAGGTTTCCGAACCATAGCGCAGCGCTTCGCCGTATGTCGGGGCACCATGCGGTACGATCATGAACTCCTGCATCTGGAGCCCATTGGCGGCATGCTTGCCGCCATTGATAATGTTCATCATGGGGACCGGGAGACGCCGGGCGGTGGAACCCCCGAGATACTGGTAGAGCGGTAATTCCATCGCCTGAGCAGCGGCCCGAGCGACCACCAGCGAAACACCGAGAACGGCGTTTGCGCCGAGCCGCGCCTTGTTCTCGGTTCCGTCGAGTTCACACATCAACCGATCAATTTCCGGCTGCAGGACAACATCCAGACCGATGAGGGCGCCCGCGATTTCGCGTTCAACATTTGCGACCGCCTTCAGGACCCCGCGACCGGCATACCGCGCCGCATCGCCGTCGCGAAGTTCGTGGGCCTCGAACTGGCCAGTCGATGCTCCCGAGGGCACCGACGCGCTTGCGGTGATACCGCCCTCCAGACGGACTGTCACCTTGACCGTGGGCCAACCGCGCGAGTCAAGAATCTCGTGCGCCGACAGAGCAGCAATGGTTCGCTTCATTCGAAGTTTCCTATTCCAGCAAACAAATTCAATGACCGCGGCCTCGGCCAACTCACGCTTTGTCCTGCGATGTTACAACCGACGGCAGCGGCACGGCCCCAGCACATTCCGAAAGTCGTCCGCCGATCGACCCGCGTCCGAATTGCGACACCGTCTTCGTCACGTCTTTCGTCACTGCTCGTATCTGCAGCAGGCACGCGCATTGGCGCGTCATCAAAGAGACGTCGCAGCGGGCCGATCCTTACCAGAACGCCCTCTCCAATCGCGTGCAAGCGCGCCGATCTCCGCGTCTGAAATGACGAGTCTGGCAGCAACATGGAAATCCGCTTGCCGGTTTCCCGGGGGACCCGCACCACGCGGTACTGTAAGATCGGGTGCTGCCCTGCGTCCCTTCCGGGACATACTGATAGTCTGTCCTTGGCCGGCGCGGCAGCAAGAGCGGTCCCTGGTTCGCTGTCGGAAATCGCTTCGCGGCAGGTAGTCGGCAATAGGATTTATATCAGCCGTGAGTGCACAAGGAGCGCAGCGATGACGGAAAAACGCATAGCCTGGTTTGAGTCCCTGAACGTGGGCGACGTTCCCATCGTCGGCGGCAAGAACGCCTCGCTTGGTGAGATGGTACGCACACTCAAGGAGAAGGGCGTGCGTGTGCCGGGCGGCTTCGCGACGACCGCCGCGGCCTTTCGCGAATATGTGGCTGCCAACGAAATCGAGCCGGAGCTACGCGCCAGCATTGCGGCATTGAAGAGTGAAAACGCCTCGTTGCATGAAACAGGCGAAACGATCCGCCGACTGTTTCTCGACGGAGAATTCCCGGAGGCGATCGCCACGGAAATCCGGGACGCCTATCGCGAGCTTTCCCGCCGCAGCGGCCAGGATGAGATCAGTGTTGCTGTGCGCTCGAGTGCGACTGCTGAAGACTTGCCCCAGGCGAGCTTTGCCGGTCAGCAGGAAACCTTTCTCAATGTGCGCGGTGAGCGCACGCTGCTCGACGCCTGCCGGCGGTGCTACGCCTCGCTGTTTACCGACCGGGCGATCAGCTACCGAGAAACCCAGGGGTTCGATCATCTGGAAGTCGCGCTGTCGATCGGCGTCCAGCGGATGGTACGCTCCGACCTGGCAGGTTCGGGAGTCATGTTTTCGATCGATACGGAAACCGGATTTCCCGGCGTCGCCGTGATCAGCGCCGCATGGGGTCTCGGCGAAACCGTCGTGCAGGGCGCGGTCGATCCCGACAAATATCTCGTCTTCAAGCCCTTACTCGACGACCGGCGCTACACCCCGATCATCGAGAAGACGCTCGGCGCCAAAGAGACCAAGATGATCTACGCGACCGGCGGGAGCGAGCGCACCACGACAGTTGCAACCACCCAGAAGGAGCGCCAGGCCTTCGTTCTCAGCGAAGCGGAAATTCTGGAGCTCGGCCGCTGGGCCGCAACGATCGAGGACCACTACGGCCGGCCGATGGACATGGAATGGGCCAAGGACGGAGAGACCGGCGAACTCTACATGGTCCAGGCGCGGCCCGAGACGGTGCAGTCGTCCCGGCAAACCGGCCAAATCAAGAGCTACCGCCTGAAGACGAAGGGAAAGCCGATCATCACCGGCTCGGCGATCGGCGAAGCGATTGCCTCGGGTCAAGTATGTGCCATTCGCAGCGCCGCCGACATCGACACCTTCCGCGACGGAGCCATCCTCGTGACCGGCATGACGGACCCCGACTGGGTCCCGATCATGAAGAAGGCCGCCGGAATCATCACCGATCATGGCGGCACGACCAGCCACGCCGCCATCGTCAGCCGCGAACTGGGAGTGCCCGCCATCGTCGGCACGGGCCATGGCACCGAACTGCTGCTTGACGGGCAGGAAATCACGCTTTCCTGCGCTGAAGGTGATCGGGGCGTTGTATACGAAGGCATCCTGGAATTCGAGTCATCGCAGGTGGATGTTTCCGACCTGCCCGAAACCCGAATCGCGATGATGGTGAACATCGCCAGCCCTGCCGCCGCCTTCCGCTGGTGGCGCCTGCCTGCGCGAGGAGTTGGCCTTGCGCGGATGGAGTTCATCATCAACAATCTGATCAAGATCCATCCGATGGCGCTGATCCATCCCGACCGCGTGGCCGATCCAGCGGCGCGGCGAGAGATCCGCCAGCGCACGCGCGGCTACGATGACCCAGTCGACTTCTTCGTCGAGACGCTCGCGCTGGGAATCGCCAAGCTCGCAGCACCCTACCACCCGCACCCCGTGATCGTGCGCTTGAGCGACTTCAAATCCAATGAATATGCCCACCTCCTCGGCGGCAGCGTTTTCGAACCGGAAGAGGAGAATCCGATGCTCGGATGGCGCGGTGCTTCGCGCTACTACGACGAGCGCTATCGCGAGGGTTTTGCCCTGGAATGCCGAGCGCTGAAGACGGTGCGCGAAAGGATCGGTCTCGAGAACGTTGTCGTCATGGTGCCATTCTGCCGCACGCTCGAGGAGGCTGATCGCGTGCTTGCCGTGATGAAAGAGAACGAACTCGAGCGGGGCCGGGACGGCCTCGAAATCTACATGATGTGCGAGATTCCCGCCAACGTCTTCCTTGCCGAAGAGTTCGCGCAGCGCTTCGACGGATTTTCGATTGGTTCCAATGACCTCACGCAACTCGTGCTCGGAGTCGATCGGGACTCGGGCGATCTCGCCGCCCTGTTCGATGAGCGCAATGAAGCGGTAAAGCGTGCGATTCGCGAAGCCATCGTCCAGGCGCACGCCGCCGGCATCAAGATCGGGATCTGCGGCCAGGCCCCCAGCAACTATCCCGAATACGCCGCTTTTCTGGTTGAAGAAGGCATCGATTCGATCTCGCTCAACCCCGACAGCTTTGTCTCTACGCTTCGCAACGTTGCCCAAGTCGAGCAGAGTTTGAAGACCGCGCCGCGAGCAACCTCCGAGCCGGATGCTTCTCGATGAAGGTCGTCGTGTTCGAGACGGAAGAGTGGGAGCACCAGGCGTGTCTGAGGCTTGAACCCGAGCACGAGGTCGAATGCACTCGCCAGCGCCTCGACCCGCAAACCGCCACCCTCTTCACGTCGGCAGAAGTCGTAAGCACCTTCGTGAACTCACAGCTCGGCGCCGACGTACTGACCCAGTTCCCCCGTCTCAAGCTGATCGCAACCCGGTCTACCGGATACGATCATGTCGATTTGGACTGGTGCAAGGCGCACGGTGTCGCGGTCGCGAACGTACCCGACTATGGCGATTCGACCGTGGCGGAGCATGCCTTCGCCCTGCTCCTGGCCGTCGCCCGCAATCTGGTCGAGGCGGTGGAGCGCACACGCCGCGGCGACTTCTCGCAAGCCGGGCTGCGCGGCTTCGAACTGCGTGGCAAGACGCTCGGCGTCATCGGAACCGGACGAATAGGCCGCCGCGCGATCGAGATCGCTGGCGGGTTCGGCATGAATGTCGTGGCCTACGATCTCTATCCGGATGAAGACGCGGCAACACAATTCGGGTTTCGCTATGCCGCTTTAGATGAAGTTCTCGCAGATGCGGACGTAATCACACTCCACGTGCCGGCGAACCCGGGAACCGCGAGTCTAATTTCCGACCGCGAGTTCGACCTGATGAAGTCCGGCGCACTCCTGATCAACACTGCGCGTGGCAACGTTGTCGATGTGCCTGCGCTGGTACGAGCTCTGGCCGATGGCAAGGTTCGGGCGGCGGGACTTGACGTATTGCCACAGGAGCCTCTGGTGCGCGAGGAGGCGCAAATTTTTCGGGGAGCGTCGAGCGATGGCTACGACCTCAAGGCGCTCGTCGCCAATCACGTCTTGCTGCGGTTCCCGAACGTGATTGTGACGCCCCATAATGCCTATAATACGCAAAGCGCCGTTCGGCGGATCATCGAAACCACCGTGGAGAATATCGAGGCATTCGGGCGCGGCGAGCCGCGTAATCTGGTTGGAGAACGGTAAAGTTCACACCTTCTCCAATGCACAGAACCAGCAGCCAAGTCCGCTACGGGCCCTTACCGCGCCCCTGATCGGCGCCCGGATGGTTTCGGGCCGGCGAACACCGCCGTCGGAACACCAAACTTTTGCTCGCTTCGGTCATGCTCCGGGACGTAGCGATCACGGCAAAACGCCTATGGCGGCACCAGGCTCAGGTATCCCTGATCAACCCCCTGCGATGGTGCGCGTTAAGGCATCCGGCATGAACCGCTGCCCCAATGGAGCGATCCACCATTTTTGCCCTTGCCCGCGTCGTGTTCAGGCAGAGCCCTTCAGGCGACCCAGCCATAGGCCCCCCAGGCATAGGGAGGCATTGTCTCGACGCTCAGTTCCAGACCCTTTACGCCCGGGACATTCTCGACTGCGACCCGGAGCGCGTCCACTTGACCCTGCGAATCCACAAGGCCCCAAATACGCACGGTCCCGTCTGCGACAATCACGCTGATACCGTAGGACGGGGCCCAGTCCGCTTGCTCGAGTTCCTTGAGAAGCTGTTCGCGGATTGTCTCGTCTGCGACTGACACGGGGGGAGACGCCATGTCTTTGCCCGCGGCCAGACCGCGTATAAGATCGGCGCGACTGACGATGCCGACAACTTTGCCCTCGCGCATGACCGGAACACGCTTGATCCTTTGGGTTTCCAGCAGGTGTGCCACTTCGCTGCTCAGGGAATCCTCCGTGACGGTAACTACTTCGGGCGTCATCACGTCTGCGGCGAAGCGCCCGCGTGCCTTCACATAATCCGCCGCGCTTGCCCCCTTTTTGGAGAAATGTCTCAACCACCAGGAACCGTGCGGATGGCTACCGTCCTCGGTCCTGCGCAGCAGGTCCCCTTCGCTAACAATACCCCTGAGCTCGCCGCTGGCATCGATCACCGGCACGGCACTGATATGCCGCTCAAGAAGGAGCCGGGCAACCTCCGGGATCGGTGTCTCCGGCGCAACCGAAACGACCGAGGGTGTCATAATGTGCTTCATCTTCATCATTGATCTCCCAGAGCTTTGGCGATGGTACCGATTCCAAGCGCGGCATTGGTCCTGGCAATGGACTCATTCGGATCACGAATTTGCCCGACCAGAGCCCTTATTGCGTCGACCGTTTCAGGAATGACGATCGCCTGGTTATCGACCATGTAGCCGTAGAATAGTTCATCCCCTTCCACCTTCAGCATGTCCGACCACAGGGCTACTTCGTAGAGGTTGTCGTGAGGCCGGCCGAGATCGGCCATCAACTCCTTCACGGTGTTTATGGCCGTCAGTCCATCTGCCATGCGGATGAGCGCGATACGGCTCGACGAACGAAAAGCCTCGAGTACCTCTTCCTTTTCCGCCGGGCGGGTCAGTTGCACCGCCCAGTAGTGCAGGTGCGCCAGGGTTTCGGGCACCTTTACCGCCATCGTGACGACATCGAGCTCGGGATCGACGCTCTTGGCATCAGGCCCCTGATGGCTAGGAATTTCGGGTTCCGGAACCAGCGTATTCATGATTCCGCCGAGATGACTCTCCCACGGGTCGGTGGCGCGGCGCAGCAACGTACCCCGGGCCCGGCGGAGCAGGCCGGCATTTTTCAGCGCGCTCAACGTCCGGACAATCGAGGTCGTGTTGCAGGAAACAACGCGGGTGCTCTCCCGATCGAGCGCGCCCACGTAACTCGACTCGGCCACGAACGAATGCCCGGTGACCGTATGCTTCTCGCCGCCCTGAACGATGAATTTGATACCCACCTGCCGGTAGATTTCGACATTCTTGGCCGCTACGTGCTTCGGCGTGCAATCGACGACCAGGTCGGCTGCTGCGAGCAGATCCTCAAGCGTTCCGCTCACATCGAGTCCGGCTTCACGCATGAGGTCGGCCTGTTCTTTCGCCGCACCAAATAGCCGATAGCCCTTTTGCGTCACCATGCGTGAGCGCCAGTCGGCGTTGATGTCGGAAACCCCTGCGAGTTCCATATCGTCCTGCCGGGCAACCGCGTCGGCCACCCGTTTGCCGATGACACCATAACCGTTGACGGCTACGCGGATCTTTCGATTTCCATTCACGTCATTCTCCTCAGGTTGATTGATTCTCGCTGGCTGTCCATCGGTCAATCCTTCTATAGCCGGCCTGACCGCCCGACCGCCCCGACCAGTCGGAATGATAACCCCAACGCCAATAAATAGCCGAGGAGCGCGAGCAGCGGGACGTTGCCCAGCACCCGTGGCCCGGCGCTGTGCAGCATCAAAAGGGACGCCGCGATGTAGAGGCCCAGGGTCACGAGCGCCAAGGCGAGCCGGTTGCCGGTCCTGTCGAGGTGAGCTTCGATGGTTTCCAGTCCCTCGTGCCGGACAATTATGGCGGGGTGGAAGCCATCGCTCTGCAGGCGCCGGAGAAAGGCCGCGAGCACGCCGGGCAAGTCATGGGCTGCCAGCGCGGCTTCTGCCTTCAAACGAGCGCGGCCACCATTGCCCGTCTCATCACTCAGGAGGCGTTTCATCACGTCGCGACCGCGCGCCAGCAGCGTATCGAGGATTTTGAGGTCCGGATCGAGCGTACGCAGAGCGCTCTCGATGAGGAATAGGGTCCGCATCAGAACCACGAGGTTTTGCGGCAACATAACCTTGTCGTCAGGACCCAGATGCGCAACCCGCAGGACCGCCTCGGCAAGCGACCAGTCTTTCAATGGCAGTGACGCATAGTCGGCGAGTATTTCGTCGATGCCCCTGATAAACGCGGATCGGTCATCGACCTGATGGAGCAGCCCCAGGTCGATCGCTGAATCCAGCATCCACAGCGGGTCGCCACTTACGAAGGCCTGAAGGAAAAACGCGAGCGCGCGGCGTGTACGGTTATCGAGATATCCTGTCAGACCAAAGTCGTGGAAGCACAGTCTTCCATCAGGCGTGACGAATAAATTGCCGGGGTGTGGATCGCCGTGGAAGAGCCCGATGACGAAGAACTGGTTAAGATAGGCGTCGACAAGTACTTCCGCCAGGCGAGGGCCATCAACCGAAGGGTCGGCAATCCCCGTCCCACCGCTCATTTCCTGGACCAGAACGGTCTCGGTTTGAAGGTCGTCAATTACATTGGGGATAAAGAGCGACGGCCAGTCGCGAAAGGCTTCGTTGAAACGGCGGATGTTGCGTGCCTCTTGCCGGAAATCGGTTTCCTTGCGCAGATTAGCCCATATTTCGTCGACGAGACGCAGCGGTTGAAGGCGTTCAAGTCGGGGGGCAATGATTATGAGTAACCGGGTGGTAGCGACCAGCGCACGCATGTCGCGGTCGATGCGGGCGCGGATTGCGGGCCGGCGAATCTTGACGATGACCGCGCGCCCGTTGTGCAGACGGGCGCGGTGGACCTGCGCAATGGACGCGGCCGCCAAAGGTTTGGTCTCGAAAGTCGCAAAGAGTTGCTCGGTCGACTGGCCAAAGGCTTCCTCGACCGCCTGTTGCGCCTCAGCACCTGGAAAAGGCTCGACATTATCCTGCAGCCGCCCCAGTTCATCGAGCCACCGCTCGGACAACAAATCCCGGCGCAAGCTCAATGTCTGCCCGAGCTTGACGAATGTCGGACCGAGCCGTTCAAGCGAAATGCGGGCGCGGCGTGGTAAGCAAGAGCGATCGGGCGGTGTGCGGCGCAATCGCTCATACGCAGCGAGGCCGAGCAGACCTATAGCCCGTGCGCCAATGTGGAGAAGCCGACCGATCATGATGCCCGCAATCGGACTCTCGCGCTCATAGCGCGGCTTTCGAGAAGTGCCCGCGCGCCGGCCACTGGCCCCTGGGAAATCGCGCGGACGGACGGTTGCCGGCGGCGGCAGTCTCGTAGAGTCGACCCTGGTATCCGGTGCCTCCGACAGGATCAATGCGAGGCCTGATGTCGCAGTCGCGGGGCGATGAGCGCGGACCAAGAATGGATTGCCTCTGGTCGCAATTGCCGAGTCGCGCTTTCCGGGCTGTAAGAACTCGTACGGCAGGGAAACGCCGCGCGTCCCCTTGCCGCGCGCGTCCACCGAGAGCTATCGCATGCATGCGTGCAACGCGCCGCAGCCATTCCATCCTCATGCCAACCTCCTCTCTGGAAAAACCGCCTGGCCGGGTCGCCATCAAAACCGGCGGGCTGACCTCGAGAGAGACGCGCGAGCACCGGCATTGTTACAGAGGCGCCTTAGCGAAAGGTCAGGAGCGGCGAGTGAGGACCGCGCTTATCCTCGCTTTGCCGCGGAGGAAATATCGTCGCCCCGGTGCCACTGTTCGAGCCATGATAGATCGGTGTATCGTGCCGGCATTTGGTTATCCTCCGCGTCTCCAATATACTTGGAAAATTCTACCTGGCGGATACGATGACCTGCCGCCTCGAGACAGGCGCGTACGCTCCGCTGTGATGAGGCAACGCTGGTCTGTATGATTTCGCAGCCAAGCCGGAACGCGAGGCTGTCAATGGCAGCGACCAGAGACCGGGCGACCGGCGCCTGCTGACCGATGCCGAACGCTGCGAGATAATGTGCTACAAGGGGCTTGGGACTCTTAAGCGGTTCGACTCGGTACAGGCACAGCCCATAAAGGTGGCCAGAAGCGACTGTCGCTGCGAGAATCCCGCGTCTGTCGAATTTATCTTCCCTTGTCAGGGGACTGGCAATCCGGATCCATTGCTCGAACATCAAAATGGGTGCGACTTCTCGGACAAGAGGAAACGCCTGGCCGATTTGCGTGCTCCGGAGCGGGGCGACGCTGATCGGATTCCCGAAATTCATCTCGTGCGTCATTCACAACTCCATCACCGCAGCAGTTGATAATGCGGGGATCGCGGAGTTCCTTGATGTGTCTCAATTGTTAAGCTACAAATTGGTGGACGAAGGAAGTCCATGAAGAGCGCATGCGCACAGCAAGTACAGTCACTCTCGTCCGGAAAGGAGCTCTTGCCGGAACCCTGCGCTGCATGTGCCGCGCGCGTCCTCAGTGTATGCGATGCGATCGACGATTGCGATCTTGACCGACTTGCCGCGATTACCAGCGTGCAGGACATTGCTCGGCATCAGATTTTCGTGACCGAAGGCGACCCGGCAGACCACCTTTTCAATGTCACCGACGGTACGGTAAAAGTCTACAAGCTGTTACCCGATGGCCGGCAACAGATTACCGGTTTTCTGTTTGCCGGTGACTTCCTCGGGCTCTCTTTCCTGGAAAGATACGGCTGCAGTGCAGAGGCAGTCACGCGGGTGCGATGTTGCCGATTCCCCCGCAAGCAGTTCGCTGCCATGCTGACGGACTTTCCGGGCATCGAGCGGCGGCTTCTCGGGATAGCATCCAACGAACTTGCGGCCGCACAGGACCATATGGTGCTGCTCGGCCGCAAGACCGCGCGCGAACGGGTCTCCACATTCCTCCTCATGCTATCCCGCCGCGCCGCGCGGTCCGGAGGAACGGCTGATCCTGTCATACTGCCCATGACCCGCACCGATATCGCCGACTATCTCGGTCTCACGGTAGAAACCGTAAGCCGTACCTTCACCCAACTGAAAAAGGACGGGTTCATAGAGCTTCGCGAAGCTGGCGTCGTCCATCTCTCCAACCTGCCTGCGCTTGAGGACCTCAACGAAGGCTTCTAAACTGCCGGGCCGTCAGGTCAGCGGAAAGGCACCCGAACTCCGACCAGGTCGATTTGACGGTGCGGCCACTATATCTCGGCGCGCCCGCCCAGTTGCTCGCGGCGGCGGCGCCATCGCTCTGCCTCGTCACATCGACAGTCGAGGAAACCATGAACCGGACAGGTCATGCACATTTCTTCCAGCCGCTTCTTGAGCGCCTGACGACCGCGATGCAGCCTGACGGTGATATTGTTCAAACTGACACCAAGGCTCGCCGCCACCCGGTCCCGTGGTTCTTCTAGCAAGTCTATGCGCCAGATCACCTCGGCATATTCCGGCTTGAGAGTCGGCAAGAGCTTGTAAAGACAATTGCAGATCGCCTCTTCGAGCTCGTCATCCGGTTCGATCGACAGTTGCTCGAGATCGACGGGATCCACGATTTCCTCCCGTTTACGCCGTTTGCCGGCTCGACGCTGGTGATCAACGATTGTCGTGGCGAGAATACGGCTGAGCCAGCCACGAACGCTGCGCACATCGCGCAGGTCAGCAGACCGCTCGACAGCGCGCAGCATGAACATCTGCAGGACCTCCTCGGCCTCCTCCCCGCTGCCCAGTCGCCGGCGAAGAAAACCTAGAATCTGCCGGTGCCCTTCGACGAGCGCGCGGCGAACTGCAGCATCCGCTGCCCGGGCGGCGATGTCGGGATCATCATCCGGCAATGGGTCGTCATGGGTCAATGTGGGTCTCCAGCCATTATCGACGCAGTGGCTTAGCGGTTGTTACAGCCAAGCCTGCCTACAAAGGCTTTTCAGACCTCGCTTGATGCAAGTGCGCCTTAGCGAAAGCGAAAACTTGCGTTGTCTGACCTTTGAGGGACCTGCGCTTCGACGAATATACCTGCCGCATCCCTGCGGCCCTTGAGCCGCGGACCTGCAAATTCGATCGGTGCTGCGAAGTCTCGCCCCAGCGCCATGGCGCAACCGATCGGACCGTCCTCGGGCTCGCTGGTGGCAGAAGCAGTGCATTCTCGCTTTCGGTGCACAAGGAACAGCAGGCGCGCGATCCAAGCCGCACGACCGGAATGCCCTCGACATTGCCAAAACGCCTTCGCCCGCACTGATACCGCGTCTTGCCGGGATCACCCCTCCATCAGGAGAACCGGCGCTTGCCAGAGGAGCAGTCTGATCCATTGGGCGAAGTGATCTTGGCTAGAATCCCAATGTGATTGACTGCTCTTCTGACGATGCGTGGGCGTTTGATATTCAAAAGATCACTCCACTCCTTCCTGGCCCAGCCAGGGCGTGCCATGCCGCCAATCCTCTCCTGTCTCGCACAATGAACAACAGGTGCTGCGCAATTCAGAAGAAGGATGCCGCGATGGCAGCTCCTTTCAGACCATCGTGTTCGCTGTTCCGCTGCGCTTCGTGCGTTACGGGACTGCAATCGCAGTCGCCAGAGCTCCTGAAATGGCAGGTGGAACAGCGCTTTTCGATCTGATCCTTCATCGCCCGACGCGCCCTGTGCAGGCGTACTCCGATATTGTTGGGCGTGAGCCCGAGATCAGCCGCAATAGTTTCTCGCGGTTCTTCTTCGAGATCGACGCGCCGGATGATCTCGGCGTAATCCGAGCGAAGCGCCGGCAAGGCGTCCTGAACGCAAGTGCATGGATTTTCATCATAGTCCGTTTCGGGAGTATCCGCCATTTCCCGGGGCTCGGCTTCATAGGCATCCCTGCCCCGCTGCCGCGCCGCGCGCCGCCGATAATGGTCAATAAGCGAATTGCGCAGGACGCGTCGGAGCCAGGCGTCCACCTTCCCGTTGTCCTGCGGTTCCCAGGCGGCCCGAAGGACTTTGACGCAGAAATCCTGAAACGCATCCTCCGCTTCCTCGGAACGGCTCAGTCGCCGTTGGAAGTACCGCATGAATTCGGCGCGGCATTCGGTCAGTCGTTGGATGACGGCGTCCTCGCCGCGTGCAGACGAGGGTCGGGATGACCCGTTATGTGTTAAGGTTGGCATAGTAATGCCTCCATGCCGAGGAAACCAAAAGGGGGGGGGTCGGATCGCAAAGGACCCGCGCATACCCACCGCGAAAAGCCGGATTTACGCGGCCAGTCGGGGCGGTGGGATTTCTCTTTCGAGGAGTGCAGGATCAAAAGTGTCCGCTGGCCCAATCGACCATGCTCCGGCTGTCGGTGCGGCGCGACGAGACAAGTTGCTACCGGGCAGAACCGCGCAGCAGATCGACGAGCGGCAATGGTCAGCGGTTGCAGGGGACTGTTTGTGAAGTGCGCCGGTCGTGCAATGCTCTTCCAGTTCGGCTACTTGCGACGTGGATGTCGCGACCGGAGCCGCGAACACGGCCGCATCGAGATGAAGAAAGTTCAGGCCGAGCGCCAGCAACAGGCAGAGAACCAAGCGGCGCAAGCTTGCAGCACGATTGGGGTTTCTTGCAGAAGCTTTTCTCACTGAAGCGGCACCGACATATCCGATGGCCCGGTCGCCATCTGGGGCACCTGACACGCGAATGCCTCGGCCGGCATTGAGCTATGTCAACGCCGCGCATCTAAGGCGACCGGGCACCCATCAGGGTTCGCTCAAACGAGCGGCAATGATTGGTTTGTCCGTTCCCGTTGTTCGATTTTCCGGTGCGCTCACGGCCGAGGCGCGATTTGCCTGGTCAGTTCACCATATAGCCGCTCGACATCTTCGCGGCGACACAGGCCAGTGCCAGGCGACAACACGGCGGCAGCGCCTGCCGCCATGCCGTAGGCGAAAGCATCTTGCTCATCACGGCCCTGCGCCAAAGCGAGTGTCATCGCCGCGACGAAGCTGTCGCCAGCGCCGACCGCGCTCTTTGCGACCACATCGAGCGCCGGCTGGCGTATCGCGGCTTGAGCGGTCACGAGCAACGCACCGTCGCGCCCAAGCGTCAGCGCCACCATCTCTGCCGAACCAGCATCAATGAGCTCTCTGGCCGCCGCCTCTTGTGCCGCGCCGTCGGCGAGCCTGCGTCCGGCCAGCGCCTCAAGTTCGCCAAGGCTGGGCTTCACCAGGTGGACGCCGCGAACAAGCCCGGCACGAAGCGCGCTTCCCGACGTATCGAGAACCAGTCGAATTCCCTTGCGGTGCGCCAGGGCAGCTACGGTCTCATAGAAATCGTCGGGAACAGCACGCGGCAAGCTGCCGCTGGCGACGAGGTATTCGCAATCGATATCTTCGAGGGCCTCCAGGATTGCGCGCCATTCCCACTCCATCACGAGCGGGCCCGCGGGGACGAAGCGATATTCCTCGCCGCTCGAGCGTTCAAAGACTGCGTGGCTGATGCGGGTATGGTCCTCGATCGGTATACGACGGTGTGCAATCAATGCGGTTTCGAGAAGGTCGTCGAGCACACTGCCGGTCGCGCCGCCGGCCAGATACATCGCAAGTGCAGGGCCACCCAGCTCCCGGATGACCCGGGCCACATTGATACCGCCTCCTCCAGGGTCATAGCGTTCATCGGACGTTCGGATCTTGTGAACCGGTCGCACCAAGTCCGCCTCGGCAGAGCCGTCAATCGAGGGATTCAGAGTCAATGTCACAATCGTCTTCATTCGCCAGCTCCTCCCAGCTATCCTGGACACGATGCCGGCCGATGGACAGCAACCGGGTAGCGCCGCCCGCCAAGGGCAGCGTAGCAAGTCTTCTGTGATCTCGAGCCGGACATCGTGCGACAGACGTTGCTTATGCCGATTTGTTACGCGCGGGCCGCTCCCATGGTCCTTTCGAGAACCGCCGACAGGTGAAAAGCCGCGCCGATACGTCGGTCGTCTCCCCGGCCCATGCCGCAAACTTGCCCGTCCGGAGGACCACCGCAGGAGCGAGCGGCGCGCGCACCGGTGTAATGCGCCAGCAGCGCGTTCGTCTAATGGTAGTCCTTCTTCTTGGGAGCCTCTCTTGTGCGCCCGCAGGGAGAAAAGAAGCTTCATCACTCGAAGTAGGGCAGAGCGCTGATGCCGGTCATCGGTGGACCGCCGCAGAACGGAGACACAGCAAAGCGATGAGCCCTGGTCCGGCCGATCCGCATGAAGAGGGTTACGCGGCCTTCCTCTTTGACCTTGACGGCGTGGTCACCAATACGGCGCAGCTGCATGCAGCGGCATGGAAGCAATTGTTCGACGAATACCTTGCCCAGCGTACAAACCGGCGCGGCAAGCCATATCGAGCGTTCGGAGAAGAGGACTACCGACGCTTCATCGATGGCATGCCCCGATACGAGGGAGTGCGCAGCTTCCTCGTATCGCGCAAGATCAGCCTGCCCCATGGCGATCCTGCCGATCCGCCTGATCGCGAGACGATCTGTGGTCTCGGCAACCGCAAGAATCGTTTCTTCCAGGAGCAGCTGGCAGATAGCGGCGTAGAAGTCTTCGAAACCAGCGTTGCCTTCATCCGAGAGCTTCGCCGTCAAGGCGTGAAAACCGCTCTCGTCTCCTCAAGCAAGAACGCATCGGCTGTCCTCGATGCAGCCGGTCTGAAAGGGATTTTCGACGTGCGGATCGACGGCGTGGAAGCCGAACGGCTTTCGCTGGCAGGAAAGCCGCGGCCAGATACCTTTCTCGAAGCAGCGCGGCGCCTGGAAACGCCCCCGCAACACTCGGTTGTCATAGAAGATGCCATTGCCGGTGTAGCGGCCGGCAGGGCGGGCGGCTTCGGACTCGTGATCGGTATCGACCGGACCGGCGTTGCGGCTGCCATGAAAGCAAATGGTGCCCATATCGTGGTTGAGGATCTTGCCGAACTGGAGCTTCGCCCGATTCCTCCGATCCAGTATCATCAGACCGCCGATCTGCTGCCCGACGCCCTCTCCTGCACGGCCGGCATATGCGCACTATTTTCCAGAAAGCGTCCGGCCGTTTTTCTCGACTACGACGGCACGCTGACGCCGATCGTCGCCCGGCCAGAACTTGCCGTCCTGTCCGCCGAAATGCGGGGGATCCTCGCGGATCTTGCCTCGCATTGCCATGTCGCCATCGTCAGCGGGCGCGACCGCGCGGAGGTGGCTCGTCTGGTCGGCCTTGACGGTCTCGTCTATGCTGGAAGTCATGGCTTCGACATCGCAGGTCCCGATGGCTTGCATGAGGAGCATGAAGGCGCTTCCGCCTTTCTTTCGGCGCTGGACCGTGCCGAAGCACTGCTCCAGGCCGAGATTGGCGACATCGAAGGCGTTCTGCTCGAACGCAAGAAGTTCGCCATCGCTGTCCACTACCGTCTGGTGGCGCGAAGGCAAATCACGCGAATCAAACGCGCCGCGGAGACGGCGGCTGAACGCCATGGCCTGAGGCAAACGACCGGCAAGAAGGTTTTCGAGTTGCGTCCGGATTTGGACTGGGACAAGGGCAAAGCCGTTCTCTGGCTATTGTCCGCGCTCGATCTCGAAGCAGAAGACGTCGTGCCGCTCTATGTCGGCGACGACGATACGGACGAAGACGCGTTTGCCGCACTGTCAGGTCGGGGAATCGGCATCCTGGTCACGAATGCTGGCCGCCACACCTCAGCGCAGTATAAATTGTCGGGCACCAAGGCTGTCGAGCGGTTTCTGGGCTCCCTCTCTCGAAGGCTGGCGCGTCGTGGCTAGCTGGACCCTTGCCTATGAAGGCTTCGACCCGGACCAGGAAGCCTTGCGCGAGGCGCTGTGCACGCTCGGCAACGGCTATTTCGCAACCCGTGGCGCGGTGGAAGAGAGCGATGCGGACGAAACCCACTATCCCGGCACGTACCTGGCGGGCGGATACAATCGTCTGGTGACGGATATTGCCGGGCGGCCGGTTGAAAACGAGGATCTCGTCAACCTGCCGAACTGGCTCCCGCTCACCTTCCGGCCGGAGGGTGGCGAGTGGCTCAATCTGCCCAGCACCCAGATCCTTGTCTACCGCCAGGAACTGGACCTGGAACAAGGCGTGCTCCGGCGCGTAATGCGCGTGCGCGACCGCGAAGGGAGGGAAACGCGTCTCACCGCCCGCCGTCTCGTCCACATGGGTTCGCCCCACCTTGCCGCGATAGAATGGACGCTTGCACCAGACAACTGGTCGGGGGGCATCGAAGTGCTGTCCGCCCTCGACGGACGAGTGACCAACAGCGGCGTTACGCGCTACCGCCAGCTCGATGGCAAGCACCTCATCCCATTGATCGCCGAGGAATTCGGTGAGGATGGTCTTCTTCTCGTCGCTGAGACCAGCCAGTCGCGTATCCGGATCGCCGAGGCGGCCCAAACTCACGCTTACAGCAACAACGAAAGAATAAAAAGCGAGCGCCAGTTCCGGCAGGATCACGGTTATGCCGCTCACGCGCTCTCGTTCGAGGTGGCGGAAGGAAGCCCCGTCACGATTGAAAAGATCGTCGCGCTACACACCTCGCGTGACCGGGCTATTTCGAGTCCCGAGCAGGCGGCACGGAACACGCTGCGCAAGTCGGGCCGCTTTGCGGCGCTGCTCGAGGATCACACCCGCGCCTGGTCGCATCTGTGGCGCCGCTGCGACATCGTTATGGAGGGAGCACAGCGCACGCAGATGATCCTGCGGCTGCACATCTTCCATTTGTTGCAGACCGTTTCACCGCACAGCGTCGATCTCGACGCCGGTGTGCCCGCGCGCGGGCTTCATGGCGAGGCATATCGCGGTCATATCTTCTGGGACGAACTCTTCATCTTCCCTTTCTTCAACCTGCGCATCCCCGAGATCACGCGCGCGCTGCTGTGCTACCGTCATCGCAGGTTGCCCATGGCACGGTGGCTGGCGCATGAGAGCGGATACCGCGGCGCCATGTACCCGTGGCAGAGCGGCAGCGACGGGCGGGAGGAGACGCAGACGCTCCATCTCAACCCCAAATCCGGCCGCTGGTTGCCCGACAACTCGCACCTGCAACGCCACGTCAATGCCGCCATCGCGTACAATGTCTGGCGCTATTACCAGGCGACGGGAGATCACGAGTTCCTGTCGTTTTACGGCGCGGAAATGCTATTCGAGATCGCTCGATTCTGGGCGAGCATAGCAGTCTTCAACCCAATTCGCGGCCGATACGAAATTCGCGGCGTAATGGGCCCGGACGAATTCCACGATAGCTATCCCTGGTCGGATACGCCCGGACTCGACAACAACGCCTACACCAATGTCATGGCAGCCTGGGTGCTCGGTCGCGCATTGGAGGCCCGCAATCACCTCGATGCTGAACGGCGAACCGAACTCGACGAATCGCTCGGTCTCAGCGCGGAGGACCTCGTCGCCTGGGATGAGATCAGCCGCAAGCTGATGGTACCGTTCCACGAAGGAGTGATCAGCCAGTTCGAAGGTTATGAAAGGCTGCTGGAGTTCGAGTGGGAGGCTTACCGAGAGAGGTACGGAGACATTCGCCGGCTCGATCGCATCCTTGAGGCCGAGGGAGACACCGTCAATCGCTACAAGGCATCAAAGCAGGCCGACGTGCTGATGCTGTTTTATCTCTTTTCATCCGACGAACTGGGACATCTGTTTAACCGTCTTGGCTATAGCTTTGAGAAAGAGCTGATCCCGCGAACTGTCGATTATTATCTGCGACGAACCTCCAACGGCTCGACGCTGAGCGGGATTGTGCATTCCTGGGTTCTGGCCCGATCGGACCGAGCGGAATCCTGGATGCAGCTGAAAGACGCGCTGGAGAGTGACATTGCCGATGTTCAGGGAGGTACGACCCCAGAGGGCATTCATCTTGGTGCCATGGCCGGCACGGTTGATCTGATCCAGCGCGGGCAGACCGGACTGGAAATTCGCGATGACACGCTGCGGCTCGACCCTTGCCTTCCGCACGAGCTGCAAGGTCTGAGCTTTCGCATTCGCCACCGCGGTCAATGGCTCGATGTCGAGATCAAAGGCGGCCGCATCACCGTGTCTGCATCCGAGAGCTGGGATGGACCGAGCCGGCTTGTGATTGGCGGCAAAAGCTACCCTCTGGGCGCGGGCGAAGTCCGTCAGGTCGCTTGCCATTACCCACAGCGTGGTGATGATCGGGCTGAAGGCGGCTAAGCGTGATGCTCAACCGGAATGACCTGCGATTTCGAACTGGGCGCACCGAGCCAGCCTGGTGCGGGGCTCGTAGCAGTTTGCGGTTGCTCCGGCAAACCTCTCAGCAAGTTGTCCTCTTACCCGGACCTTGCCGCCCCGATTGGCCGACCTGGCCGAACCCCCCCCTGTTGCCGGCGCCGCGTCGTCGGATCGGATGACGCAGAGCTCTGTGGGCCGCACGTGCATGACCATCTCCATCGGCATGATCCGGCACTATTCGGCAACCAGGCCGGCCCGCAACAACACAGGAGAAACGAACGTGAGCTATTATTCTGCCAAGACCATCGAAGCCGGAGACATCGAAGCCGCGCACGAGCGCGTGAAGGCCGCGCTGCAAGAACAAGGGTTCGGTATTCTCACTGAGATCAACCTGCAGGCAACTCTAAAGGAAAAGATCGGCGCGGACTTCCGGCCCTACCGTATTCTGGGCGCATGCAATCCAAGCCTGGCGCACAAGGCATTGCAGGCCGAGGACAAGATCGGAACCATGCTGCCCTGCAACGTCATTATCCAGCAGGTTGCTGCCGAAGTGTTCGAAGTCGCTGCGGTCGATCCGGTCGCCTCGATGCAAGCGGTCGAAAACGAGGCGCTAGCAGAGGTCGCTACGGATGTGAGGGATAAATTGAAAGCGGTGATAGCGGCGCTCTGACAATGGCTCGATAGGCCTGTTTACCCCCTGAGAAATGTTCCAAGGAGAATGCCTATGTAAAGAAGATCCACGACCGACCCCCTGGAATGAAGAGGAAATAATGATGAAACGGACACTTTTTGCAACCGCACTTGCCACTGCGCTTGCTTCGTCGCCCGCCATTGCACAGCAGGCTGAACATCAGCACGGCGCTACAACCGCTCAGGCTGGTGAACCGGACCACAAGGCCGGCATGATGATGGGGTCTCAAGCGATGCAAGAGCACCATCAGAAGATGGAGGAAATGCGCGCGCTGATGCAAAAGGCGCGCACCGCCACTGACCCGGCCGAGCGCCAGCGACTGATGGCCGAGCACCAGCAGAAAATGCAGGAACACATGGCAAGCATGATGAAAGGCGATCATGCCGCCATGATGCGCGCTTGTCAGGAACGCATGGCGATGATGCATGACATGATGGAGCAGATGGCGGCTCAGCAGGGCGAAATGACGCATCATTAACAAACCGATCAGAGCCGCCGCGCCGGGAAAACGACACGGCGGCCCATCGGGCTTCAACCGACGAGTCGCGGAAACGCGGCGCGAAAGGCACCAACCGATTGCTCGGGAGGCAGCGTTCCTTCCTGCTAATAAGTTTGCCGCTGATCAGATTTTTTGGAAATGTCCAATCAGAGGCTCAACCGTTCCTCTTTGTTCTCAAGCGGCAAGGCCATACGGCAGAGCAATCCCTGGGGAAGATAGTCTATTTCAACTTTCCCGCGCAAAGATCGCGTAAGCGTTGTCTCGATCAGGGTACTGCCAAAACCGCGGTGCGTTGGCGGAGATACGGGCGGTCCGCCGCTCTCTCTCCATTCCAGCGTCAGCCAACAGCCTCGATCACTGTCCTCAAGGGCCCATTCTACCGAGACGGTCCCTGTCGCCCGGCTCAGGGCCCCGTATTTCGCAGCATTGGTAGCCAATTCGTGGAGAACCAACCCGACTGAAAGACCTGTCTTCGCATCAAGTGGGACAGTTGGGCCTGCGAGCACAATGTTGGTGCCATGCGCGTTCCGGAAAGGCTCCAACTCGCGAAGGAGCTGATCAAGCAGAGTGGTGCCGCTCTCGCCGCCTTGCGTCAGGTGCAGGCTCTTGGCGACCGCGCCAAGTCTCCCCTGCAGCGCCTGCTTGTAAGCGTCCACGGATTGGGTGCCACGGGAGGAAAGACTCACGACGGATTGAACCAACGCCATCATGTTCTTCATGCGGTGATTCAGCTCGGCGGCGAGCAGGCGTCGCTGTTCGTCAAGCTCACGCCGCTCGCTCACATCGAAGGAGACGCCAACAAGGGTCTTGGCTTCTCCTGCCCCTCCGCGCAAGACCGTGCCCCGCGCGGCTACCCAGCGGGATGATCCCTCCCGATCGCGAGTCCGGAATTCACCTGTAAACTCTTCGGTCCTGGCAATGGCGTTATCGAGCACCCGGCGCAGCCCGGGTAGATCCTCCGGGTGAACCCTCGCAAAAGCATCATCGACATTGAGCCGTTCCTGTTCGCTCAACCCCCATAGGTGCCGCAAGGCGTCGTCGCCCACGAGTTCATTGTTCTGGAGGTTCCACTCCCACGTACCCATGCGCCCGCCCTCAAGCGCCAGGCGCAGGCGGCTTTCGTTCGCTGCAAGCTCGCGGTTACGCGTTTCGAGTTGCTGCTCAAGATGCCTGCGCTCCGAGACGTCTCGGATCACGACCGTGAGGGTGGTGTTCCCACTGAGCACATGCCGGGATAGCGTGGCTTCGACGGGGAATTCTTCGCCATTCTTGCGTTGCCCGAGCACTTCCCTGCGATGCCCCATGATGCGACGGGTCGCCTCCGAATCCGCCGCGAACGCCTTCACGTCGCTGACATGTCTCGCACGAAAGCGACGAGGAAGAAGGATCTCGACCGTTTCGCCAAGTATCTCGTCAGCCTCGTAGCCGAAAATCTCTTCAGCTGCACGGTTGAAAAGCAGGATGCGTCCGCTTCCGTCTGTGCTGACGACACCATCGCCAATCAGCGCAAGAATATCCGATCCTGAAGCTGCTGATGCAGGATGGCTTCCGCCGACCATGAATTCCCTCCCGATGTAGCGATCTACATTAAAGTCCGGTGTACCTTGTCCCTGTCCCACGGCAAATCCAAGGACTATCCGACCATCGCACTGAAAAGGTTCAAGCCGACGGAAAAGCTCATCGTCGGCATGGTTGCTCCGCAGCCGCCTGTCCGGACAAGGCTCCAGAAGCGTCCTGTTGCTCGCAATCTCCCGTCCCAGGTCCAGAAATCGTGAAGGTGTCATTCGACTGCCGGCAGGGATGGCAGGAGGCGATTTCCTCCATCGACACAAAACCTCCGATGAACCTGGAGCGGCCTTTCCGCGCGTCAGCCCAAGACACTCACTATCCAAGATGCTGATAGTGCCAGCTCATTGGAGGTACGCAGACGTGTGACGAATCAACATCGGGGTGATAAGAATATATGCCAGTGCAATCCTCAGATCGGCGGATATGAAGAAACGACTGGACGCGCGGCAGATCACGGCAACTTGCTTGTTGATGACAATGTCGGCTTGTGACCGCACGGGGGCCCAGAACGGCGGCGATCCCTCCGAGGCCATTTCACATGATCTTGGGCCATTCTTCCGGGCCGAAACCGCCATGTACGACAGCATGAGAGCCGCCATCGGAACGAGCTCGGGCGACAATTGGGTAAGAATGATGATTGCGCACCACGAGGGCGGAGCGGCACTGTCGCGGGTGCTTCTTCAGGAAAATCCATCTCCTGAAATCCGGGCTCTGGCAATGCACACGGTGCGAGCGCAGGAACGGGCGGTCCGCGAGCTCGAGAAGCTGCTACGCGACGGGCCCACAGATGTCGAGAGCGCGCTGGTCTTTCTGCGGCCGATACAAAAAATGCACGATGCAACCACAGGCGTTTTCGGTCCCGGTGTGTCCAGGGTCTGGTTGAGGAAGATGATCGAACATCATCGCGGCGCGATAGAAATGTCCAATGTCCTGCTGAAGCAACCCGGCGTTCCTAGAGACACTGCCAATGCGGTCCGAAAGCTCAGGAACGAGCAGGTTAAGGAGATGAAGGTGCTCGAGCGTGCGCGGGAGGGGCTAGAAGCTTAGAGGTGCGAGGAAAGAGGTCATACATGGTTCTGTGCGCATATGATTTCACCTTCATCTTCGCAGCGCCACGACGCCGGGCAAAGCCTTGCCCTCTAACCATTCGAGGAACGCCCCACCTGCGCTCGACACGTAACTGAACCGGTCGGCAACGCCCGCGTGGTTGAGCGCTGCGGCCGTGTCACCCCCGCCCGCGACTGCTCGGAGGCGCCCGGCATCTGCCAAATCGGCGATCGCCCCGGCAAGGGCTACCGTTCCCTGGTCGAAGGGCGGAACCTCGAACGCTCCAACCGGACCATTCCAGACGACGGTCCGCATGTGCTTCAGCGCCTTCTCAAGAAGCGCTACTGTCGCGGGACCGACGTCGAGGATCATTTCGTCTGCGCCGACCCGCTCAACCGAAACCGTACGCGAGACGGCGCCGGCGGTAAACTCGGTGGCTACGACCACGTCGATCGGCAGGAAAATCGTGCAACCGGCCTCGTTAGCACGGTGGATAACCTCACGGGCATTGTCCAGCATTTCGCGTTCGGCCATCGATCTGCCTATTGGCCGGTCCTGGGCAGCCAGAAACGTGTTGGCCATCGCACCCCCAATGCCGATGGCCTGCATCTTGGCGACCAAATTGACGAGGAGATCGAGCTTGGTGGAAACCTTGGCTCCGCCGACAAGCGCGAACACCGGGCGATCCGGGTTTTCGAGAACCAGGCTCAGCGACTTGATCTCAGCCTGCAGAGCGCGCCCTGCCACCGCCGGCAGCACGTGCGCGATGCCCTCCGTCGATGCATGAGCACGATGCGCTGAGGAAAATGCGTCGTTTACGTATATGTCGCCCAGGTTTGCGAACTGCGCGACCAGCTCTGGATCGTTGGTCTCCTCACCCGGATGGAACCGCGTGTTTTCCATGAGCAGTAGATCGCCCGGCGCCGCGGCTTTGACGGCCTCTCTCGCATGGCCATCGCGCCAGTTCGTCGCGACGAAACGAACCGGCCTGCCCATCGCTTTCTCCAGCGCGCCCGCGACGGGCTCGAGACTCATATCGGCAACCACCTTTCCCTTCGGACGACCCAGGTGAGAAAGGAGGACAACTTTCGCGTCCTTCGCGATCAGTTCGCGAAGCGTAGGGATAATGCGCTCGATCCGGGTGGCGTCGGCCACGACCCCGTCTTCGACGGGCACATTGAGGTCGACCCTGACGATGGCGGTCTTGCCGCCAAAGTCGATATCATCGAGTGTCCGCAAGGATGAGGCAGAGGAGGGCCCGAGCATAATATGCGCCTTTCATTCTGTCTGCGAACGGGTGGATACTCTCCACGCTCAGTGCAAAATATGTTCCGATCGCCTTATCAGCTTTACTCGGGCCGAAGGACGTGGCCGAGACCGTCACTGCAATTGACGATCCGGCTCATACTCGAGAATATTCGTTTCCCAGCTGAGGCTTGCGTGTCAGAACCATAGACGCACGCCAACGACGAAACTGGTCACGCTCGGATCCTCTCCGGCAGCCCTGGCATAATCGGCGCTTTGGCCAAGCCGCCACTCCTGATCGATCCCGACATAGGGTGCAAATTCGCGCACGAACTCGTATCGCAAGCGCAAGCCGGCCTCGATCCGGTCGACGCCGGCGCCTATCCCGAGCTCTGGAATGTCCTGTGCCGAAAGGCCTATCTCCGCGCGCGGCTGCAGGATCAGCCGCTGGGTGATACGCTGGTCAAGTTCGCCCTCGATCCGCGCGGTGACATCACCCTTGTTGGAAACGAAGGCGGCCGCATCGACTTCGAAAAGGTAGGGGGCAAGCCCCTGGACGCCAACGACTGCATGCGTCCGGTCGGGACCGGCCAGATCTTGCCGGACACCCGCTTGCAGATCCCACCATGGGCCAATTGCGTGGCTCCAGAGCGCTTGGACTTCAGCTGATTCCGGATTCTCGCTGAAAACGCCCTCACCTTCGCTCTTGAACCAGAACTTGTCGATATCGCCGCCGTAATAGCCTTGAACATCCCACAAATATCCGTCTTTGCCCTGGCGCACGCGATATTCCGCCCGGTCAGCCATGAACCAGAAGACGGGCAGGCCGCTGACCACGCGCGCCACGGCTGCGCGCGAAGCTGCCATGGTTTGGGAACCGACGAAGGCGTCGGCCGCATAGGCAGGGCCAGAAAAGGCCTCCGGCGGCGGCGGAGCTTCCGGGATTCCCGCAACTTTATCCATCGCGCCATGAGCCGAGTGATCTATGGCGCCGTCCATCTCCATGGCTCCCGCAGGATCGTGGCCAACGGCGCCGGAATCCATTCCTCCCGGCTCGCCTGGCTGCTGATGATCCATCGACCCGTGATCCATCGGCGGCAGCGCTGTGGCTGCCTGGATTTCGCTTTCCTGCTCGGGATGCGCCGACTGCGGCGGCGCCTTATCTGGTGCATCTGCTTGCACTTCGTGGGGTTGGTGCGCCGCATGCTCTTGTGCGTATGCAGGAGCAGCCGAAGCCAGCAGAAGAATGAACGCTCCAGTCCTCATTGCCCAACCTCCCCGTTCAGGGGGCGGACGGTGACGACCTGAAACATGCCGTTGTGCATGTGGTAGATAAGGTGGCAATGGAATGCCCAGTCGCCAGGCTCATCGGCAGTCAGATCAAAAGTTGCACTGCTTCCTGGCTGGACCGTAAGCGTATGCTTGAGGGGCTGAAAACCGTCGTGGCCATTCACCAGTTCGAAGAAATGGCCGTGCAGGTGAATGGGATGCGCCATCATCGTGTCGTTCACCAGACGCACACGGACGCGTTCGTTGAACGCGAAGCGAATGGGGTCATCGGTGACGGCAGAAAACTTCTTTCCGTCAAACGACCACATGTAGCGCTCCATGTTACCGGTCAGATGAATCTCGACCGAGCGCGAGGGCTGGCGCTGATCCCTGTTCGGCTTGGCCGCGACCAGGTCCTTGTACGTCAGCACGCGGTGAGCGACCTTATCGAGCCCGGTACCGGGATAGCCCATGCGGTCGACCGGATTCATCGCCACCATGTCAAGCCCCGGACCGACCTTTACGTCGGCTGGCAACCTCGATGTGTCGCGCATGCTCATTCCGTCCATCGTCATCGCACCCATTGGCGCAGGCTGTGCGCCTCCCACGCCTTCATGGTCCATCGAGCCAGGTTCCATGCCGCTCATGCCCATATCGGCCATTGTCAGCAGCGGCGGCGCGCGCAGTTCAGGGAGGGAAGCGCGCGCGCCCGGTCGGGCCGCGAACATGGCCAGCCCCATCCCGGTGCGATCCATCGCTTCGGCGATAAAGGCAAAGGCATCGCCATCTCTCGGCTCAATGATGACATCGTATGTTTCCGCGTTGCCAATCTGGAACTCGTCAACCTCGAAGGGGCGGACATTCTGCCCGTCTGCGGCGACAACTGTCATCGGCAATCCGGGAATCCGCACGTTAAAATAGGTCATCGCGGCGCCGTTGATGATTCTGAGGCGGATTCGTTCCCCCGGGCGATAGGCAAATTCCAGCCCGTCCTCGGGACCATATCCGTTGACGAGGAAGCTGTAGGTCGACCCGGTGACATCAGAGATGTCGGTCGGCATCATCCGCATGCGCGCCCACATCCTGCGCGCCGCACCGCTCAGCGGATAATTGTCGGTCGCAGTGGTTTTGTTGTAGTTGAAATAGGCGTCGGCCACCTTGAGCTTTTTCATGATCGTATGCGGGTTCATCGGCGACCAGTCCGAGAGCATGAGGACGTAGTCACGATCATAGGCGAAAGGCTCAGGCTCGGCCGGATCGATGATGATGGGGCCGTAATGTCCCATTGGCTCCTGCAACGTGTGCGCGTGCCACCAGTAGGTCCCTGCCTGCCGGACCGGGAATTCGTAGCGGAAGCGGTCGCCGGGCTTGAGGCCGGCCATCGATACGCCCGGAACACCGTCCATGAGGAATGGAACCAGCATGCCATGCCAGTGGACCGAGGTATCTTCCGAGCTGTTGTTGAGCAAATCGACGACGAGGTTCTGTCCCTCTCTCAGACGCAACAACGGTCCCGGGATCGTTCCATTGACCGTGACAGCGGGACCATGACGAGTCCCCGTCTCGAAAACGGCGTCGGCCACTGTCAGGCTTAGATGTTCTCCCGACAGGACATCGCTACCGCGACGCGCAAGAGTTCCCCCCATCGCTCCGCGCGCCCAAGCTGGCATGGCAGCCGCGATACCCAGGGCACCGAGCGAGACGCTGCCTGCGGCCAAAAACTTTCGTCGATCAATTGATGTCATCTATTATCTCTGCTGGTGGTTCGGTCGTGCGGTTCTGAAGCCTGGGTTTGGCAAAGACCTTTTTGATTGCCCTCGCCCATGATCCAGATCAAAATATCCATTATTGTATCGGCTTTCTCTTGGCCAAACCCCAAGGCCTGGGACCCTTCGAGAGAGGGAGGCTTTTTTAAGGTGTGATGGCCACCTTGAGTACGCCGTCACGCTGGTGGGCGAAGAGTTCATAGGCTGCTTCGATGTCGTCGAGCTTGTAGCGATGGGTAACCATGGGCCGGAGGTCTACCCTCCCCGCCGCCAGGACGTTGATGAGTCGGCGCATGCGTTCCTTTCCGCCCGGACACAGCGTCGTTACGATGCTGAGATCGCCAAGCCCGGCGGCAAACGCATCCAGCGGGACATTTATATCCGCGGAATAGACGCCAAGACTCGAAAGCGTTCCACCTGGGCGCAGCACCCTCAGGCATGCCTCGAATGTTGCCTGGCTTCCAAGCGCCTCGATCGCGACGTCCACCCCCCGCCCGTCGGTCAGGCGCAGTATCTCGTCCACAGGATCGACGGTGCCGGCGTCCACCACGGCATCAATACCCAGCGCTTTCGCGGTCTGGAGACGTGCGGGCAAACGATCGACCCCAATGACGAGGGTTGCCCCGGCAAGCTTCGCGCCGGCCGCAGCGCAGAGGCCAATAGGCCCCTGCGCGAATACCGCGACGGTATCGCCGATCCGGACGCCGCCTCGCTCTGCCCCTCCAAAGCCCGTCGACATGATATCCGGGCACATCAACACCTGCTCGTCCGTCAGACCGTCGGGGACAGGGGCGAGGTTAGCCATGGCGTCCGGAACCAGCACATACTCCGCCTGGCAGCCGTCGATCGTGTTACCGAGCTTCCATCCGCCGATCGATTTCCAGCCATGGCGAGCGTCCGGTCCGTCTTGCGAATGAAAGCCGGCAAGACAGGCGTTGCTGTGGCCACTGGGTGAGATCGCGCCTGCGATCACCCGCTGACCCTCGTGGTACCCGGTGACGGCCGAGCCCAGCTTTTCGATAATCCCGACCGGCTCGTGTCCAACGGTAAGGCCGGGGGCAACCGGATATTCGCCTTTCAGAATGTGCACGTCGGTGCCGCAGATGGTGGTAGTGGTGATCCGCACAAGCGCATCGAGTGCCCCGACTTCCGGAATCGGCTTCTCATCGAGCACAATCCGCCCCGGCTCCACGAACACCGCTGCCTTCATCTTCGCCATGATCATCCCTGTCTTTGTAAACACGCATCTCTTTTGATTGCACAAAGAGACATCCCAAGGCTGCGCGACGAGTACTGATCAGCAAGTTGTTGCTGACAGGCATTTTCCGTGCACAAGGATATAGACGCTTATCGAGACGTGATATTACAACTTTCGGAGCTGTCATAGCGGTTGGTGTCCTATGCTCCGGTTTCGCGAACTGCTCGACCTGGCCGACGACAAGTCACGATCCTGCGCGGCCGTCGGTGCGCTTGCGCGCACTGATCTCGCCGAAGTCGAACGGAAGATCGATCTCCTTGCGCTCCACGGGGAACTCGACCGAATGCTTGCGACCTGCGACCAGGGCACCGTCAGCGACTGCCGGGTTATCGAGACGCTCGCAAAAGACGCGATCCAGTGAGCGCCGTCTGGATCTATCCCTAGCCGCGCTCGCCGAAATCGCGGGGTGTCTTGCTTTCTGGCGTGGATGAGTATGGATCGCTCAGCGCTTGTGGCTGAACCCGGCATCCTGTCGTTCGCCCTCTTCGCACATTTTTTGCGCGGACTGACGCCGACGCCGCAGGTCGGGCGTTTGCGGCTTATCGCGGCGTCTATATCGCTGCCTCACGTCGCTGGCTCTGGATGGTCGAAGAAACTCCGACGGACCGCTGGGACCTGCTGGAAACGGCGATTTGTCCCGCCAGTGCCGCATCTATTCTGTTTGCGCCGCACGACGTCTGATCGGCCTCGCCCTCACCGCAATTGGCTAGCTGGCGGAGTTATCATCTGGAGACTCCACATCATGGATTGGACGCAGAGCCACCACATCAACAGTTGGTGGCTCCTGCTTTTCGCGCTCGGCGGCACATAGTTTGCCCTTTCCGAATTTATCCTGCTCGCCAATCGCATGCCTAGGATAAGGCGGCGGGGGGAATTTTGAACGAAACAGTAAGCGCCGAGGTTAATCATTCAGGTTTAGGCCGCACAAACCTCACGAAAGCCAAGGAAAGTCAGGTACGATAATCCACATATTGATGAGCACCAGAGCCAGGCCCGTTGCAGGCTCGACCGGCATCAAGTCGCTATAGCGCCAACTTGACATGCTCTCGCGCGGCAGCGAGGTGGCAATCAATACCACCACGGCCGCAACCTCGAGACCAAAGACAAGGTAGATTGCGATCGGGGACTTGGAAGGTTACCAAAGCCAGTTGCCACCGCCTTTGAGGACGGCCAATTCATTAACCGTCAACAGGATTCGGCCATCGCCGAGACTGGCGAGGCCGCAGCGTACTGTTCGCTCATATGGGGTGAGGTTTGCACCGTCGAAGAAAGGCATTTGGAAAATCTCTTAGACGAAGGCGACCAGGATCCCACAAAAATATCAGCCAAAAAGTTCGATTCACGCTTCAGCCTTTATTCGCGACGGTCGTAAAAAGCGGATCCGGCAAAACCAGCAACTTCACTCACTTGGTCGATAGTTATTCTATGATCGCGTCGCTGGAACGGCTTACTTTCAGGATCCTTTGAGATCGATCAAGAAATTTCCGCATGTCGTCTGCTGCCAATTCGGTGAGCGGATGCCTTGTGGCATCAGCGCGTGGCTCTATCATATCGGCGCGCCGCCTTATCTGGTCGACCTGCTTTTCGGTCGCATCAGAGAGCAGCCCGAGAACGATGTTTTCAAGGGTGATGAGGCGAATTCGCATCTGCACGAGTTCAGAGTGACCCGGCTCTGGGATTTGCCAGCTGCCGTCGTCACGCGTTACCGATTTCTCGACGTGTCCATCGGATTCTTCTACCGCCATGTGGGTCTCCCAATTATACTGCGCTTACCGCGAGCTGGACACCCGCAACAACTCTGATTTTGGCCGCGTGATTGGGCGGCTTGAGGTGCGTAGCGTGAGGAGTGCCATTTCATGACGGCGCTGGGCCTTCTGAGGTTGTATTTTCGTCGCTGGTCAGCCCATTTCCTGCATTCAGGCGCACCTATCCTGTGGCTGCCCGCCGCTCGTGGAAGATCAGGCGGTCGAAATTGTAGACCAGGTTGGCCAGCGTAAGTTTGGCCTGCGCCCTGGCGAGCCCAATGGTCCGGATGAATAGACCATAGCGATTCTTCTGGTGCGCAAAGACGTGCTCCACCTTGGCCCGCACGGCCGATTTCGCGGCATTGGCGCGCGCGATGCGCTCGGGCATCGGTTTGCCCTTGGGCTTTCTGCGATGGATGCGGCTCGTGAGCATGTTGCGCGCCAGCCATGTCTCGTTCTTCTGGCTGCGATAGGCGCTGTCGGCCCAGACGTCGCTGGCGGTGTTGCTGGTGTCGATCACGCAGCGCAACTGACGCCCGTCGCTATGCGCCGCCGATGTCACCGCTGCCCTGCGAATAAAGCCGAAGCGGCGGTCGATGCTGATATGGGATTTGTAACCGAACACCGGCGTGGCGATCTGCGGCAGCGGTGTCCCATCCGGGCGATATCGGATCTTGCCGCCGATCTTCACCGTCCAGCGCGCGTCGACATCCTTCTGGTGCGCCTTGTTTGGCTTGCCGCGCCAGATCTGCTTCGCCGACTTGCCCGCCTTGATGGCGGCCTTCTCGTCCTCGGTGTTGCGCTGCTTGGGCGCGGGCACCAGCGTGGCATCCACGATCTGGCCGCCCATGGCGAGATAACCTGCCTCGTGCAGTTGCCGCTCGAACGCCTGCATCAATGCCTCGAGCGTCCCGCTCCCGGTTAGCCGGTTGCGATAGTGACGGATGGTGTTCTCGTCGGGCATCGCGCCACCCAGATCGAAGCCGAAAAAGCGCATCCAGCTCAAGCGATCGCGGATCATGAACTCCATGCGCGCATCCGACAGATTATGCTGTGCCTGAACCACCAGCACCTTGAACATCGCGACCGGATCGAACGGCGGCCGACCGCCTTTTGCGCCGTTGCTATACCCTAGGCCGCGGGTCAGTAGCGGCCGGAAACGCTCGAAATCCACCGTGCCCGCCAAAACCTCGAGCGGATCGCCGTCCTTGCTCAGCCGGTCTAGGTGCTCCGCCAGCGAAAACAGGCTGCGTGGCTGCATCGATGCTCTCCTTACAATGCACCGAATGAATCACAGCAGCGGTCTCAAAGCGAGAGGTTATTACGGGTGTCCAGCTAGCCCAAGTTCGAGAAGAAACCTATTGTTCATCGGGCGGCGTTAGGTACAGAAGCCGCTCAGAAACTCGTGTCCCGATTACCATAACAAACGCCCTCTCTCGTCTGCACGACGTTTTAACGTGGCCGCGAAACAACCGCTATGACAAGACCAGAGAGTCCTACCTCGGCTTCGTCGCGCTCGCCTCAGTCAAACTCTGGATATCCTTTGTCCACGAAGCCTAGTTTTGTTGGAGGCTCCGCAATTCTCAGCATTGTCCAACGGACGGCTGCGGCACTACGTTGGCCTCGATCTCAAAAGAGACTGGGTGAAGCTAAGCAACTCAGTAGTGCTCTCTTGGGGTGTTTATCTACTGGGAGTTATTTCTTAACCGCGACAGACCAGTAGAATATACCAAACCGGAAGGAAGTGCGCGCGACCGGTTGACGCAATCGCTCGGCAGCGAGAGGGAATGTCCCGCTTTCTGTTGAAACTCGCCTGAGCGGCGGTGCTTTCTGCGAGGTTATGCGGCGTTCTTGACTTGGTCAATCTGGTCCTTTTGGCGGTGGTCGATAAGGGCCTGCTTGAGAATTGGCAGCTGCTTGTATGCCTTGAGACGCCGGAAACCCTTCTTGGCTTCGAACATGCCCGCGGCTGTCCAGCGCAAGGCCATCCTGGCATCCCGCCAGCGTTTCACGTTCCGGCAGACCTGTCGGATGACGCTGTTCATGGACTCGATGATATTGGTGCTGGCCAGTGAACGCCTGAGTTCAAGCGGCAGCCCCAGCCTGACCACGGTGAGGATTTCGTCGAGCCCCTCCAGGATCGAGCGCGAGACATCGGGGGCCTCCTGTTCGAAGCGCCGTGCGAGATTGCGGATCAGGCGTTCGGCCTTTTCAGCATCGTCCATCTCCCAGGCCTGCTTCAAGGCGCGGCGTACAGCGGCATGATGCTTGGGCGCAAGGCGGTCGGTGATGTTGCGCGCCTTGTGGACCTGACAGCGCTGGATGGGAATGTCCGCCCCGAAGGTCCGACGCAACGCCTTGCTCAGCGCCTTGGCCCCGTCCACGATGAACAGGTAGCAGCCCTCGGGGTTCACTCCACGCTCGATCAGATTATCGAGCAGGGCTTGCACCGTTGCTGCGTTCTCTGTCGCCCCCTCGACGACACCCAGAGGGTGCTTTTGCCCGGAAGCCTCAATCCCGACAGCGCCGATCATCAGCAGATGATCGTCCAGATGCAGCCCGTCGATCTGGATGGCGACCAGATCCAGCTCCGACAGATCGGAGGCCATCCATTCATCGAGCTTGGCCTGTGTCAGCGCCTTGAACCGCCGGGAGACCGCAGAACTGGATAGGCCGCTGCCCGCGTCCGCAGGTACACCGGCCTCGGGCAGCCGAACGGCACGGCCGAATTTGCGCGTGGCCATGTTCATCACCATCAGGTTCATGGCCCATTGGTCGAGATACCCACCCGCAGCGATCTCCTCCCAACTCGGCAGCGCCATTTCCTTGCCCGTCGCCTTGCTGCGAACGCGCGGGCGATCGACCTCGATCTTGCCGCCATGAAAGCCCACTTGGGATTTCGTGCGACCCCAACGGTAGCCGGGCTTACCAGGGCAATGTTCATAGCGATCCCCCGCCAACCGGGCCACGTCTTCGTTCATCATCTGCGTCAGGCTTTCGATGCCCGCCATCAGGCAGAACTGCTCGAAACTCTTCGTCAGCGCGCCATAGGCGTCCTCGACAAGCGAAGACCCGACAGGCGCGGTGGCCAGGGCACTGGCAGATGTGGTAGTCGTCTTCATGGTGTTGCTTCCTTTCTTGGTTTGATCACCCCGAGCCTACGGCTCAGGGGAAGCAACGCCACCCTCTTTCAAAGTTTCAACACTCGCCGGGACATCCCCCAGCGAGATCCGGTCGGATCGAGAGCTGTTCGCGGTGGATATCCATCGATCGACTGGGAAATATACCGAGCCGAAGGAGCCAGTCGGCCAAGACCCTGACTCCTTGCATCCGAGAATCCCCAAACGCGAACCGTCTGGCATTGTTGCGGCCAAGTGCGCAACAGCTACTTCGACGTCCTGAATGATATCGATGCCAATGTGGACGGGGCAGCTGACGTGTTGTCAGGCAAATTGTCGTCGGAAATGTTGGCTTGAACGAGATCGAAAATTTTCCCATCCCTTGCGCGCGACAAGGACGCTTGCGACGTCAAGCATGCCTGCGGAAATATCCACTCCGATGATACGACCGTAAGGGCCAACGCGCCGCTGCAGATCGGCGAAATTCTGTCCTGAGCCGCAGCATAGGTCGACCACAAGATCGCCGGGGTGCAGCTGCTTGGCATCGAGCATGTGCCGAATCTTCGCCGGGCTCAGGGCAATCGTTCAACATCCGATACCTTTTCATTTCGCAGACAGCCTTGCTGCCCCCTACTGAGTGCGAGTTTGCTGCCGATGGTTGGCCTACTGCGATCGCACCTTGTCCAGCACCACTTGCGAGACCAATGACCAGCTTGGGGCCGGTTGAACTATTCTTGCGGAAACGGTCCTTCAAAGAGTCTGATTCGTAATTATCGGTTGCGATTTCATGGCCTTGCGATACGGCGTGCGAAGAGCTGGACCGAGACGATGAAGAGCCAGGGGCCCCGATTTCGAAGTGACTGCCATCCCACAGATCGGACACGATCCGGGCCCGGGCTGACGGATCTCCGGGTGCATGGGGCAAGTGTAGATCGTCCCGTCAGGGACATCCTCCGAGATGCGCACCCGACAGATAGAGATCGGGATCGCCGAGAAACTTGTCGTGACAGCGCGAAGAACAGAAATAATGCTCGGCGCCTTCGTGTCTCGCGACGTGTTCGGCGCCGTCGATCGCAACGCTCATTCCGCAAACCGGATCGATTGCGGTGCCTTCGATTACGCTCTCATCCTGGCTCATGCCCATTCCTTCCTAGCTGTTCACCACGAGGAACTGCCCCATCATGCCGGCATCCTCATGCTCGAGGATATGGCAGTGATACATGTAAGGCAGATCCGGGTCGGTATATTCCTCGAAGCGCAGCAGCACGCGCACCTGCTCGCGCGGATTGACGATAACCGTATCCTTGAACCCCGTTTCCAGCGGCGGCGGCGCGCGTCCATCCCGGTCGATCACGCGGAACTGCGCATTGTGGATATGAAACGGATGCGCCATCATCGAGGCGTTGGCGATTTCCCAGATCTCCCACTGTCCGACGGGAACGCGTTCGTTGACGACGTTCATGTTCATGCTGGCACCGTTGATCGACATCCCGCCGCCCATCATTCCCATATCGAGCACGAACCTCCGGGTTCGCACTGCAAGTGAAGGGTCAATTGCTGGTAGCGCGGCAAGCTGCGGCAGCAGTTTCCTTTGCGGCGAGGAGCCAGAGGGTCTGATATCGAGGACGCGGAACGGCTCGTCCATCTCGGTATCGTCGCGGCGTCGGACCATCATACCGCCGCCCATCATGCCGCCGCCGTCGCCGCCCATCATGCCCCTCGAATTGTCAGGACTGGTCGCCACAAGACTGAGTGGGCGCCCCTCGGACAGATCGACGACCACTTGCGCCCGCTCACCTGGTGCGAGCCTGAGCGAGCGGACCGCATGCGGACGCTCCAGCAAGCCACCATCACTGACGATGAGCTGCATGGTCTGACCACCGGACAGCGAGAAATCGTAGAAACGAGCGTTCGATCCATTGAGGATCCGTAGGCGTAACAGGCCGGTCCGGGCGTCAAACACCGCGTTTTGCGTGCCATTGACGTAGAGACGATTCCCGCGCACGCCCATCATCTGCGCATGCATGTTCTGCGGATAGAGGAGCTTGCCGGAGCTATCGAGCAAGCGGTCCTGAACGATAAGCGGAATATCATCCACGCCGTATTCGCTCGGCAGGTCCAGCGCGTCCTCTTCATCATCACGGACATAGATCGGTGCGGCAAGACCAGCATAGACCTGCGGTCCCGTGCCGCGATGCAGGTGCGAATGATACCAGTAGAGCGAGGCGCGCTGGCGCACTTCGAAAGACGGGCTCCAGCGGGCGCCGGGGCGGATCAGCTGGTGCGGCCCGCCGTCCGCAGCGGCGGGAAGTTCGAACCCGTGCCAGTGGACTGTGGCTCCCTCGTCCAGGCCGTTGTCGACATGCAGCTGGACGCGCTCGCCGCGGCGCATCTCCAATGTCTGACCGAGATAAGGCGCGTTCACTCCGATCGTAGGCGAAGCGACTCCGGGAGCGAATTCCTTCTGCCCAGCGGATATTGACAGTCGAAAGACCCGCTCGCCTTGTTCGACAATTCCCTGATCGAGCTTCGGAATGGCGAGCGGATTCGCGCCGGCTCCATCGGCGCTAAACAGCGAATTTCGTGCTTCGCAAGCAGACAAGGGAAGAGCCACAAGGCCGGTCGCCGCTGCGCCGGCCCGTCGCAGTAATGCGCGTCGATTGAGACCCGATGCCTTCGCCCACTGGTCCATCTTACCTGCCCCGGAGATATTTGATCAGTGCAGCGATGCCCAACACCATGAGGATGGTCAGCAATAAGCAGAACAGGCCCATGATCCCCATCATGGCCGCTGGCATGTCACAGTTCATCATCGTCCTTCTCCTAGTGTGCCGACCCCGAAAATGATCCGGGGCCGGTTCACAATTACTTCTTGGTGATCGAAGTGATCGCGTTGCCACTTTCATCGGTCGTGAAGTCGAACGAGATCGTGTCGCCAACCGCCACGTCCTGACGCAGCTCCTCATCGGCTTCGAATGCCATCGTCATGGCCGGCCATTCGATTGCGGGGACAGCGCCGTGATCGACAGTGATCGTTCCCGCATCGGCGTCGATGGCGGTGACGGTCCCTTCGGCGCTGGCGGTCTGCATCGCGCTGTCCGATCCCATCATGGACATATCGCCACCGTCCATCGGCATCTGACCGTCTGCCATCTGGCCTTCAGCCATGGCCGTGTCGTCCATCATTTCGGTATCGTCGCCGGAACCACAGGCGGCGAGCGCCAGAGGCGCTGCCAACAGAGTCATGAGGGTTGTGATACGCATTCTTCTTCTCCTTCGGGGGATTTGGACCGAATGGTCCGGGGGCGCCGCATCATCAGATAGGCGGCGGGAAGTACGAACATTGAAAGCAGCGGGGCGGTGATCATCCCGCCGATCATCGGGGCCGCGATACGGCTCATCACCTCGGATCCGGCACCGGTGCCGATCAGGATCGGGAACAGACCGGCGAGGATCACGGCGACGGTCATCGCCTTGGGCCGGACGCGGAGCAGCGCGCCTTCGCGGATGGCTGCCGATACCTCCTCGGCATCGAGATCGCCCTCTCGCCGCTCCAGCGCGGCCTTCAGGTAGATCAGCATGACCACGCCGAATTCCGCCGAGACCCCTGCCAGCGCAATGAACCCGACGGCGGTTGCGACGGACTGGTTGTATCCCATCAAATAGAGCAGCCAGAAGCCGCCGGTCAGCGCGAAGGGTAGCGTGCCCATGATCAGCAGCGCCTCGTCGAAGCGGCGGAAGATCAGATAGAGCAGCAGGAAGATGATCGCGAGTGTTGCCGGCACGACGATCTGCAACCGCTCGTAGGCGCGGGTCAGATATTCAAACTGCCCGGCATAGGAAAGGCTGACGCCTGCTGGCAGATCGACCTCCGCCCCGATCGCTTCCTGCAACTCGCTCACCACCGAGGTAAGGTCGCGCCCGCGCACATCGACATAGACATAGCTGGTCGGCCTGCCCTGCTCGCTCTTGAGCATGGGCGGACCGCTGGTCACGCGGACATCCGCCACTGTGCCAAGCGTGATTTGCTGTCCCGCAGGGGTCAGAACCGGAAGGTGGCGCAGCTCATCGACGCTGTCGCGGATCTCGCGCGGATAGCGGACATTGACCGGATAGCGGGCTAGCCCCTCCACCGTGCGCGCGACATTCGCTCCGCCGATCGCGCCCGACACGATCTGCTGCACATCGGCAATGTTGAGCCCGTAACGGGCCGCTTCCAGACGATTGATATCAACATCGACATAGCGCCCGCCCGAAAGTCTTTCAGCGAGCGCCGAACTGACACCTGGTACCTGTTTGGCAATCTGTTCGACCTGAAGCGCCACGCGTTCGATCTCGCCCAGATCCTCGCCCGAGACCTTGACCCCGATCGGGCTTTTGATGCCTGTCGCGAGCATGTCGATGCGGTTGCGGATCGGCGGCACCCAGACATTGGCGAGGCCCGGGACCCGCACCACCCGGTCGAGCTCCTCGACCAGCTTGTCGGGCGTCATCCCCTCGCGCCATTCCTCGCGCGGCTTGAAGCTGATCGTCGTCTCGAACATCGTCAGCGGCGCGGGATCGGTGGCGGTGTCAGCGCGGCCCGCCTTGCCGAAAACGGTGTCGACTTCGGGAACGGTCTTGATCAGGCGGTCGGTCCGCTGAAGCAGTGCCGATGCCTCACCCGGCGAAAGCCCGGGAAGCGCGCTCGGCATGTAGAGCAGATCGCCCTCATCGAGCGGAGGCAGGAATTCGCCGCCCAGCCGCGTGAAGGGTACCAACGTCGTCGCAAAGATCAGTCCGGCAATGACCAGCGTCGCTTTCGGACGCCGCATTACCCAGTCGAGCCCCGGCCGATAGGCACGGGTCAGCGCCTTGTTGATCGGATTGCTGTCTTCCCGCGGTATCTTGCCCCGGATCAGCCATCCCATCAGCACTGGAACCAGCGTGACCGACAGGATCGCCGCCGCCGCCATCGCATAGGTCTTGGTGAAGGCCAGCGGAGCAAAGAGCCGCCCTTCCTGCGCCTGCAAAGTGAAGACCGGCAGGAAGGACAAGGTGATGATCAGAAGGCTGAAAAACAGCGCCGGACCCACTTCCTTCGATGCGTCTGCGACGATCCGCCAGCGCTCCTCACCCGACATGACCGTATCGGGATTGTCCTCGGTCCAGCGCTCGATGTGCTTGTGCGCGTTCTCGATCATCACCACCGCCGCATCGACCATCGCACCGATCGCAATGGCGATGCCGCCAAGCGACATGATGTTGGCGTTCACGCCTTGGAAGCGCATCACCAGAAAGGCTGCCAGAACGCCCAAAGGCAAGGTAACCACGGCGACCAGCGCAGAGCGGGCGTGCCACAGGAACAGCAGGCACACGAGCGCGACGACGATGAATTCCTCGATCAGCTTGGTGGTGAGGTTATCGACCGAGGCATCGATCAGTTGCGAACGGTCATAGGTGGTGACGATCTCGACCCCGTCGGGCAGGCTCGCCTTCAACTGTTCCAGCTTCACCTCCACCGCCTCGATCGCACCGCGCGCGTCGGCCCCTTGCCGCAGAATGACGATGCCGCCCGCGACTTCGCCCTGGCCGTTCAGTTCGGCGATACCGCGGCGCAGTTCGGGACCGATCTGGACATTGGCGACTTCGCCAAGCATGACCGGCACACCCCCCGCTTCAGCCCGCAGGGGGATCGCACGGAAGTCATCGAGGCTGCCCAGATAGCCTGACGAACGCACCATGAATTCCGCTTCGCCCATCTCGACGATGGATCCGCCCGCCTCCTGATTGCCGGCCTGGACCGCCTTGACCACTTCGGCGTGAGTCACGCCGAGCGAGGCCATGCGGTAAGGATCGAGGACGATCTGATACTGCTTGACCATGCCCCCCACGCTGGCGACCTCGGCGATGCCCGGAATGGTCTTCAGCTCGTAACGCAGGAACCAGTCCTGCAGGCTTCGCAGCCCTGCAAGGTCGTGACCCCCGTTGCGGTCAACCAGGGCATACTCGTAAATCCATCCCACACCGGTTGCGTCGGGGCCTAGCGTGCTTTCGACGCCGTCAGGCAAGCGGTTCTGGACCTGGTTGAGATATTCGAGCACGCGCGAGCGCGCCCAGTAGAGATCGGTCCCGTCCTCAAAGATCACGTAGACATAGCTATCGCCGAAAAACGAATAGCCGCGCACGGTCTTTGCTCCCGGCACCGAGAGCATGGTCGTCGCCAGTGGATAGGTAACCTGGTCCTCCACGATACGCGGGGCCTGCCCGGCATAGTTGGAGCGGATAACCACCTGCACGTCGGACAAATCGGGAAGCGCATCGACAGGGGTGGTCCGCACTGCCCAGAAGCCGGCGAGCGCCAGGCCGATCGCCGCCAGAACCACGAAAAGGCGGTTGGCGATCGAACTGTCAATGATCCGCGCGATCATTGGCCGGTCTTCCGGATCGAGACGATGCGCGGACCGGTGCTTGCCTGAACGAAGGTAAAGGTCACCCGGTCGCCGCGTTGGAAACCGCGAACCTGGGCCGGACCTTCAGTGGCAAAACCCATCGTCATGGCTGGCCATTCCAGAGCTTCGACCGGCCCGTGCCGCAAGGTAATGCTGCGGGCAGTGATGCGTTCGATCGTACCTGTGGCTCGATAGGTGCGCAGCTCGTCCGCATCCGCCTGCGCCTGTGCGCCTTCTTCACCGGCAGCCGTCGGTGCATCATCGATGGGACGCACATCGATACCCGCAAGGCTGGCTTCGGAATCGAGCAGGAACTGGCCGGAGGTAACCACCTCCTCGCCTGCCGCGAGGCCCGCGAGAACTTCGGTGCGGCCGCCTGCTTCTCGCCCGATCCGGACTTCGGCAGGTCGGTATCCTCCGCTTTCCTGAGTGATCATCACCAGCGTGCGTTCGCCGGTGCGGATCACGGCCTCCGACGGGATGAGCAATGCTTCACGCCGTTCAGGAGCGATCGTGACCTGCGCAAACATGCCCGGTTTCAGGCGAAGACCGGGGTTGGGCATCGCTGCGCGCACGGTAATCGTCCGGCTTGCCTCCTGTGCACTCGGCAGGATGGCAATGATCCGCCCTGCAAATCGCTCGCCAGGAAAAGCGGTGAGCGTCGCGCTTACCGGCTGTCCCACGCGGGCGCTTCCCGCAAGGGCCTCGGGCACAGCGGCCTCGAGCCAGATCGGACTGTAGCCGCTGATTTCGGCGAGGCTTTGGCCTGCCATGACGGTCATGCCCGGCCTTACACCGAGCGACGTAATCGCACCCGATTGCGGCGCGGTGACGGTGATCGTCGATTGGGGTCTCCCGCTTCGAGCCACCGAGGAGATCACGCCTTCCGGCATCCCGAGCAATCGAAGGCGCTGGCGGGCTGCACTGGTAAGCGCCGCGTCGCCAGTGGCCGCCACGGCAAGAAATTCCTGCTGGGCGCCGCCCCATTCAGGCACCAGCAGGTCGACAATCGGCGCGCCTCTTGCAATCAGATCCTGCGGGGCGTGGCCGTATGTTCGCTGAACATAGCCGCCCGCGCGTGGCTGGACGATCGCTACCTCGCTGCCATTATAGGCAAGCGTGCCGGTCACCGTCGTTTCCGGTTCCAGCACGCCGTATTCGGCATCGGCAGTGCGAATGCCGAAGTTCTGGACCATTCCGGAATCGATGCTGACCCCTCCGCCAGCCTGCGCATCGCCATCAGCGCATTTGGGTACCAGCTGCATGTCCATGAACGGGGATTTGCCCGGCTCGTCGAAGCGCTGATCCGGCACCATCGGATCGTACCAGTAGAGCACTTCTTCGCAGCCGGTATCGGAAGCGGCGTCACCGCCTTTGCTACCGCCGCCGAGCATCGATAGACCGTAGCCAGCCCCCAGGCTGATCAGGGCAATACCCGCCGCCGCTGCATAAGAACGCTGGCGCGGCGAAAGACGTTCGAACACGGCTTTCATGGCCTGTCCTCCCCATAAGTAAGACGTAGAGCTGCAGCGGCTTCGACAGCCAACTGTTCGCGTTCGAGGATCTCGAGTTCGAGCAATGCGAGCGCAGATTTGGCCGCGATCACATCAACGAGGTCGGCGCGGCCAGCAGCGAAGCTGGCGGTTTCGAGCTGCGCACGATCCCGCGCGAGCGGGAGGAGCTGGTCACGCGCACGTTCCCATTGCTGTAGCGCACTACGCCACGCAGCAAGATCGGTTTCGAACCGGGCCCTGATCGCCCTCAGGCGATCGACGCGCTCAGCCGAGGCGGCAGCAGCGTCTGCTTCGGCCGCCGCGATGCGCGGGTTCTGGCGCCTGTCAGTGAAGATTGGCAAAGTGACCGATCCCATGACCGATACGACACTGCCAAAATCAGGATTACGGTGTCCATAAGTCACGCTGACGCCGAAATCAGGTCGCTTTTCAGCGCGTGCCAGATCGGCTGCAGCTTCGGCACGTCGCTGCTCGGCATCCGACAGACGCAATTCCGGATTGGCCTCCAACGCGAACCGAAGCTCTTCCGGGTCCACGGTAACTTGGGGAGCGCCCCCCGCAGCGACGGGCTCGCTTCCGGCGATATATCGCTGCAGCCGGGCACGCGCGGCTGCGCGCGCAGCCTCGATCCGGGTAATGGCATCCTCGATTTCGAGAAGCTCGCGCCGGATCGCAAGGCTTTCGGCAGGTCTGGCCGATCCCGAAGCGACGGCACTGACTGCGACCGGAACGAAGTCCCTTAAGCTGTCCAGAGAGTCGCGCGCAAGAGCGAGGCGCTGCTGAGCATAATACAGGCCAATCCAAGCCGTCCCCGCCTCGGCGAGGATGGAACGTTCGGACAAGCCAAGACGGGCTTCGGCAATACCGATTTCGGATCCGGCAAGGCCGTATCGTGCTCGCCGCCTGGCAAGATTGGGAATTTCCTGCTCGATGTCCACCGCGAGCTGCGTCGGCAATTGCGCATACGGATTAAATGCAGCGGGTCCGGTGACCGGCAAGTTCATCACGCCTGCACGAACGCGTGGATCGGGCAATTCGTCCGCTGCGTCCGCAGCATCGCGCCTCGCCTGTATACGCAAAGCGCCCGCTTCAAGCATGGGCTGTTCCGCCCGCGCCGCCGCAAGGGTTTCTTCATAGCCGACCGACTGCGCTTGGGCAGCCTGCGCGACCAGCAGGGCCGAAAACGGCACCCAACCAATTCGCCAGTTCATAAATCTCACTCGTGCAGAGCGAGCTGACGACATAACATGCCGCACCGGCGAAGACCGGTTCGTGCGGCTGCATCGTTCGTCAGTCTCGCAAAAGGCGCAGCGCGCCTTCAGGGAAAACTAGACGGTGAGGATTGGTTTTGGAGGAGGCGATTCCGGTCGCGGTGGATCTGTTTCAAACCACGGGGCCGCAGAAACAAGGTCGCTCGGTACCAAACGAAGGGGCGCACCCTCCATTTCAGTCGCATTCGACAGAGCCAAAGGCGGCAAGCAATTCATGGCAATCACGCAATCGAGCGTCATGCTGGAACATGGTCCTGTCGGATCAGGGGATGTGTCGCTATCGGCCATCTCGGCACAATCGCTCATCTCCGCCGCTTCGATCTGAGGAAGGGCTGCCGCATTCGCTCCAACCTGGACGAAGAGTCCGAATCCAAACAGGATCAAGGTCAAGGCACGAATGAATTTCACTGGGCCCAGATAGTCGGGGGTGATGCGATTGGCAAGTAACGAGCGATGGCGGTGGGGAACCGATCAGATCGCCCCGTCCGCTTTATCCGCGTAAAATCAATAGTCTTGTGCGACTAGCAGCATCCCGCCGAAGCTGGCTCCGAACTGGCCTCCGATACCTCGCGCACGAGGTCGCCGGTTTCCTTCTCGGCTGCACTTCTGGCGATGTCGGCCTGCGCAACGATACCGCAACATTTGCCCTCGTCATCGACCACCGGAAGCCGGCGAACCTGATTGTCTTCCATCTTGGCGCAGCATTCATCGACACTCGCATTGACGCTGACAGTGACAGGTGACGACGTCATCACTTCCTCCACACTTTGATCGGAGGAATAGCCTTTGGCAACACACCGGCAGGCGATGTCCCTGTCAGTCACCACACCCACCAAAGCGCCGGAATCGTCGACAACGGGAATTTGGCCGCAATCATTATCGACCATCAGTAAAGCTGCCTCTTGCACGGTGCTCGATGGATTGCAGCATGCGGGGTTCGATGTCATTACGTCTTGGGCCTTCATGTCGCCTCCTACTCTTCGAAAATTGTAGTTTGATATGACAGAACTACGGTCTCCCCTTACCATGTGTTCCTATTTCAAAGCCGACTCGTTGGTCTTTCGCGCTGGTCCGTATTATCGGCTGCCGAGGAAACCCGAGGCTCGGCAGGAAGGGTGCCGTTAGTTAAATCCAATGCCCGCTCGCTGCGGAAATTGCTCTCGATGTGAGGGAAATCGATCGTTATTTCGTAACAGGGAGAAGGACTGCGTTTTCCCGCACGCTTTCGGGTTGGAAACTCTGTTAGATTGAGGTTTTTAGGCACCGCTCAAGGGTCGTGAGGTCGTTCAAAGTCGAAGCAAGGATCATATCTTGACTGACAACTCCGATAAACCTGTCGTGATCGTTACTGGCTCGAGCGGCTATATCGGCTCAGCCATCGTAAAGAAGCTTGCAGCGAGATACCGCGTGATCGGATTCGACCGCGACGCCGCTCCCCATCCCCCGGCAGAGGCCGAATGCGTCTGTGTCGATGTCACCGACCAGGCGAGCATCGATGCCGCCTTCGAACGCGTTCGAACGCCTATGGCAAAAGGATCGCCTCCTTCGTCCACCTTGCTGCCTATTTCGATCTTACCGGTGAACCGAACCCCAAATATGACGCGGTGACGGTCAAGGGAACCGGTCGATTGCTCGACGCACTTCAGGATTTCGAAATCGACCAGTTCGTGTTCGTGAGCACGATGCTGGCCCATGCCCCCATCAAGGGCGGCGGGCTGATCGACGAGACCTCGCCGCTGGACACGGATCTGCCCTACCGCGAATCGAAGGTCCGCACCGAGCAGTTGATCCGCGAGAAGCGCGGCGACATCGATGCGGTCTTCGTGCGGCCTGCGGGCGTATACGACGATGAAGGCCATTCGGCGTTTCTGGCACAGCAGGTCGCGCGAATTTACGAGAAGCGGCCGAGCGCCCGCGTCTATCCCGGTGACCTCGACACCGGACAGCCATATTTGCACCTTGAGGATTTGCTCGACGGGATCGAGCGCATCGTCGACCGGCGGCGCGAGCTTCCCAGTGAATGGCCGGTTCTTCTCGGCGAAGATGACGTGATGTCCTATGGCGAACTGCAAAAGTCGCTTGGACGCCTGATCCACGATGAGGACTGGACGACACGCGCGGTGCCGAAGGGCCTCGCCAAGACCGGCGCCTGGGTCGAAAACGAAGTGCTTGGCGAAGAGGCTTTCATCCGGCCGTGGATGGTGGACATTTCGGACGACCACTACGAACTCGATCTCAGCAATGCGCGGGAAAGGCTGGACTGGACGCCGCAGCACAGGCTGAGGACCGCCCTCCCGCGGATCGTCGAAGGTCTGAAAGCCGATCCTTCGGCCTGGTACCGCGAGAACAAGCTCAATGCCGCGCGGGTGGCCGGCAGCAATTTCGATGAAGCCGATGAGGCAGAGCCTGCCCCGCTAAGCGAAGATGCTCTGGCGGACCACGCCGGTCACATGCGCAAGATGCATTTCAACATGCTCTGGGTTCATTGGTTTACGATGTTGCTCGGCCTATGGCTCGCGACCACACCGTTTGTCTTCGGGACCTTCGACCAGAGCGAATTTACCGCTGCAGTCACGCGCATAACCGAGGATCGCGATCTCTGGGATCCCGCGCTACGAAGCTGGCTGACAGCCTGGAACGATTTGGTGAGCGGCATGCTGATCATGATCTTCGCGGCTATTTCGCTCTCGCCACGCGGAGGCTGGGCGCAATGGGCGAACACCTGTATCGGCATCTGGCTGCTCGGCGCCCCGTTGCTGTTCTGGACGCCCGATGCTGCCGTCTATGCCAACGACACTTTCATCGGCGCACTGGTGATCGCTTTCACCATCCTGGTGCCCATGATGCCGGGCATGGCTCCGGAAGGCATGATGGACGACAGCGACGTGCCGCCGGGTTGGACCTATTCGCCCTCGACCTATGTCCAGCGCATGCCGATCATTATTCTCGGCGCCGTCGGTTTCTTTCTTTCACGTATCCTCACGGCATATCAGCTCGGCCATATCGACGGCGTGTGGGAGCCGTTCTTCGCTTCGCCAAGCGCGCTCAACGGGACCGAATACATCATTACCTCCGATGTCTCCAAGGCCTGGCCGGTGGCCGATGGCGGCATCGGTGCGATGAGCTACATGTTCGAGATCCTGATGGGCGTCATGGGCGGCAGGGCCCGCTGGCGGACCATGCCCTGGATGGTGACACTGTTCGGCATCGTCGTCGTGCCCCTCGGCGTGATCAGCATCTACTTCATCATCATCCAGCCGATCATGATCGGCACCTATTGCACGATCTGCCTCATGGCGGCGGCCGCGATGCTGATCATGATCCCCTATTCGCTCGACGAGCTGGTCGCGATGGGCCAGTTCCTGGTTCTCAACACGCGGCGCGGGCGACCGTTCTGGCGCTCGTTCTTCCGCGGCGACGCGCTGCCAGGCGGCAGCAAGGACTCACATCCCGGTTTCGATGCTCCGCTCGCGGCGATCGGCGGTTCGGCGGCGCGCGGGGTCACGGTCCCATGGACATTGGCCATCAGTGTGCTGATCGGTGCTTTCCTGATGTTCTCCAGGCTCGTTCTTGGGAATGTACCGCCTCTTGCTGACAGCGACCATCTGGTCGGCGCGCTGGTCATCACGGTATCGGTAATTGCCATGGCGGAGGTCGCAAGGCCATTGCGCTTTCTCAACGTCGCGTTCGGTGCCTGGCTCATCGTGGCTCCGTGGCTTATGGACGGAGGCGCCAGTACTGTTGGCAACGTTGTCGGTACGATGCTCGGAGCGCTTCTGATTGTACTGAGCCTGCCAAGAGGGCATCGGAGCGACGAACATTACGGAAGCTGGGACCGGTTCGTTGTTTAGCGGATCGGCATGGCGATGGCGGAGCCAATGCAATAGGATGGTGAGCTTTGGAGCCTATTAATACGGGTAGGCCCGAAGCAGTGTGGCGGGGCGCGCATCCCGCCCTGTGGATCGCCATTTTCGGCGGACTGATTGCCTTCGCCTGGGAAATGTTCCAGCTCCCGTTCTACAGCACTGACGGGCTTGGTCCTGTTGAAGCCGCATACCGATGTGGTCTGGCATCGTTCGGTGACGCGGGTATCATGGTGGCGGCCTATCTGGGCGCCTCGTTGGGAAACCGCCGAACACCTTGGCTTGTCGACTGGCCAATATCCCGCTTCCTTATCTATCTCGCCATCGGTCTCGCGATAACATCCGTGGTCGAAATATTGGCCGTTGGGGCTGCCTGGGGCTGGACCTACAGTCCCACTATGCCGCTAGTCCCTGGGACAAAGATCGGACTCGTTCCCATAATCATGTGGGTTCTTGTCCCGACCGCGACCCTTTGGCTCTCACGAAAAATGGGACTTGGGTCAGCCTAGTCGAAGCGAGCGAAAGTGATTCCTAATGAGCAGCGGTCGCCGGGATGAGCAGCGCGACGAATTGCATCAAGACTGTCACCATCAGGAGAGACAATCGTTACCCGGCCGCCGAAAACATCACCGTCTCCGGAGTCCACCGCAAGGATGGTTTTGATGGACCAGTACTCATGCGGTCACCTGCAATAATTGAAAGCGGTTGGCCTTCAATGGGCTTTGAAAGGAAGTTAGCGTAAGCCAGCAGAGGTCGTGCTATCACGTAACTGCCTGTCGGAGTCCCTTCTCAAGCAGAGCGCAACTCACCGCGCGCTTGACCGAATACCTCAATACTGCCCCAAATTGCTAGGCTGGCCATAATGGCGGCCACGACCAGGTCGGGCCACGCGCGCCCGGTTCCGAAGACACCCAGCGCCGCGCCCAGAACCGCTACATTGCCGATCGCGTCGTTGCGCGAGCAAATCCACACCGAGCGCATGTTGGCATCACCCGTGCGAAACCGGAACAACATCGCGGCAACTGCGAGATTCACCGCAAGCGCGACGGTTCCGATAATGCCCATGGTCCCGGCGTCCGGCGAGGCACCGACAAAGAAACCCCAGATCGCGGAGCCAAGCACCCATAGCCCGAACGCCAGCATGGTCGCTGCTTTGGCAATGGCTGCGCAAGCGCGCCACGCAAGCGCCATTCCGGCAACGCAGAGACTTATGGCGTAATTTGCCGCATCGCCCAGAAAATCGAGTGCGTCAGCCTGCAATGCACGCGAATCAGCAGCAAGGCCCGCCACGATTTCGACGCTGAACATAACCGCATTGAGAATGAGAGCGATCCACAGGATACGGCGCCACAGCGGATCATTATTCGCCTCGACGTCCTCGACAGGACCGCAGCAATTTTTTCCCATTCGCTCGACTCCTTGTGTCGAATCGATTTATACACCTTGTAGTCGCTACAAGGTCAAGCGATCGAGGGAAGCCTATGCGGATCGGTGAACTCGCCCGCGCGGCGGGCGTAAAAGCGGAAACCATCCGTTACTATGAACGCGAGGGCGTTCTCGCGTCCCCGCCCCGCACACAGGCCAACTATCGCGACTACGGTCCCGAGCACGCCCGGAGACTGAATTTCATTCGCCGCGCGCGCGACCTGGGGTTTTCCATGACGCGCATTCGCGAACTTCTCGAACTGGCCGACGACCGGTCGCGGGCCTGCCATGCGGTCGACACGCTGGCACGAGCGCACCTGGGCGAAGTCAACCGCAAGATTGCCGATCTGGAGGCTCTCCGAAGGGAACTGCGCCGGATGCTGGAAAACTGCGAGCAAGGAACGGTCGGCACCTGTCTGGTCATTGAAGCGCTCGCCGAGGGGACTGAAGCGTGAACGCGATATGGATCTATCCCCTTGCCGCGCTCGCCGAGATTGCGGGGTGCTTTGCGTTCTGGGCCTGGTTCAGAATGGACAGGAGCGCCTGGTGGCTCCTTCCCGGAGTATTGGCGCTCGTGTTGTTCGCCTATCTCCTTGCTCGCATTGAGGCGGATGCTGCAGGGCGAGCCTTCGCCGCCTATGGCGGCGTCTATATCACCGCGTCGCTTGGCTGGCTCTGGCTCGTCGAAGATACACAGCCGGATCGCTGGGATCTGCTAGGAGCATTGATCTGCCTCGGCGGTGCCACAGTCATCCTTTTCGCGCCACGCGTGGCCTGAAAGATCGCGACGAATCCCTGATACTGAAAACACCGGTCGACTTTTCAGGGATACGATTGTCGTTCGAGAACCAGGATTCGCGGACGAGCTCACCCCCAGGCGTCCGCAACAGTCTTGGTGGGGAGTTCCGCCCTGCCCAATCCCGTCTGGCATTCGATCTAGGGTCAGCTTTCATCTCAGTTCTCGCCTCCAAGCACGCAAAATGAAGGGGGCGCGAACATCAACGCCAAAAGCCTCACGCGGAGTTTAAAAACTGACCCGAGCACCACCCACAATGCGCCGCGGAACCCCTGGTCGCAGACCGAACGGGCGCCTGCTCACGGCGTATTGATTGTCGAGAACATTGTCGACGCGCGCAAACAGGGAGAATTTGTCAGTCAGCGCGTAACTTCCCGCAATATCGAAGACGATGCGATCATCGATCCTCTCGTTTTCAGCAACGGCTCCGCTTCCTGGATTGTCGCGCAACTCGGAAACGTAGTTGGCGCCAACGGTAGCCGCCGCACGTCCCATGTTTACCCCCGCTTCGACATAGAGCTGATGGCGCGCGATGTACGGCAGGTCATCGCCTTCGTTTACGTCGCCAAAAAATTCGCTGTCGAAGCTGCTGTCGAATTCTGCATCCGTGAACGTGTAGGCAAGCGAGAGCGGGAACGAGACCGAATTGGAAAGGCGAGGTTCAACCGCCGCCGACAGTTCCAGCCCTTTGACCGTAACCGCGCCGCCATTGAACTGATCGCCAATATCACCGACGCTGCAGCCCACGGATTGAGTGCAGTTGCCCAGAAGGTTCGAGTAGTCGTTGTAGAAGCCGATCGCGGAGACCTGGACCTTGTCGCTCCGATAGCGGACCCCGGCTTCGTAGTTCCAGCTTTCCTCGGCCCGTGCATCAGGATTGCCTGGACCGGGAGGTGAGAAACCGCGCGACACACCTGCCAGCAATATGGCATCACCCAACTCGTAGGTGGCGCCAAGACCTGGCAACCACTGATCGATATTGGTCTGACGGACACGTGTCGGCCCATTTGAGCGATCCGGGTCCGACCCGGCATAGTCGAGCCGGGTCAGGTCAATCCCTTCATACCTCAAGCCGGGAGTCAGTGTCAGGGCACCGATCTCGATCCGGTCCTCGATATAGAACGCGATCGCCTTTGCTTTCGCTTCCCGGTTGGCTTGCTGACCAAGATCGGTCTGCCGTTCGAAGACGAGATCACCCCCGATCTGTGAGTAGAATTCCTCGTTTTGCAGCCTGTCTTCCTCATCCTCGTGGTAGCGGACAGATACGGCAAGGTTGTGCCTCGCGCCGCCCATCTCGAAGGGGCGCTCAAGCGAAATCTGAGCGCCTTCGCTGCGATAGACGCGGTTGTTGTTCCGTATGCGAACCGCGCCCTCGAAGCTATCCGCCCCGCGCAAGATGCTAAGCGCCCCGGCATTGTCCTCTGGATTAACGAAAACCGAGCTAATTGAATCGAAGCTGCCATCGCCGTCGAAGTCGATATCCTGGAGCTTGGACCAGCTGCGGGCAAAGTCGTTCCGGTACAGCGTAGCTGTGATCCTCGTTCCGTCAGAAAATGCCAAGCTGCCGGTAACGCGATATTGATCGTGCTCACCGGAAAAAGCGTCGCGCTGGCTTGCCGCATAGCGACGATAGGGCTCCGCGGCGAAATCGGTGTCGGCAAGTCCAAGGTACGTCTCGTTGGCTTCAAGGTCCGATCGGCCATAGACGAATTCCAGTCGCGCCTCGACAGGCGCGTCCGGTGCTGTGTGAACAGCCAAGCGTCCACGGTAATCCTGTCGCTCGAAACCGGTGTCGGCGTCGGGAAGCCCATCAATCGTCTTGAAGCCGTCGCTGCCCTGCTGGTAGGTTTCAAGCAGCGCGCCGACGTAGTCCGTGTCTCCACCGACCCAGGCCTGTCCCTGATAATAGTCGCGCGACCCGTATTGCCCGAAAGCGTAGCCAGCCAGCCCGTCGGCCGGAATGTCGGTCGACCGAAGATTGACCGCCCCGCCGATCGTACGGGGCCCATAGCGAATGGCGGCGGCCCCTTTCGTGACTTCGACCGCCTGCATGCGCCCGATGGCCGGGAAATAATACGCTGCCGGCGCGGCATAGGGAGCAGGCGCGATCAGCACGCCGTCTTCCATGAGCGTGATGTTGCTCGAACGTTCGACCGGACTGCCGCGCAGACCGATATTCGGGAACAAGCCGAACCCGTCTTCCTCCTGCGTGTTGATGCCGGGGACCTGCCGCAGGACGCGATTTACATCCCCGTAATCGAACCGGCGCAGATCCTCGCTGTCGATAAGATCGGCCGATCCCGCGATACGGTAGGGATCGATCCGGCCGCCGACCACGATGATCGAATCCACCGGATTCTCCCGGCGCTCGTCTGCAATCTGTTCGGCGCGCACCTCTCCGTCATCAGGCCCGGTAGTCTCTTGTGCCACCGCCGGTGCGGACAAAGCGATTGCGAGGGACGAGACGGTAGTACGATAGTATCCATCCGGCGGGGACCGCCTTGTCTGGGTAGGTATTGAGCGCTCTTTAGCGTGCTCTTGTGAGCGCGCTTATGGAGTGGTCGATGGGTCAGGTGACGGTGTTTTCGGGGCCAGAGCGGCGCCGACGTTGGAGCGAGGAAGAGCGGCTGCGGATACTTTCCGATGCTTTCGCGCCGGGCGCCTGCGTTGCCGAGGTGTGCCGACGTCACGATATTTCTTCGGCGCTGATCTACACCTGGCGGCGCAAGCTGCGCGAGGCAGGCGAACGGGCAAGCAGCTTATCCGAGGCGTTGCCGGCGCCGGTGTTTGCCGAAGCGGTGGTGGATGAGGACGCAGCGGCGACCAGCACGGTCGAGCACCCCGTGATGATCATTGATCTGCCGCGCGGCAAGCGGCTGAGCATTTATCCTGCGGCATCACCGGCGCTGGTTGCTGCCGCATTGAAGGCTCTGCGATGATCCCTCCGAGCGCGCGGGTGTGGATCGCGCTGGGCCACACGGACATGCGGAAGGGCATGCAGGGCCTGGCCCTGCTGGTGCAGCAGGGTCTCAAGCGTAATCCTCATAGCGGCGATCTGTTCGTGTTTCGCGGCCGCGCGGGATCGCTGATCAAGATCATCTGGCACGACGGGATCGGCATGTCGCTCTATGCCAAGCGGCTCGAGAAGGGCCGGTTTGTATGGCCCTCGGCGAAGGACGGAACGGTATCCTTGACCCCGTCCCAGCTGGCCTGCCTGCTGGAGGGGATCGACTGGCGCAACCCGCAGTATACGTGGCGGCCGCAGAGCGCAGGATAATCGTCAGAAGGTGGCATTTTGCTCTTGCAGCAGGGCATCCCACGTGATTCACTCTGCGTCATGGAAGCCGCCATCTCGCCCGTTCCGGACGATGTCGAAGCGCTCAAGGCGCTGGTGGCGACGATGGCCCGCAGAGCCGAGGAGGCCGAGCAGCACGCCGCCACTGTCGCAGCCGAACTGGCCAACGCCCATGCCCGCGAGAGCGCCATCGAAGCGGTGATCGCCCACCTCAAGCTGCAGATCGCCAAGCTCAGGCGCGAGCAGTATGGCGCCAGCGCCGAGCGCAGCCGCCGCCTGCTGGATCAGATGGAGCTGCAGCTCGAAGATCTCGAGGCTGATGCCGCTGAGGACGATCTGATCGCCGAGGAAGCGGCAGCCAGGACCACCACCGTCACCGCCCTCGAGCGCAAGCGCCCGGCAAGGAAGCCGTTTCCCGATCATCTGCCGCGCGAGCGCGTCGTGGTGCCCGCCCCATGTTCCTGCCCGGCCTGCGGCGGGGATCGGCTCTCCAAGCTCGGCGAAGACGTCACCGAGACGCTCGAGGTGATCCCGCGCTCGTGGAAGGTGATCCAGACGGTGCGCGAGAAGTTCTCGTGCCGGGACTGCGAGAAGATCGCGCAGGCCCCTGCGCCGTTCCATGTCGTCCCGCGCGGATGGGCCGGACCAAGCTTCCTGGCGATGCTATTGTTCGAGAAGTATGGGCAGCACCAACCGCTCAACCGGCAGGCCGAGCGCTTTGCCCGCGAAGGCGTGCCGCTCAGCGTCTCGACCCTCGCCGATCAGGTCGGCGCGGCTGCCCATGCGCTGATGCCGCTCTACAAGCTGATTGAAGCGCACGTCCTTGCTTCGGACCGCATCCATGGTGACGATACCACCGTGCCGGTCATGGCCAGGGGCAAGACCGATACGGCTCGATTATGGGTTTACGTTCGCGATGATCGCCCGTTCGCCGGATCTGATCCACCAGCTGCCCTGTTCCATTACTCGCGCGATCGGCGCGGCGAGCACCCGCAGACCCATCTCGCGGCATGGTCCGGTATCCTGCAGGCCGATGCCTATGGCGGCTACAACGAGCTCTATCGCGAAGGCCGTGATCCCGGTCCCGTGCTGGAAGCTGGATGCTTTGCCCATGCGCGCCGCAAGTTCTTCGAGCTGGCCGATGTCGTAAGCTCAGCCCGCAAGAAGAGCCGTGGCCAGCGCAGCAGCATGACCTATCCGATCGCGCTGGAAGCCGTGCAGCGCCTCGACGCCCTGTTCGATATCGAGCGGGGCATCAATGGCACGGCTCCGGCCGAGCGGATTGCCGTTCGCCAGGAACTCAGCGCACCGCTGATGTCCGAGCTCCACACCTGGCTCACCGCGCAGGTGGCCAAGCTGTCGCGCGGCCATGATCTGACCAAGGCCTGCCTCTACATGCTGAAGCGCTGGGACGCGTTCACCCGCTTCCTTGACGACGGCAGGATCTGCCTCACCAACAATGCTGCCGAACGCGCGTTGCGCTGCATCGCGAAGCGTGTTTCATTATGCACTCCGTATTCAAGTATCTGTAAACATTGGAAGCATGTCCGCGTCAACAACGCGACACGGGCGACCCTTTCGGGCCATCGCAGATTTTACCGCTTCCGACATCAAATCGGCGGAGCGGATTTGATGCGGTGCGCGCGGTACGACCTGCACTGCCGGAAGCACGCCGGTTTTGATGAGAAGTCTTATCGTATGGCTTGAGGTGCCAAGCGCTTTGGCCGCCTCAGTCATGGTGAGCCATTCGCCGTCTTTCACCGCAGACCGATAGGCATCGATCCCTCGCACGCGCCGAACAGAGTAGACCCGGTGCGCCGTCCAGGTTTTGCCTTGGCCGGTGGGCAAGCCCATCCGATTCAGCGTCGCGGCGATATGCTCGTCGGACCAACGGCCCGCCATGCTGCGCATCACCTCCAGCGCATCCTCCGCTGTTGCACAACCGTGCTCGCCGGCTTTCGGCTTGCGAACCCGCAGTTCCGAGTGCTGGCCGCCCCGCCAATGGATCGTGAGCACGACGTCACGCACGGCATCATCGACATCGACGACGATGTCGGCGATCATTGTACGTAGCATTTGCTGGCGAGCGCGCATCGTCACATCCGGAGCGTTCCAGGCCGCCGACAGGTTTTCCGCCAGATTGGCGAAGGCATTTGGATCGGCCTCGATGGTCGAGGGCCCTTCCGCAGGCTGGCGAGCCTTCAAGTCCCGCACGCGACGGAGCGCGATTTCCCAGTTTTTCTCCAGCTGCGCCGCTATCAGGCGATTATCGGGATCACAAGCTGCGTAGCGGCGCTCGGCTAGGCTGGCCTCGTAGCGCGCCTGCTGGAGTTCCAGGTCGAGGATCTGGCGCTGCTCTTCTTGTCGTTCCCGGTTCATCCGCTCCGCCTCGAACGCGGCTTCGATCGCCAAGGGTTCTACCGCGCGCAGCAGTTCGCGCGCAACTGCTGCATCCACTCGTAGACCGCCAAAGGTCATGCATCGAGGTAAGCCCATCATCAGGTTCGGCTTGTCACAGCGGTAGACTGGCCGACTTTGCGGGTTACCGGTGTAAGCAACGCTCAGTCGCCGCCCGCACCGTCCGCACGTCATGATCCCTGACAGCAGTGCCTTGCCGCCTCGGCCTGACTTTACGCCGCCAGCGCGGCCATAGTTGTTGAGGGCCAGCTGCTTCTGGTTGCGCTCGTATTCTTCCCAGCTGACGTAGCCCTCGTGGTGCTCCTTGATGAACACCTCCCAGGTTCCGACCGGCTTGCCATGCCCGTAGCTTCGCCGCGCTCGCCCATCGACAATGGTAGTCCGCTTTTCGCTTTTCCCGTAGACGTAAACACCTGCATAGAAGGGGTTTTTGAGGACGGCGATGACGTTGCGATAGCGGATAGGTAACCATGTGAAGCTGGTCATGCGGCCTTCGTCCGAAGGCCGCGGGAAGTGGATTCCATCGGCCTTCATAGACAACAGCACCTGACGCGCACTGCCCAGCTCTCGGAAGCGCGCAAAGATGAGCCGGATTACCTCCTGAAGGCGTAAGTCGGGATCGAGTCCCAGGCCCGCTTCGCGGTGCCAGATGTAGCCGAACGGGACAGACAACCGCAATTCGCCGCGGCGCGCCTTCGACCTCGCGGCATCGAGCATTCGCGTCCTGAGAACGCCGAGCTCGAACTCGCTGATGCTGCCCTTCATTCCCAGGAGTAGGCGGTCGTTGGGCTGGCAAGGATTGTACACGCCATCATGATCGATGACACGGGCTTCAACGAGCCCGCACAGTTCCAGCAGATGGTGCCAGTCGCGACCATTTCGCGCGAGCCTTGACGCATCGAGGCACAGCACGGCACCCACCTTGCCCGCGCACAATGATGCGACCAGGCGATCAAAGCCGGGCCGCGCAACGGTTCCGCTCGCGGATCGTCCGAGATCATCGTCGATGACTTCGATATCGGTGAAACCGTGCTGACGTGCGCTGTCGACGAGGTCGTATTGCCGCCGCTGGCTTTCCAGGTTGGTCATGACCTGGGATTGTGTCGATTGTCGCACGTAGACGACGGCCTTGCGCTTCAGCAGTTGCGCCGGGATTAAATCAGTGCCGGTCATCGCCGAGCTCCTCGACGACGAGGCCAGCGGCTTGCATCAGGATTTGAGCAAGCGTGATTACGGCCTTCGTCCGTTCCGCCTCGCTCATCCCGTCCACCCTCCGGGGCTCGAAGATCAGGCTCATCTGTCTGCCCGAGGCCGGTGCGGGCGTGTCGTGCTTGTTCATCGACTTCCTCCAATGCGACTCCATCATCGCGTTGGGAGTTTGGTGAAGCAGCGACCGCGGTGACCAGCCTCTTCAAATCGGAAAGCGCTGCAACATCAACTTGGGGCGGGCCGATTCTCATCTTGGAGCAGGCGACCGGATCAACCATCCAACCAGGCATCGAAACGACGATGCCAGATGGGCCTTCGACCTTGAGAAAGCGCCCCGTCGCTCGCTCCTCTACCCGCCGTACGCTGACTTTCCGCCCGAAATAGGGATGCCAAGGATAGTGAACTTCCCGCTCTTCGCCGACATGGGCAGAATGAACGGGCGATGCCGCTCGGCCGCAAGGCATGGCTGTTCTGCGGGTCCGACCGCGGCGGGCAACGCGCCGCCATCATCTACACGCTGATCCAGACCGCCAAGCTCAATGACGTCGATCCGCAGGCCTGGCTCGCCGATGTCCTCGCCCGCATTGCCGATCACCCCGCCACCAGGCTCGACGAGCTTCTGCCATGGAACTGGGCGCCGCTCCCCGACGCAATCGCCGCGTAACTTCGGCTACGCCTCGGCCGGCGTCACACCGCGGCCTTCACCGGATGGATACGTACGATACATAAAAACTTCCTGTTCTCCGAGTGTGGAAATCCGGGCCCTAACCTTATTGCGATTGCCTCGCAAGAGCAAAAACACGCTTTGGGAAAACTTCTCGGTAGCGCTCGTGCGCGTAGCTGTGCAGCGCAGCGCGGGGGATTTGCGACACCGATGAGGCAAGGATGTGGTGATTTACCTGAGCTTCAAAGAGTAAGCCTGCGGTCGGCTGTTTTCCTTTGTAACCGAGCAACTGCAACGCATTTAACACCTTGCGCAGCGCGGTCCTTTTTGCACGAGCAGGGCCAGGCCGATGGCAAGCCCGACAATCCTCGCAAGCCTGAGTTAGGGTTGTTCAACGAACACTCGTACGCACCCAAACCTTGCGGCCGAGCTTTGACGGCCCGGGTTTCCGGTTTTTCAGCAATTATCGTGGTCTGCAGACGTCATCGAATACGCACACAAATCTAAGGCTGATGGGGTCCGCCAACTTCATGCGGATGTGCGGTTTGATGCGCGGGAACGAGATCGGCTTCGCAGTCCGTTTCAAAGCACGCTTCGAATGTCGCATGCTCAATTTGAAATTCTTCTTTCAACATCGACCTAGCCCGGCCCTTCACTTTCTCGAATTGCTCAAGTGAAGCGCCTTCAGGGGTTACATGCGTTTCCAGCGCCCGGTGATGCTCGCCGATCGACCAAACATGAACATGATGTACTCCGTCGATCCCATCCAACTTTTCGAGTGCCAAAACGATCCGATCAAACTCCAGCTCGTCGGGAACCGCGCCCATCAAGAGCCGGACTGTCCGCGGCATCAGGGTCACCCCCTGCCAGATGACATAACCGGCGATGATTAGGGTGATGATCAGATCCGCGATGTAGAGATCGTATAGCAGGATCAGCGCGCCAGCAACGATCACACCGACCGACGCGAGAGCATCGGAGACGTTGTGCAGAAAGGCCGCCTTCATGTTGATGCTGTCATGCGAACCGCGATAGACGATGAAGGCAGTCACCAGATCGATGACCAGCGCTATGCCCGCCACGCCTATGACGGTCCATCCCTCGACCGGTTGGGGATCGGCGAACCGGTTGATTGCCTCCACCAACAGGTAGAAGCCGATGATAAGCAGCGTCGTGAGGTTGATGAGTGCGGCGACGACTTCGCCTTGCGCATAACCGAAGGTCATAAGTTTGTCGGCGGGTCGCCGCCCGATTTTGCGCGCGAACCAGGCCAGGCCAAGCGAAGCCGCATCGCTGAAATTGTGCAAGGCGTCGGCTATGAGCGCGAGCGACCCTGAGACGATCCCGCCAATGATTTGGGCAACTGTAAGCAAAACGTTGATCGCCACTGCAAAGATCAGCTGGCGATCGCTGAGATTTTCTTCGCCGTGACTATGTCCGGCGTGACCGTGGGATTGCTCCATTACTCGCGTCCCATTGTGAAGGGTTCAATGCTAAACGCGACTGCCGGTCGCTCTGCGGGATGCTCCAAACCCGAATTCGGAAGATCCACCGCGTCTGATAATTCATCAAGCCCGGCGAAAATGAGTGCGAGAAGGGCGAACCCGACGAGAAAAACAAGAAGCGATTTGAAGTGCCCCGCTGTGTGTGCCGCTTGATGAAGAAGCAAAGCTCTTACCGCCGCAGCCAGGAGCAACCCTGCAAGGACGGTGAGGAGCCAAGGCAGCCCGAAACTATCGACACTGTGTACCATCCAGAATGCCAACAGCGCAGAACCGATGAAGGCCAGAGCGAGACCGACCTGTAGCGCGATGCGGTCCATTCGGCTTGAGCTAGCGGCTATGAACCTGGAGCCAATCTGACGACTGACCAAGACATTCGCCATGGCCAACCCTGCCGCGGTGACTATTGCCAAAGTCACGGAAGCGGCTGCTGCAATACCGAGGGTCAAACCATAGCCGATCAGATCGACGATGGAGAAGATCGACGATACAGCAACATTGGACAAATCCTCGTCATGATCATGCTGCTTTCTTTTGCCGTCCGCGAAACGGCCTCTGAGATAGCCGGCTGCCTTGCACAGAAGAACATAGGCTCCTCCACCGAGCAAAAAGAGCACAGGGATGGCCCAGCTGTCGACTGCCGATTGGACGAACGGCGTAACCGCTAGCGCAGCGGTCGCAAACAGAACGCCCGCAGCAGCAGGATACAACAGATCGGACCGGCGCAATCCCGCCCCCACACGTTCGACCCACAACGTCCCTACGACCAAGCCGGTGCTTGCGAATATCGCAAGAAGCAAAACATGCGATCGGCTTTGTGTCTCAAAGATAGTGTCGAAAAGGCTCATTAGCTTTTCAAACCCCGTACCGCCGGAAGTTCGTCTGCGACTTTCTTCCGCGCGACAGGCAAATCTCCATCAAAATCTTTTCGGGGAGATGTCCTCATAAGCAAGGGCTGATCGTCATGATCCTCTTCGCGGTGGCTATGGCCGCTCCGTTCACCCTGATCTCGGTTGTCATTGCTCATCCGGCTCCTCCGGAGACTTGCAAAGGCTTCACCCACAGGAATATTACGGCAATAAAAGCCGCATTGGCTGCCCAGAACGCGAAGATGTGCCATCGACCAAAGCCTCTTTTCTCTTCGTCTCCCAACGAAAGAAAGAGAGCGTATAGCGCGGCCATCAGCACGACGAACGCGAGACTGACCCAGAAGAGTTGAAAATTCTCGATCGGCGTTCCGATGATGGTGAGCGGGATGAAGGCGAGCGTCATGGTCACGACATGGTCGCCGATCACGCTTGTGCTGGCGGAGGTCACCTGACCGGAGCGCGCGACGCTCCAGGTCGTGAACACCTCGGGCAGCGATGCGACGGCGGCAGTGATGAAAAGACCGCCGACGATATTCGGGATGCCGAGTGCGCTCACGATCCTTTCGGTCGAGAATACGGTGAAGTAGGCCCCGACCGCCAGGGCGCCGACGCCCGCTATGGCCATCCATTTCTCCTTTAGACTCCACTCTACCTCCTCTCCCTTCTCTCGGCCCCGAACGAGAGCCTGAAGGAGATAGGCGAGATACGCGATCAGCAGCAGCCATCCATCGATCGGCTGCAACCCGCGCCAAGGGGCGGGAAGCGTCAGTAGAGCGAAGACCGCGAGGATCGCCAGGTAAGGCAGCGCCTGGACGGTAAGAGCCCCCTTATCGACCGCGACGTAATGATCACGACGATGCTTCTTGTGCTCCTTGTCAGCACCTTCAAGGGCCCCTTTACGGGTCGCCAGATAAGCGGTCGTCACGATCACCGGAATCACCAGAACGGTCGAACCCAGCATGGCGCCAAGGCCGATATCGGACACATCACGAGCAGCGCTCGTCACATTGATGCCCATCTCTGGCGAAGCGGCGGCTAGACCTAAAAAGGAGCCCCCCGCCGCGACGGAGAACCCCCATTGCTTGCGTAATTTCTTGAGCGGTGCGGACAGGCGTTCCGCGCCCCAATGAGCGGCCCAGACGGCGGCGAGGAGAACCGCTGCCCAGACCGCGATCACTTGCGCCAGCCCTCGTGCTCTGTGCCCTCTTCCTCATGGATGTCCATATGCGCATCGCGCAGGATCTCGATGCCGCCGTAGATCGCTATGCAGGCCACACCGATCCCGACGACGAGATCGGGCCAATTCGATCCGGTGAAAAACACTACGATACCCGCTATGATAATCCCGCCGTTCGAAACGAAATCATTCAAACTGAACGTGGTGGCTGCACGTAAATTGACATCCTTATTCTGCAAACGTTTCAGCAGGTAAAGGCACCAGAGGTTCACCGCACCGGCAACCAGCGCCATCACCATCATGACGCCGCCGATCGGATCCGAACCCTCCATGAAGCGCCGGATGGCATCGAGAATCACACCGCCTGCGAACACAAGCAGCATGACCCCGGAAAAACGCGCGGCTCCGCGCTTCCAGACCCGGGAGCGGGTGAGCGCAAGCAGGCTCAATGCATAGACAATCGCGTCCGACGAATTGTCGAGCCCATTGGCAATCAGCGCGTTGGAATCGCCGATTACCCCGGTGATGAAAAACCCTATCGCAATCGCCACATTGAGCCAGAAAACGATCCAGAGAGTGCGGCGCTTTTCGGCCGAATCGAGGTTGAGTTCGCCTTCGCCGCTCATGACGCATTCCTTCCGTCTCTCGCCCAGCTTTCGGCGGCAACCCGCTCGACAGGTGTGAAAAACCTCATCTCCGCGCGGAATAGCGGATCGAAAAGCTTGGTGCCCCACTCTTCCCAACTACTATCGCCGACCATCGCGATCCGGCCGAAGCTGTCCTTGTGCTTCGCATCGAATTTCAGGTCGCGCCAGAGACCGCCCATATCCCAGCCAGAAAAGTCGGGAGCAAGTTCGATAAGCATCGGAACCGTCCCAGGAACTCGCGCCGCGACGCGCTCGAAAAACGGAACGAAGCGGTCATAGTCGCTATCGGAAAGCGTTCCGTCCGCCCTGATGAGCAACAGACCGTTATCTTCGATTGCGGTGAGCATGGCGATTTCTCCTCTTGAATGTTCCGCGCGACCGTCGAGCGGCTTTGGCGCGTCCTCTGGACAGCGGTAAAAGATGCGCTCGAAACCTCGATAGTTGCAGGTGAAGGGCCGTCCCGGGCTACAATCTTCGATCGTAAGATGGCGCACTTGCATTGGCCGCGCATGCCGTTCGAAGGGCTTATGGTCATGGTATATGCGATGGCCTCACCCTCATCGCGCCAGATGCCGACAGCGGACAGATCACCGTCCGAAGGTTGCACCTCTGCATAGAAGCCATCGGCGAAAAACACCCACGCCGTGCCCGTATCGCAGCCGGGCGTTCTGCCGAGGCTCCGCGCGCCCGCAATTGAGTCCGATACCGGATCGCTTCGAGACTTGTCAGTCCCGAAGCGATCTGAGGCAGACAAATTGACCTAGCTAACTTCAATTAGCCCTCCCCTTCAAGTAACATCCCGAAGTTCTTTACGTTCCTCAGGCGTGACGTTGCGACGCAGGCGGTCCCACCATCTTTGGCGCCAGCTTCGCTTCTCCTTGCCATCATCGAGTACCAGGCGAGCGATCGCTGGCAAAACGAACAGCGTGAGCGCAGTGGCTGTGATCAGCCCGCCGATAACCACCGTAGCCAAGGGACGTTGCACCTCAGCACCTGTTCCTGTGGCAATCGCCATCGGCACAAAACCCAGCGACGCCACCAACGCGGTCATGAGCACCGGTCGCAGTCGCGCCAGCGCGCCATCGGCAATCGCCTCATCCAGTGACATCCCGCTGTCGAGTCGCTGCCGGATCGCGGTCATCATGACGAGACCGTTGAGCACCGCCACGCCGGAAAGCGCGATAAAGCCGACCGCTGCCGACACCGAGAATGGCAAGCCTCGCAGCGCCAGAGCGAACACCCCGCCAGCCAAGGCCATGGGAATGGCACTGAACACGGCAAGCGCTGGAACCCATCCACCCAAAGCCATGAACAGCAAGAGGAGAACCAGAGCGAAGGCAATCGGGACGACGATGGTGAGCCGCGCCTGCGCTTCCTGCAGGTTCTGATACTGTCCGCCCCATTCGATGAAGGAGGCCGGCGGCATATCGACGCCGGTCGAAACCCTTTCCTGCGCTTCCTCAACAAAGGAGCCGAGATCGCGCTCGCGTACGTTGGCCGAGACGATCACAAGCCTTCGGCCCTGCTCTCGCCGAACCTCGGCAAGGCCATCGACGACCTGAAAATCGGCCAATGTCCGCAAAGGAACGGTGACCCCGTTTTCAAGCACGATCGGGAGCGCGCCGAGCTGGTCGAAATCGTCGCGCGTAGCATCCTCGAGGCGCACGACAACATCGAAACGGCGATCGCCCTCGAACACCAGTCCTGCTGGCCGCCCGCCGAGCGCGATAGCAACCGACTGTGCCACTTCCTCGACGGTCAGACCATAGCGCGCGATGGTCGGGCGATCGAAGGCGATGTCCAGCGTAGGAAAGCCGGTCACCTGCTGCACCTTCACGTCCGCGGCGCCTTCGACACCTCCAAGCACGCCCGCGACCTCGCCCGCAGCTTCGGTGAGCGCAGTGAGGTCATCGCCGTAGAGCTTGACCGCGACATCGCCGCGCACACCGGCGATCAGCTCGTTGAAGCGCAGCTCGATAGGCTGGCTGAACTCGTAGAGATTGCCGATGAGGCCTCCGAGCGCGCTTTCCATTTCACCAACAAGCTCATCTTTCGGCAAATCGGGATCGGGCCATTCGTCGCGAGGCTTCAGGATGACATAAGCGTCCGAAGCATTGGGGGGCATTGGATCGCTGGCGACTTCGGCCGTGCCCGTCCGTGAGAACACAAGATCAACTTGGGGAAACTCTTCGAGCCGGTCTTCGACCCGCCGCTGCATCGCCAGCGAGCGTTCGAGCGATGTCGAGGGGATGCGCAAGGATTGCACCGCGATGTCGCGTTCATCGAGCTGCGGGGTGAACTCGCTGCCCAGAAAGCCGAACACAAAAACCGCTACTGTGAAGAGACCAACCCCGGCACCAATCATCGGCCAGGGCCGCGCAATGACCTTGCGCACGGCGGGACCGTAGCGCTCTTTGGCCCAGCGAATGGGCTTCACCTCCTTTTCGGTCAGCTTCTTGTTGAGCAGGACCGCAATCATCGCTGGCACGAAGGTCAATGAAAGAACGAAGGCCGAAGCCAGCGCGAGCAGCATCGTGATCGCCATGGGCGAGAACGTCTTGCCCTCGACCCCGGTAAAGGTCAGCAGCGGCGCGAAGACGAGGAAGATAATCGCCTGACCGTAGACGGTCGGTTTGATCATTTCCTGCGCTGCGAGACGCGTTTCGGTCAGCCGCTCACCCAAGGTAAGCAAGCGTCCTTCGCGATGTTGCCGGGCCGCAAGCCGGGCGACGCTGTTCTCGACAATGATGACCGCACCATCGACGATCAGCCCGAAGTCGAGCGCGCCCAGGCTCATCAGATTACCTGAGACACCAAGCCGGTTCATCCCCACCGCTGCCATCAGCATCGAAACGGGAATGACCAGTGCGGTGATTATGGCGGCGCGGATATTGCCGAGCAAGAGGAACAGGACGGCGATCACGAGCAATGCGCCTTCGAGCAGGTTCTTTTCGACGGTGGAGATCGTCGCATCGACTAGTGAGGAACGATTGTAGACAATCTCAGCGACAACTCCGTCCGGAAGCGATGCGCGGACCTCTTCAAGTCTCTCGGCAGCACCAGCCGCAACGGTCCGGCTGTTCTCGCCCGCGCGCATCAACACGGTTCCCACCACCGCCTCTTCACCGTTCAGTGAAGCAGCACCGGTTCGCAGGTCGCCGCCGATCTCCACATCGGCCACATCGCCGATGCGGATGGGCACGCCCTCGCGGGTCGCAATGACGGCTTCTTCGATGTCGGCAATGCTGCCCAGCCTCGCGTCCACGCGGACAAGCAGGGCTTCGTCGGCACGATCGACGAAATTGGCGCCTGCCGCCAGATTGGCGGCTTCTAGAGCATCGATGAGTGAGTCGAATGACAGGCCATAGCCGGTGAGACGTGCCGGATCGGGCTGAACAAGGAATTGCTTTTCGAACCCGCCAATCGAATCCACGCCGGCCACGCCGTCGATCGAGCGCATCAACGGCGCGACCACCCAATCCTGCACAGTGCGCAGATAGGCCGCCTTAGCCACCTCACTCTCGAGGCGGTCGCCGCGTTCGGTGATGAAGCTGCCATCGGACTGCCAGCCTGTGCGGCCACCAGTGGTCGCACCCTTGCCACCGGGATGCTCATACTCGATCGTATACATCAGCACTTCGCCAAGGCCGGTGGAGATCGGCCCCATGGTAGGCTCCGCTCCTTCGGGCAATGAAGCGCCAATCGGCGCGAGCCGTTCGTTCACCTGCTGCCGGGCGAAGTAGAGGTCGGTGCCCTCCTCGAAAATCGCGGTGACCTGGCTGAAGCCGTTGCGCGAAATCGATCGTGTCATCTCCAGGCCTTCGATCCCGGCAAGTCCGGTTTCGATGGGGAAGGTCACCTGCGTCTCGACCTGCGAAGGTGAGAGCGCGGCAGCGCTGGTGTTGATCTGGACCTGCGTGTTGGTGATGTCGGGAACCGCGTCGATCGGCAGGCGCACCAGATTGAACGCTCCGTAGATCGCTGCGAACACGGTCAGGACGATGATCGCCCAGCGGAAACGAACGGCGACATCGAGGATGACTCCGATCGGGCCGTGACGGTGGCTACCTTCGTCCGAAGACATGGGAGAAGATGCCGTGGTTTGATCAATGGCCATGTTCTGCGCCCTCCTTTTCGAGCTCGGACTTCAACAGGAAGGCATTGGCAGTCGCGATCCGCTGACCGGGCTCGAGCCCGGAGAGGATCGTCACCATTCCGGCAGACCGGCTGCCGATCTCGACCTCCCGAGCCTGAAATCCGCGTCGTGTCCGCACGAAGACAACATCGCGTCCTTCGAGCACCTGCACAGCATCTTCGGGTACCGCGATACGGCTCTGGTCCAATTCGCCCGAGGGGCGAATACGCGCCTGAAGGAACGATCCGGGCTGCAGACCGGGAACGGCGCGCGTCAAGGTAAGAACCGCTGTCGCGCTACGGCTCTCGGCATCGAGCGAAGGCGTTACCGACCGGACGCGAGCGCCGACCTCCCTTCCATCGCCGAGGATCAACGCAGCCTCGTCGCCAGGCTGGATGCGTGAAGCATCTTCGGAAGGCAGCGCAACCTCGATCTGCAAGCCGCTGGGATTGACCACGCTGTAAAGCTCCTCCCCGGCGTCGACGAACGAGCCGAGCACGATTGGAGCGGCGGTCACACGGCCCGAAAGCGGACTGGTGACAGCGAGCGAGCGTCCATCGCCGCTCACGCCTGCCGCGGCGACGGCCGCCTGCGACCGGTTCAGTTCGGAACGGGCAACGTCAAGATTGGCGCGCGCCGCTTCGAGATCCTGGCGTGCGGTCACGTTGGCTTCGAATAGCCGGCGCTCCCGTTCATAGGCCGCCGAAAGCTCGGTTACGCGGGCGCGGGCGGCACTAAGCTGGGAAGCGAGTGCAGCCGCATCGGCGCTTTCGATCCGAGCGACGGTCTCGCCCTGCCGGACATAATCGCCAAGCGTCTTGCCAACGCTGCGCACGACACCGGAAGCCCGTGCATCGATGCGTGCGCTGGCGGTCGGACTTGCCGCAACCGTTGCAGGAAATACGAGTTCGACAGCGGCACCCGTTTGCACCGCTGCGACCTCGATCTCGGCGGTGCGGATCTGCTCTTGCTCGATTAGCACGAGCCCCTCGGGCAGTTCTGTCTCTGCGACCTCTTCGTCCGCGTGGGTGTCGACCTGGCTGTCAGGCCAGAACATCAGCATCAAGGCCGAAACAAGTATGACAATTCCGGCGATGATCGCCAGTCTTTTGCGGTTCATTTTGGTATTCCTCATTGTGCGGCCAGCCTGATCAGTTCGGCGGCAGCTTGTCCCCGGTCTTCTTGCGCAGCAATCAACGCCTCGCGAATGGCATCGCGCGCTTCGGCTGCGCTCAACACTTCGATCAACGGAAAACGGCCATTGCGATAACCGATGCGGACGAGCCGAAGAGCCTCCTCGGCCTGGGGGAGTGATGTCGTGGAAAGCGTCTCGACGCGCGCTTCGGCAGCAAGATATTGCGATCGTGCGCGCGTCACGGCTTGCTCGAAATCGGCCAACGCTACAGCCTCGCGAGCATTGGCGGCGCGCAGCCTTGCTTCGGCTGCAGCGATATTGCCCTGATTACGATTCAAGAAGGGAAGCGGGATCGAGACACCGAGAAGAAAGGCACTGTCATTGCTTTCCTCGAAGCGTCGAACACCGGCGGAAACGACGGGATCGGGAATGCGCAGGCTGCGCTCACGATCGATCTCGGCGGCGGCGGCGGTGCTTTCCGCACGCGCCACTCGCAATTGCAGACCGCTTGCTGTCGCCATTACAGCACCGGGCGGTTCGATCCCGGGGAACCTGCTCGGAACAAGCGGCGGCGCCCCCTGATCGCCCCATAGCGAGGCGAGGGCCGTTCGGGCTGCAAGACTTGTCGCTTCGGCGGCCTGAAGTTCGGCTTGCGCTTCCGCCAAGGCCGCTTCGGCCCGAAGAGCACGGAGCGGGGGCTCGCGCCCGACTTCTACGAGGAGACCGGCAATGCGGGCGAGCTCTTCGTTTCGCTCAACCACATCGAGGGCCAGTTCGACGCGCGAGGCTGCTGCAGCCGCTGCTACGTAGCGTTCACGGACAAGAAATCCGAGTTCGGCCCCCGCAAGGTCAGCCCGCAGATCCGCCAGCTGTGCCTGCGCCCGGGCAGCCTCGACGCGTGTGCCGCGTTTACCTCCAAGTTCGAGCCGCTGTCCGACAGCAAGCGTATATTCGGTGGCGCTTAGCCCGGAGAAGGCCCCACTCCCGGCGATGTTCTCGACCTCGAGCGATATTTCAGGGTTGGGCCGCAACCGCGCCTGTCCGACAAGAGCCTGCGCCGCCTCGGCTTCCGCTCGAGGGCCGACGATGCGCGGGTTTAACTCGGTGTTAGCGGGTTCGGCAACCACGCCTGTCCGGCCCAACGCCTCGTCGAGCGTCAGAAGCTCCCGCTCCTGCGCTGCCACAGGCGTGACAATTGCGGCGAGGGTTAGCCCTGCTATCAGGGCCCCTCGCCATTTGATGGCTGGCATTTTTCAAAACTCTCTCTGCTGACAAATCGAAATGCGCTGCGTCAAGCAGCGCAGTGACGGTCGTCAGGCGCGAGGAGGGCGTTTGGGTAAATTGCTCGCATCGCCGAATAATTCTTCGGCCATATGCGACCCAACCGTGATGTTAAGCCGGTCGGGCATGTCGTTTAAAAGCTTCGATTTCAGTGCTGCGGCGACGTGATGGCAATGCCCGTGGGCGCATTCCTGCTGCTCCGGGCTTTCGTTTTGCGGGCTCTCGTCCGCATCAATGTCGAACATCTGGACCGAATAGGCTATTTCTGACAGCTCGTCCGCACATTGCGCTGCTTCGACCGCCGGAGACGCCATCAGCGCTGCGACCGCCAAAAGGGCGGCGACAATCCTGACGGGAATCAAGGCGTTCAGATCGAACATCCTGTGGCCCCTAACAAGGTGAAACGAAAGTTGAAACAAAAATCTTCTCGGTTGCTGTAATGTGATATTGTCACGAAGCGTCCGGACAATGAATATTGTTCGAGTAGTTTCTTTTTCGACCAAATTCCATGGAATGAATGCAGCGTTCTTATAAGGCGAAAGCTGATTAATATTCAAATTACCCAAGTTCCGTCATAATCAGCCATCCAATCCTAGATCACGACATCAGAATCTGGATTATCACGATGATAACGCTTCCAGCGACTGGAGGTGCAAGCACTTTTTTTGCTGTCTGGGTTCGGTGTCCATAGTCCCATTATAGCTTTCGCGTCAGCGACCCGCGGAAGAGGCGGCTGGGTTTCGAGAAAGCGTTTCGATGATTTTGCATTCGGAAACCTCGCCGCCCGTGCAGGCCGCGACCACACTTCTCAGTTCGGAACGAAGCGCTTGTAGCCGACTGATGCGCTCGTCCACGGCTCGAAGGTGCCGCAAAGCGATGTCACCCGCCTCGTCACAGCTCTGATCCGGTCTCGCCTTCACGCTTAAAAGCGAGCGTGTTTCATCGATCGAAAACCCCAATTTTCGAGCATGCCGAATAAAGGAAAGGCGCTCGACGTCCTGCTCTTTGTAGGTTCGCTGCCCCGCTGCCGTACGCGCGGCTTCGGGCATCAGTCCGATATCCTCATAAAACCTTATCGTATTGACCTTGGTGCCCGTCGCCTTCGAAAGACCTCCGATAAGCATGAACTCACTCCTCCAGCTCCGAAACCGCGAACCATTCGCAATTTTGGCTTGCTCCTACAGTTGCTAGAGGTGTTACCTAATGCCTCATGTCGAATAACGAAACATCGGATTGCGGCTGCACAGGCGATACGCAAAGAGCAGGCGCAGACCCCGCCTATCGCCGCGCCCTTTGGATCGTCGTATTGCTCAATCTGGGCTTTGGCGTTTTCGAGGCCTTCGGCGGGTTTCTGGCGGACAGCCAAGCGCTCAAGGCCGACGCTCTCGACTTCATCGGCGATGGATCGATCACGCTCATCGGCATCCTTGCTCTTGCGTGGACTGCCCGCACGCGCGCCCGGGTCGCGCTGGCACAGGGGCTGTTTCTGGGCGTACTAGGCCTCGGAGTGATCGGTCTGGCGGTCTGGCGATCGCTTAACGCGGTCGCGCCGGAAGCCGGCTTGATGGGCGGGATCGCCGTCGCAGCCTTGATAGTCAACATCGCGGCGGCGCTTGTGCTGATGCGGTTTCGCGAAGGCGACGCACATGTATCCGCGATCTGGCTGTTCAGCCGCAATGACGCGATCGCCAATGTCGGAGTGATCATCGCTGCTGCCCTGGTCGCCTGGACCGGGCAAGCCTGGCCCGATCTGCTGGTCGCAGCGGTGATCGCACTGATCTTCCTGCATTCGGCCTATCTTATTGTCCGGCGTGCCACCGAGGAACTTCGCGCGCAGCATGTTTCGGCTCTCGGAAAGGCCGCCTCCAAATGACGCTACGTGCTTTTGCGGTCCAATTGATCGCTTTCCTGTCGATCGCAGTCGCAATGCCCGCTTCTGCAGGCACGCATGACGCGGTTCAGACGACCTGGCGCCTGCTCGATTACATCGCCGTGGATTACACCGAAGCCGTTAGCGGCGGTGAAGTCACGAACGAGCTGGAGTATGCCGAAATGCAGGAATTTTCTGCCTCGGTAGCCGAACGCATGGCTGCCCTGCCCGCAAACGCGCACCGTGCCCAGCTGGTTGCGGAGGCAGAGGCTCTCGTCGAGTCAATCTCGACGAAGGTGGAGCCTGCTGTCGTCGCACGAGACGCGCGCAGATTGGCAAGCGAGCTGATCGCGGCGTTTCCCGTTCCGCTTGCTCCCGAGGCGGCACCCGACCTCGCGCGAGGTGCCGCGCTGTACGCCCAGAACTGCGCAAGCTGTCATGGCGTGAGCGGAGGAGGCGACGGCCCCGCGGCAGAGGGACTCGATCCCCCGCCAATCGCGTTCGACGACGTCGTCCGTGCCCGCGAGCGAAGCGCTTTCGCGCTCTACCAGGTCATTGGACAGGGTCTGGAGGGAACGGCCATGCCGGGCTTTTCCGATCTCGGGGCGGAAGATCGCTGGAGCCTGGCCTACTATTCAGGGTCGATCGCATTTGAGGATGTGGAGCGCGGCAGACGGATCTGGAACGACGATCCGGAAATCCGGGCGCGTATTCCTGACCTCGCCGCTCTATCCGGCCTTACGCCGGCAACCCTTGGCGAGGCGATCAGCACCGAGCGTGCCGATGCCGTTATGGCCTATTTGCGGGCTCATCCCGAAGCCATGGCGAGCGATACGACCGGCTCACTCGCTTTGGCACGCAAACGCTTGCAGCAAAGTCTTGCCGCTTACGAAGCGGGTAATGAGGCCGAAGCGCGCGAACTCGCACTCTCGGCCTATCTGGATGGCTTCGAACCATTGGAAGCCGTTTTAAGCACGCGCGATGCAGACCTGCTCGCATCTGTCGAAACCGGCATGGCGGAGCTTCGAGCGGCAATAGGTCGCGGGGATCCGCTGGCCGCCGTCGCCCAAAGGGTGAATGCGCTCGACGTTCTTTTCTACCGCGCCGAGACGGTCCTCGCCCCGGACAATGCCAGTGAGGCGTCGGCATTCGCAGGAGCCTTTGCGATCCTGTTGCGCGAAGGGCTCGAGGCATTGCTGATCGTGATCGCGATGATCGCGTTCCTGCGCAAGGCCGAGAGAACGGAAGTTCTGCCCTTCGTCCATGGCGGATGGCTGTCGGCCCTTGTCGCCGGTGGCCTGACTTGGGTGGCAGCGACTTACCTGATCGGCATAAGTGGAGCAGGCCGTGAACTCGTAGAGGGGTTCGGATCGCTTTTTGCCGCGCTCGTCCTGCTGTCGGTCGGTATTTGGATGCACGGCAAGTCGCAGGCCGGCGAATGGCAACGCTATATCCAGAAAACCATGCAGCACGCTCTCTCGCGCAGGTCCGCATGGTTTCTGTTCGGGCTGGCGTTTCTGGTGGTTTATCGGGAGGTCTTTGAAACGATTCTCTTCTTCGCGGCGCTCTGGACTCAGGGGCATGCCGACGCAATTCTCGGCGGCGCCGCCTCCGCAGTCGTGTTGCTCGGACTAATCGCCTGGGCGATGCTGCGCTACAGCCGCCGACTGCCGATCGGAACCTTCTTCGCGTACAGCTCGATCCTGATCGGCATTCTTGCCGTCGTTCTGGCCGGGAAGGGCATTTCGGGCCTCCAGGAAGCCGGTCTGCTGGGCATCACCCCGCTTCCGGACCTGCCCCGCGTTCCGATTCTGGGCATTGCACCAGCACTCGAGCCGGTGGCAGCGCAAATCCTCACACTCGCCCTGATCACGCTGGGTTATTGGCGCAACAGAACGAAAGGCCTGCAAGTGCGGACGCCGCAAGCCGAATCCGGCTAGCGGCGCTCCGGTCGCAGGAAAGCGATATGATCGACAGACGTTCCATTCTTGGCGGTGCGATGCTTGGCGCAGGTGCATTGGGGATAGCCGCATATGCCGGGCGCGACCTATTGATAGGCAAGAAAGCAACGCTTGCTTCGGGAACGGCACGCTCGCAACTTCTCATTCCTCCTCTTTATTCAGGCGAACGAGAAGGCGGCGAGAGGGTTTTCGATCTCAATCTGCGCCACGGCGTCTCGCAATTTTTTGACGGGATCGAAACGCCAACCATCGGCATCAACCAGCCCTATCTCGGCCCCACGCTTGAACTGAACGCGGGCGATACGGTGCGGATGAATGTCACGAGCGATCTATCCGAAACGGCGACCGTCCACTGGCACGGCTTTCATCTGCCTGCGCGCGCCGATGGCGGACCGCATCAACCGATCGAGCCAGGAGGCAGCTGGACCGCGCGTTTCGATGTCCGCCAGCGCGCATCGATGTTCTGGTATCATTCGCATGCGCACCGTCGCTCTGGGCCACAGGTCTATCAGGGTCTGGCCGGAATGATCTACGTCCGCGACAGCGCGAGCGAGGCGCTCGACCTTCCAAACGACTATGGCATCGATGATATACCGCTGGTCGTTCAGGACCGCGCTTTCGCGAGCGATGGAAGCCTCATTTACTCCACACGTATGCACAATGTCATGATGGGGATGATGGGTGATACGATGCTGGTCAATGGCATCGTCGAACCCGTCTTTGAAGCAAAGTCTGATCGCCTTCGGCTGCGTCTGGTCAATGGCTCGAACGCACGCTTTTACCGTTTCGGGTTCGACGATGGCCGCAGCTTCCATCAGATCGGAACCGACGGCGGTTTGCTCGCCGCGCCGCTGCCAACCGACAATGTTGTTCTCGCCCCGGGCGAACGCGCGCAGGTAATCGTCGATGTCAGCGACGGAAGGCCGGTTTCGCTGCTTGCGGACGGGCTCGAAATCATGGGCATGGGAAATAGGGGCCGGGGAATGAGAGGGCCCGGACCCACGCGCGATTCCGACCGGCCGGTGGACAATTGGATGATGGGCGAACGGGAGCGTCGCGATGGGATGATGGGCGGTATGATGGATGAAAGGCGTCGCTTTACCGTGCTGGACATCCGGCCGGCCGCAAGCCGCAGGCGGGCGATCGCTATGCCGCGCCAGCTCGCTACCTTGCCTCAGATCGATCCAGGCGACGCGGTCCGGACGCGCCGTTTCGTTCTCGATATGGGCATGGGAATGCGCATGATGCGTGGAGGCGGTTTTACCATCAACGGCAAATCGATGGACATGCAGCGTATCGACGAGACAGTGCGGGTCAATACCACCGAAATCTGGCAGGTCGAGAATGCCTCGATGATGGCGCATCCGTTCCACATTCATGATGTGCAGTTCCGTATCCTCGACCGGAACGGCCGGGCACCTGAGGCGGCGGAACAGGGGTTAAAGGACACGGTCGTCGTCTATCCGGGCGAGACCGTGCGGCTCCTTTTGCGGTTCGAGGACTACACCGACCCGGATTTGCCTTACATGTACCACTGCCACATCCTCGAGCACGAAGATGCCGGCATGATGGGGCAATTCACCGTCACAGCCTGAATCAGTAGCCGAGCAGAAGACCTGCCACCGACAGCCTCCAGGCCCTCACCAATGCGAGAACCATTCCATGAAAGCATCCGATCTTCTTGTCGCCGCGTTGGAAGCCGAAGGCGTCGAGTATATCTTCGCGGTTCCGGGCGAAGAAAACCTCGATCTTCTGGAGTCACTGCGGACCTCGTCGATCCGTCTGATCGTTACCCGGCACGAGCAAGGGGCAGGGTTCATGGCGGCAACCTATGGACGTCTTACCGGTAAAGCCGGCGTATGCCTTGCCACGCTGGGACCAGGGGCGACAAACCTCACGACGCCCGCAGCTTATGCCGCTCTGGGCGCTTTCCCTCTGGTCATGATAACCGGCCAAAAACCCATCAAGGTCTCGAAGCAGGCGCAGTTCCAGATCGTCGATGTTGTCTCGCTTTTCACTCCCTTGTGCAAGATGGCGAAGCAGATCGTGAATGGGGAGCGCATTCCTTCGCTCGTGCGCGAAGGTTTCAGGAGAGCTCAGGAAGAGCGACCCGGTGCAGTTCTGCTGGAACTGCCTGAAGATATTGCCGAGGAAGAAACCTCCGAACCGGTCGTTGCGCCCCACCCCCGCCAATATGCGGTGGCCGGAGATGCCGCGCTAGACGAAGCTGCCGAGCGAATTCTCGCCGCCGATCGCCCGCTGCTTTTGGTTGGTGCCGGGGCCAACCGACGTAGCGCCTGCAAGGCGCTCCGAAAGTTCGTCGACGATACCCAATTTCCGTTTTTTAATACGCAGATGGGCAAGGGAGTGCTCGATGAGGCAAGCCCCCTGTATCTGGGAACGGCGGCTCTATCGTCGGATGACTATGTTCATTGTGCCATCGATCGCGCAGACCTGATCGTCAATATCGGCCATGACGTGGTCGAGAAACCGCCCTTTTACATGGAGCCTGACGGACGCACCGTTATCCATATAAATTACAAGGCCGCAGAGGTCGACCAGGTCTATTTTCCGCAGCTGGAAGTCATTGGCGATATTGCCGGATCTGTCGAGCGACTGGGAAACCGGCTACGCGGAAAACACCCTAGTGACCCGGCAGCCTACGCCAATGTCCACGAAAATATCGCCGCGCACATCCGCCAAGGCAGCGACGATGGCCGCTTTCCGATGGTGCCCCAGCGCATCGTTGCAGATGTGCGGACGGTCATGGGCCGGGATGATATCGTCGCGCTCGACAATGGTATCTACAAGATCTGGTTCGCCCGCAACTATATCGCGCATGAGCCCAACACCATTCTGCTCGACAACGCGTTGGCGACGATGGGAGCGGGTCTCCCCTCGGCGATGATGGCAGCGATGCTGTCGCCCGAGCGCCGCGTGCTCGCCGTATGCGGCGATGGCGGGTTCATGATGAATTCGCAGGAGGTGGAAACCGCGGTCAGGCTCGGCCTCAACCTTGTCGTACTCATTCTCAATGATTCCGCTTACGGTATGATCCGATGGAAGCAGGAAGAACTTGGCTTTCCCGAATACGGTCTGAGCTTCGCCAACCCCGACTTCGTTGCCTATGCGAAGAGTTATGGTGCGACGGGCCACCGGATCGAGAGCAGCGAAGCACTGGTACCGACGTTGAATGAAGCGTTCGAAAGCGGCGGCGTTCACCTCATCGACTTACCGGTGGATTATTCCGAGAACCGCAAGGTTCTGATCGATGAACTGAAGGCGATGGAGTGTCCCCAATGACGTGGCAGGTCCTCAATCCCTACGACCAGGAATGCATTGGCAGCGTGGAGCTGGTCGACTGGCCACAAATCGATCGTTGGCTCGACGAGGCGCGCGCGCTGCACGAAGACCGGCAAGCGCGGCTCCCCGCCCATGAACGCATCGCCATCCTGCAGCGCGCCAGCGTGCTGATGCGCGAGCGCGCGGAGACGCTGGCAATGCAGATTGCGCGCGAGGGCGGCAAACCCATCATCGACGCGCGCGTGGAAACCAGTCGCGCCATTCAGAGCGTCGAACTGTGCATACACGAATTATTCGCCAGCGGCGGGCGCGAAATCCCGATGGACCTGACGCAGGCGGGGGCAGGACGCAAAGCCTATACTTTCCGTGAGCCGATCGGACCGGTCGTGGCGATCTCCGCTTTCAATCATCCTCTGAACCTGATCGCCCATCAGGTGGGACCGGCGGTTGCAACCGGATGCCCTGTACTGGTGAAACCGGCCAAGGACACGCCCCTCTCCTGCAAGAGTTTCGTCGAAATCCTTTATGAAGCCGGACTCAATGAAGATTGGTGCCGTTTCGTGCCGTGCTCGGACGAGGTCGCCGAAAAAATGGTCACCGATCCACGAACTGCGTTCTTCTCCTTCATCGGTTCGGCCAGAGTTGGCTGGATGCTCCGCTCCAAACTGGCCCCTGGCACCCGCTTGGCGCTGGAACATGGGGGCGCGGCCCCGGTCATCGTCGATGACAGCGTTGCGCACGCCAAGGTAATTCCTCCGCTCCTGAAAGGGGGCTTTTATCATTCTGGTCAGGTCTGCGTCTCGGTGCAGCGCGTGTTCGTTCCGCGCGCCGAATTGCCGGACTTCGCTGCCGAGCTCGCTGCGGGAGCAGAAGCGCTGACGGTGGGCGATCCGACCAATGCGGAAACCCAATGCGGTCCGCTCATTCGTCCTGCCGAAGTCGACCGCGTCGAATCCTGGGTCGATGCAGCCGTTCAGGGCGGCGGCAGGCTCGCCGCAGGGGGTAAGCGCACGGGTTCTACCCTTTACCAGCCCACGGTCCTTGTCGATCCGCCCGACGACGCCGATGTATCGCGGAAGGAAGTGTTCGGCCCTGTGGTCTGCATTTACGGATACGACGACGTCGATGCTGCGATCACGCAGGCGAACGCGCTTCCCTACGCCTTCCAGGCGGCTGTGTTTACCGACCGAATGTCCTGGGCCGATTACTGCGTCGAAGCGCTGGCCGCGTCAGCCGTAATGGTCAACGATCATACCGCATTTCGCGTCGACTGGATGCCGTTCGCAGGACGCCGTCAGTCGGGTCTCGGAACAGGCGGTATCGGTTACACGATGGCCGATATGAGCGAAGAAAAGATGGTGGTCGTGAATGCACCATCCAGCGTCCGATGACCTTGAGCGCGGCGAAACGGCTTGCGCCCGTTTTGATTCTGGTTAGCTTCGGCCTCGACCAATTGTCGAAAACCTGGGCGCATTCTTTGGTTGGTTCGGGTAACGTGATCGCAGTGTTCCCGGGCTTCAATCTAGTCGCCATCGCCAATAGCGGCGTGGCTTTCGGACTGGCCGGTGGAGCAGCCCCCGTGATCCTTATCGCGATCGGCGTTCTGCTTTCGGGCATGCTCGGGATTTGGCTGATGAGAACCCGATCCCCCATCCATGCGCTCGGCTTGAGCTTGGCGATTGGCGGAGCGCTCGGCAACGTTGCAGACAGGCTGATGTTTGGCGCCGTCAGGGACTTTATCGATTTGTACTGGGACAATTTTCATTGGCCATCATTCAATCTGGCCGACGTCGCGATCGTAGCGGGACTGGGGCTTTTGATCCTGGTGGGCGAAGACCAGCCTGAAACCAGCGCGAATACGAGCTGATTAAGACCGGACGCAATGAGAAAAGACGAACGCTTCCGCATAGCGCGGAAGGTCGCCACACCAGCACGCTGGCGATGCCGTCTATCGCGTCTGAACGCCGCTTGGTCGCGATCTCGGTTGCACCTACAGCAACTGTAGCACCCATCTGTACGTGTAGCTGCGTTGCTTTAGCGCTCACCACAGGAGATTTTCAATGACACTTCAACTTGGCGACACCGCACCCGATTTCGAGGCCGACACAACCGATGGCACGCTCAAATTCCATGAATGGATGGGTGACGACTGGGCGGTGCTGTTCTCGCACCCTGCGGATTTCACTCCTGTTTGCACGACGGAACTTGGTGAGGTTGCCCGCCTCAAGCCTGAATTCGACAAACGCGGCGTCAAAGTGATCGGTCTCAGCGTCGATCCGCTCGAAGATCATCGAGCTTGGGCGGGCGACATTGCCGAAACCCAGGGTCATGCTCTCAACTTTCCGCTGGTCGCGGACCCGGATCGTGAAATCGCTGATCTCTATGGAATGATCCATCCGCAGGCTGATGATTCATTCACCGTCCGCTCGGTGTTCATCATCGGTCCCGATAAGAAAGTGAAACTTACGCTCACTTATCCCGCGAGCACGGGACGAAATTTCGAAGAGATCTTGCGGATTATCGATTCGCTGCAACTGACGGCGGACCACAGCGTGGCCACACCTGTGAACTGGCAGCAGGGCGAGGACGTCATCATCGTGCCTTCGCTCAGCGATGAAGAAGCGCGTGAGAAATTCCCCAAAGGCTGGGAGACGGTAAAACCTTATCTGCGCGTCACACCGCAGCCGCAGGATTGATCGCAGCATAAGGGGCAATGCGAGACTTATCGGCGGGAGCATAATCAAAAGCGCGCCGGTTGGTTTTGCCGTGCCTGGCTCGGCACCGATATGCCAAATCGAGAGGACGGTATTGGTCTATGAAACGTTCCATAAAACAGAGCGAAGAACTCATACCGCGAGGGCCCTTCGACAGCACACTCCATTTCCTGAGGCGGCCCTATGACTTCGTAAACACGGTCTGCTCGCGAACCGGTGGCAATATGTTCGAAACCCGCCTGTTGCTCCGGCGGACTGTGTGCCTGCGCGGCGAAGCTGCGGCCGAGATGTTCTACGATAAAGCGCGAATGTCGCGCGACGGCGCGATGCCGGAACCGGTTCGGGCGACTTTGACTGGCAAGGGCGGAGTCCAGGGTCTGGATGGCGAGCGGCATCTGCGGCGCAAGGAAATGTTCGTGTCGTTGCTGACGCAAGAGCGTGTCGAGGCTCTGGGAGAGAAATTCGAGAAAATGTGGTTGGCCCAGCTCCCGGCATGGACCCGGGAATCGCAGGTAATCTTCTACGAAGCGCTGCATCCCATATTGGCCGAAGCAGTGTGCGACTGGGCCGGTGTGCCACTACCGGCTGAAGAGCGCATCAAGCGAACTCGCGACCTTGTTCTACTCTTCGACCGCGCGGCCGCGCTCGGCTTGGGCCATTTTCGGGCCCGGCGCGCTCGCAGCCGTTCCGAAGCGTGGCTTGCTCGCGTCATCAAGGATGCGCGTGACCGCCGTCTGGTCCCACCCGCTGAATCGGCGCTGGCTGTGATTGCTGCGCACCGGGATGAGGATGGTGCGCTGCTAAGTCCCAGGATCGCTGCCGTCGAACTGCTGAACGTTCTGCGCCCAACCGTCGCTACGTCTGTCTATATCACTCTCCTGGCGCATGCTCTCCATTCATTTCCCGATGTGGCTCCGACCCCTGCATCCGATCGCTCTGAGTTAGGCCGTTTCGTGCAGGAAGTGCGCCGGTTCTATCCGTTCTTCCCTGCGGTCGCTGCCAGGAGCCGAAAGGACTTTCGCTGGCGAAATGTCCGTTTTCCCGCCGGCCGACGTTTCCTGCTCGACTTACACGCAACCAACACTGATCCTCATCTCTGGAACGAGCCGGAAATCGTCAATCCGGATCGCTTTCGCAAGGAAGACTTTTCCGCGTTCGCATTAATCCCTCAGGGCGGCGGCGATGTCTCGAAAAATCATCGCTGCCCCGGTGAGACAGTCGTGCTCGAAGTGATGGAGCGCTCGTTGCGAATGCTTCTTTGCGAAATGGAATATCGGCTTCCCGCGCAGAATCTGCGCATCGATCGTTCCCGGATGCCGGCGCTGCCAGTCAGCAAGATCATTCTCGCGGATATCCGGCGCAGTGAGCGGTCTTTGAAAGAGACTTGAGGAGAGTCGGGAACGCGTTGAGATCTCTCAGAAAGGAACGTCCGATTGCACAGCAGCTAAGACGAAATCGCTCTTTGAGAAGCACCGACGCTCCATGGGAGGGCAGCATGATGCTCGGATTTGGATGGGCACTTCTCGACGCCCAAACAGGAGAGAACCGGCCGCACAGTCATCTGGCACACCAGATCAGTCTTTCGCTGGGCGACTCTTGCAGCATTACCGCTGACCGAGATCTTCGCTTGTCGCCCGGTGAAGCCGTTCTCATCCCTGCCACCACGGTTCACCGCTTGACGCCATCCGGTGCCATCCTGCCAAATCTGTATGTCGATCCGTTTTTCATGGGAACCCGTGACCTCAATAAGAGTGTTGGACTGGAACGGCTTTCGACCGCTGAAGCGAATGCATTGGCTCTGGTTCGATCCGGGAACGACGCACGCAAATGGATAGAGGGTTTTTTGAACCGAAAGAGATCGAGGCGAATCGACCCGCGCCTCCGCTCTGCGCTGCAACGGATCGGACCCGGGGCAACCCCTTCGGAATTGGCCAAAGCCGTTGGCGTTTCCACCACGCGGATGCGGGAGATTGCGGTTCGGGATTTTGGAGTGCCGACAACCAAGCTCCTGCAATGGTTACAGGTTCAGCGTGCCATCGAGAGCTTCGACCAATCTCATAGTGTCGCTGCCGCAGCGGCCGCGGGTGGGTTTTCCGATCAAGCGCACTTTACCCGTCGTTTGGTCGAATGGTTCGGCGTGACGCCATCACTGGGTCTTGCAAAAATCGCGATTACCATCGTGCGTTAAAACACCACCGAAACGTTCAAGACCGGTGGGCGACGGGAGCGTAAATGGATCCATCGTTTGATGGAGGCTCCAGTGGTCGTTTTTCGTTATCTCTATGCCCCACTCTATTTTTTTGGTTTTGTCGGGGGCGCTACGGCGATCGTGTCCTCGGATAGTTCGCCGGCCTGGCTGTTAGTTCTGGTCATCGCTGCGATCGGGACCTCACTTGCCGCCGAGCATATCGCGCCTTTCGAAAATCAGTGGAATTCGAGCCATGGGGATGGCGGGCGGGACGTTTTGCATGCCCTTGTAAACGAAGGGTCTCTTGTGGCTATGGTGCTGCTTCTTCGTAAGACCGTATGTCCGTCTCGGTGTTTGAGTTGGCTCGCCCTACACTGTACTTCCGAGGGTTGCTCGGGGTGGCCGAGCCGATCCTCATCACAGGAGGACGAGCCATGGATCAGCATACAGATGTTTTCGTCGGGATCGACGTGGCAAAGTCGCGCAACGCTATTGCGATTGCCGACAGCGAGCGTGGCGGTGAGGTCAGGTATTTCGGTGAAGTGGACGCCGCGCCCGATGCGATGCGGCGGGCGGTGCAGCGGATTACCGCGAAGCACGGGCGAGCGCATTTCTGCTATGAGGCCGGACCCACCGGTTACGGCCTCTTCCGTCTCATCACCGGCATGGGGCATTCTTGCGACGTCGTTGCACCCTCGTTGATCCCAAGGAGACCTGGCGACCGGGTAAAGACCAACCGGCGCGATGCGGTAGGGCTGGCCAAGCTTTTGCGGGCCGGAGAGCTGACGCCGGTCTGGGTTCCTGACGAGGGGCATGAAGCGATGCGCGACCTTGTCCGCGCGCGATCGGCCGCGGTCCAAGCGCAACGCGTTCATCGCCAACAGGTCAGCGCCTTCATGCTGAAGCATGGCCGGATCTATCCGCGCAAGAAGAGCTGGTCGATGCGGTATCTGCGGTGGCTTCAGGAACAGCGCTTTGAACATCCTGCCCACCAGATTGCGTTGCAGGAACTCGTCGATGCTGTGCGGATATCGAAGGAGCGGATCGACCGCATTGAGGCTGCGATCGTTGAGTTCCTGCCAAGCTGGTCATTGGCGCCCGTCGTCCGGGCTCTTCAAGCATTACGCGGTGTCGATCTGATCGTCGCAGTGACGTTCGCCACCGAAGTTGGTGACGTGCGACGCTTCGACAGCCCTGGGCAGCTCATGGGATATCTCGGCCTGGTGCCAAGCGAACGGTCCACCGGCGACACGATCCGGCGCGGCGGCATTACCAAGGCTGGCAACAGCCGCGTTCGACATATGCTGGTCGAGAGCGCGTGGACCTACCGTCACCCGCCTCGAGTGGGTGCAAAGAAGCTATATCTCCTCGAACAGACCACACCGAAGGTCCGCGAGATCGCGTGGAAGGCGCAGAGCCGCCTGACCGGGCGGTATCGCGCGCTCAGCGCGAACGGCAAGAAGACGACCGTGGTATGCACGGCGGTCGCCCGCGAACTGGCTGGCTTCATGTGGGCAGTGGCTCGGGAGGTGCAAACAGCCTGAGGCTGCTCAAGACTCCCGCGCACAGGCGGGGGTGGGGCCACGGCAGGGGAACATCCGTCATGCGCTTTGTGGCCGGCATCGCCGACGCCCGTTGTAAGATCGGATCAGCCCCGGACGCATAATCGGGAATGCGGTAACCAACCCGCGTATCAGAGCTTGATCACCGACGTCTCTCAGGCCCCACCTCCACCTGTGTGCGGATGCACACGCACCGTTCTTTGCCGAACGGATGATGCCACGCGCCCTGAGTGTTGACAGCGGACATCAGAGCGCTGTCGCGTCTCCACCTTGCGCAGATAATCTGAAGCGTCGAGTTTCCGCGCCCTAATCTGCGGGAGGGGCGTTGGTGCTATGACGATGTCATGTGACGATACTGGCACTAACGGTGTTCAGCGGTTTGAGGTGTTCACCGGCGCGGGCAAGCGTCGGGACTGGCCGCCGGAGGTGAAGGCCTCGATTGTCGCCGAGAGCTATTCGGGGATGCAGTCGGTGAGCGCGGTCGCGCGCCGTCATGGCCTGGTTCCTTCGCAACTCTTCACCTGGCGTCGCCAGTTGCGTGCGCAGATGGAAGAACACGGTCTCATAGTTCCTGAGACTGCAAAGCCGGAGCAGACCTTCGTTCCGGCGGTGATCGATGCGATGCCCGATCCCGATCCGGCACCAAGGCACAAGCCGACACGACGGCGACGCCGCGGCAAGGCCAGTACGGTGGAACTGGAAGTGGACGGGATCACGGTGAAGATCGGGTGCGGAGCGGATGCGGGCACGATTTCGGCAGTGATCACTGCGCTGCGAGAGACGCGATGATCGGGCCCGGTACTGGCGCAAAGGTGATGGTCGCAACGCGCCCGGTAGATTTTCGCAAGGGACCGGACTCGCTCGCGGCACTGGTGGCCGCCGAGTATGGCGGCAAGCCCTATTCCGGCGTGATCTATGTGTTCCGGGCCAAGCGCGCCGACCGGATCAAGATGATCTGGTGGGATGTCACGGGCCTGTGTTTGATGGCCAAGAAGATGGAGACGGGCGGCTTCAAGTGGCCCGGCATCCGCGATGGTGTAATGCGCCTTACAGCGGCACAACTGGGCGCTTTGCTGGAGGGACTGGACTGGCGGCGTGTCCATGGCGGACGTCGTCCGAAGGCGCCGCAGATTGCCGCTTGACGGGATACCGCACCACTGATTCAGTGTCTCCATGCTGATAGAAGCGGACCTGCCCGAAGACGTCGAAGCGCTGCGAGCGCTCGTGCTCGAACAGGCCCGTGAGCTCGATACGCTCAAGACATTCCGCGATGAGGTCGAGCGCCTGCGCGCGATCATCGAAGCGATGCAGCGTCACCGGTTCGGTCGCCGTTCCGAGCAACTCGATCCCGACCAGTTCGAGCTTGCCCTTGAGGAAGTCGAAGCAGCCCTGGCCGCAGCCGAACACGCGCAGGAGCAGGCGAGCAAGCAGAAGGCCGAGCGCCCGCGCAAGACCAACCGTGGTTCGCTTCCGACGCATCTGGAACGGATCGAGCAGGTTGTCGATGTTGAGAGCCATGACTGCCCCTGCTGCGGCGGTGCTCTCCACCAGATTGGCGAAGATGTCTCCGAACGCCTCGACGTGGTTCCGGCAACCTTCCGCGTGCTGGTCACGCGTCGTCCCCGCTACGGTTGCCGATCGTGCGAGAGCGCCATCGTCCAGGCTCCAGCACCGGCCCGCATCGTCGAGGGCGGCATCCCGACCGAAACGCTGATCGCGCAGGTGCTGGTCTCCAAGTACGCCGATCACCTGCCGCTTTACCGGCAGGCACAGATCTATGCCCGGCAGGGCGTTCAGCTTGACCGTTCGACGCTTGCCGACTGGGTTGGCCGGGCGGCCTGGTATCTGCGACCCTTGCGCGATCATGTCCTCGAAGAAATGCGACGATCTGGGCGCTTGTTCGCCGACGAGACCACGGCACCGGTGCTCGATCCAGGACGAGGCAGAACCAAGACCGGTCAGCTATGGGCCTATGCCCGCGATGATCGACCCTGGGGCGGCAGCGATCCCCCGATGGTCGCCTACGTCTATGCCGCCGATCGCAAGGCCGAACGGCCCGAAGCGCATCTCGAGGGTTTTGCAGGCATTCTGCAGGTCGATGGCTATGGCGGCTACGCTGCTCTTGCCCGCCGTCGCGGCGACGTGACCCTCGCGTTCTGCTGGGCGCATGTGCGACGCAAATTCTACGAACTGGCAGACAGCTCGCCGGTCGCATCAGATGTGCTGCGCCGCATCGCCGAACTCTATGCCATCGAAGACGAAGTGCGGGGATCGTCGGCGCGGCAACGCCAGACCGTCCGCAATGCACGGAGCAGGCCCATCGTGGACGATCTCCACCAGTATCTCGACACCCGTGGCCGGCAGGTCAGCACCAAGAGCAGGCTCGGTGAAGCGATCCGCTATGCGCTCACCCGGTGGGATGGCCTCCTCCGGTTCCTTGATGATGGCCGCATCGATCTCGACAACAACACCGTCGAGCGCTCCATCCGCCCGCTCGCCCTCAATCGCAAAAACGCCCTGTTCGCCGGTTCCGACGAAGGCGGCGACAACTGGGCGGTGATCGCCACGCTCATTGAAAACTGCAAACTGAACGGTATCGATCCGAACGCCTGGTTGACCGCCACTCTCTCGAGCCTCGCCAACGGTCACCCGGCCAACCGCGTCGGCGAACTCATGCCCTGGGGCGACGTGGGCTGAAAACAGCGCTCTGATGTCCGCTGTCAACACTCAGGGCGCGTGGCATCATCCGTTCGGCAAAGAACGGTGCGTGTGCATCCGCACACAGGTGGAGGTGGGGCCTGAGAGACGTCGGTGATCAAGCTCTGATACGCGGGTTGGTTACCGCATTCCCGATTATGCGTCCGGGGCTGATCCGATCTTACAACGGGCGTCGGCGATGCCGGCCACAAAGCGCATGACGGATGTTCCCCTGCCGTGGCCCCACCCCCGCCTGTGCGCGGGAGTCTTGAGCAGCCTCAGGCTGTTTGCACCTCCCGAGCCACTGCCCACATGAAGCCAGCCAGTTCGCGGGCGACCGCCGTGCATACCACGGTCGTCTTCTTGCCGTTCGCGCTGAGCGCGCGATACCGCCCGGTCAGGCGGCTCTGCGCCTTCCACGCGATCTCGCGGACCTTCGGTGTGGTCTGTTCGAGGAGATATAGCTTCTTTGCACCCACTCGAGGCGGGTGACGGTAGGTCCACGCGCTCTCGACCAGCATATGTCGAACGCGGCTGTTGCCAGCCTTGGTAATGCCGCCGCGCCGGATCGTGTCGCCGGTGGACCGTTCGCTTGGCACCAGGCCGAGATATCCCATGAGCTGCCCAGGGCTGTCGAAGCGTCGCACGTCACCAACTTCGGTGGCGAACGTCACTGCGACGATCAGATCGACACCGCGTAATGCTTGAAGAGCCCGGACGACGGGCGCCAATGACCAGCTTGGCAGGAACTCAACGATCGCAGCCTCAATGCGGTCGATCCGCTCCTTCGATATCCGCACAGCATCGACGAGTTCCTGCAACGCAATCTGGTGGGCAGGATGTTCAAAGCGCTGTTCCTGAAGCCACCGCAGATACCGCATCGACCAGCTCTTCTTGCGCGGATAGATCCGGCCATGCTTCAGCATGAAGGCGCTGACCTGTTGGCGATGAACGCGTTGCGCTTGGACCGCGGCCGATCGCGCGCGGACAAGGTCGCGCATCGCTTCATGCCCCTCGTCAGGAACCCAGACCGGCGTCAGCTCTCCGGCCCGCAAAAGCTTGGCCAGCCCTACCGCATCGCGCCGGTTGGTCTTTACCCGGTCGCCAGGTCTCCTTGGGATCAACGAGGGTGCAACGACGTCGCAAGAATGCCCCATGCCGGTGATGAGACGGAAGAGGCCGTAACCGGTGGGTCCGGCCTCATAGCAGAAATGCGCTCGCCCGTGCTTCGCGGTAATCCGCTGCACCGCCCGCCGCATCGCATCGGGCGCGGCGTCCACTTCACCGAAATACCTGACCTCACCGCCACGCTCGCTGTCGGCAATCGCAATAGCGTTGCGCGACTTTGCCACGTCGATCCCGACGAAAACATCTGTATGCTGATCCATGGCTCGTCCTCCTGTGATGAGGATCGGCTCGGCCACCCCGAGCAACCCTCGGAAGTACAGTGTAGGGCGAGCCAACTCAAACACCGAGACGGACATACGGTCTTACCTTGATTACAGGCAGCTTGGCCGCGGTCATGCGGTAGCGGATCGAGGCGGCATGACGATGCGCGGCTTCGGCACGCAGCAGGTCGGTCAGGATCTCGTGGGTCGTGCGCTTGCGCTGCAGCCCGGTGGTAACCGCCTCGTCGAAGGCCCCTGCCATGCCCTTGAGGCCGAGAGCGCGCATCGCCTCGATCATCTCATGCCGCTGCATGGAGGTCTCGCACCGTATCGTAGCGCGCGCAGTCCGCGATCGGCGGGTGACTGAGCTTGAGATCAACGACCACGTCCAGGGGGCACTCGGGTGGCGGGTCCCGGTATCGGGCCAGGATGTTGAGGATTACCTCGTCGCTGACGGCACCGCTATCAAGCGCCTCCCGGATCGCGGCCTCGACCGCTTCCAGGCCATCGGGCATTACGGCTGCCAGCACGCGCACGAAGCGACGATCGGCTTCGTCACCGCCGCCCAGCTTGCGCCGCAATCGCGCCAATGCCGGTGGCAGGTCCCAGCCCTGGAAGGGCGCCCCGTTCCGCAAGGCACCAGGCTTGTTGGCCAGAACGGGCAGGTAGTGCCAGGGATCATAGATCGTCCGGTCGCGGCCGAAGTGCCGGGCATGCTCGGCGATTACATCGTCGCCCAGGCGAACAATGATGCGGTCGGCATAGGCCCGGACCTGGACAGCCCGCCGCGCCGCCTTGGCCATGACCGAGTAGCGGTTGCGGTCGAAGCTGATCAGGCAGGTGCCGGTCACGGCATGGGCGGTCTCGTGGAAGCCGTCGAAGGGTGCCAACATCGGCTGCAAGGCAGGCCGTTCGAGGTCCAGCGCCTCGGCCACGGACAGCTCCTTCTGCTCGGGATGCGCGTGCGTTGCGGCCCAGCGAAGACACTCAGCCTCCAGCCATCCGTTGAGCTCTTCGATGCTGGCAAAGCGCAGGCGGGGCTGGAAGAAGCGTCCCCGGATGGTCTGGACCTGGTTCTCGACCTGCCCCTTCTCCCATCCCGCCGCCGGCGAGCAAGCGGTCGGCTCGACCATGTAATGATCGGCCATGACCAGAAAGCGGCGGTTGAACACCCGCTCCTTGCCGACGAACACGGTGGTGACCGCGGTCTTCATGTTATCGTAGATGCCGCGCAGGGGAACGCCGCCAAAAAAGGCAAAGCCCCGGGCATGGGCGTCGAACACCATCTCCTGCGTCTCGCGCGGATAGGCCCGGACGTAGACAGCCCGCGACGCACACAGCCGCATCTGCGCCACCTTCACTCGCATCGGCTTGCCCGCGATCTCCACATCCTCGTGGCTCCAGTCGAACTGGTAGGCCTCGCCGGGCTTGAACATGAGCGGGATGAACGCGGGCACCCCATCACCCGCATCCTTGCGCCTCGCTTCCGTCCAGCGCCGGGCGTAGCGCCGGACCGCGTCGTAGGATCCCTCGAACCCCTCACGGCACAGCAGATCATGGATCCGGGTCATGCGCAGCCGATCACGCCGGTGCCGGGCCTCGTTCTCCGCCAGCAGCGTGTCGAGCCGCTCCTGAAACGGCCCAAGCCGGGGCAGCGGTTGAACCGTGCGGCGATAATCGAATGCGCCTTCTGTGCCCGGATCGCCTTGCGCACCACCTTGCGGGATAACCGCAGATCGCGCGCAATCGCCTTGATCGCCTTCCCGCTCGCGTGTTCCCGCCTAATCCGAACGACCGTCTCCACCACCAACATCCCGATCTCACCACTTGGAAAACCAGGCGGTCAACTACACCATCAGAATGAAGGGTCCCTTTTAGACGCCGATCACCCCGCTAACAGGGTCCCTTTTGCACGCCGATCCACAGACGGATTCGCCGGATCGGCCCATCGCCTGGAGCAACTGGCAACGGGTCCGGCCGGCAAGGTGTATCTGTGCCACCCTTTCCTCGTGCATTCTGCATATAAGGATTACGGTAAGCAGCCGCGCTTCATTGCGCAGCCGCCACTGCTACCGCGTGAGCCGATCAGTCTCGAGCGTTCCGACAATAGCTACTCGCCGGTCGAGAAGACTATTCTGAGGGCTTTGGGCAGGTGACGCGGTCAGAATTTGACGCAAAGGCGTGTCTGCCAGCATGACGCGCCTTGCAAATTATATATTGCGCACAATATAATTGGATACTATTTATCCTGCTGTCTAACCGTAAGGAGCTAACATGAAAAATCTCTACAACACTCGCGTTAACGCCTATGGTGGCCGCGCCGGAAAGGTCAAAAGCGAAGATGGCATTCTCGAGCTCGACCTCGCTCTACCGAAGGAACTCGGTGGCAAGGGCGACGCGACTAATCCCGAGCAACTCTTCGCTGCTGGTTATGCGGCTTGCTTCGAAAATGCCGTGATCCATGTAACGCGGGCACAGACCGACAAGGTGGGTGACGACGACATTGAAGTCTCCTGCCAGGTCGGCCTCTTGCCGAATGGTAATGACGGGTTTAATCTCGCTGTCACACTGGATGTCGAAATTGCCGGGGTCAATCAGGCAAAGGCTGACGAGATCGTGAAGAACGCCCACGCTGCTTGCCCCTATTCCAACGCAGTCAGCGGAAACGTCGATGTGAAAATTAATGTGTTCGCCCAATGAATGACGGGGTGGCAGCAGCACAGGACCCGCGCGATCCCTTGTTGCTCGATCGACAGGTTTGCTTTCCCCTTTATGCTGCCACCAACCTCCTCAGCCGCCTCTATGGCCCTGTTCTTCGGGAGCTGGGTCTCACCTATCCGCAATATCTGGTCATGCTGGTATTATGGGAGAAAGAACCCCAGACGGTGGGCTCCCTCGGCGCGCGGCTTTACCTCGATAGCGGAACTCTCACCCCTCTGCTGAAGCGTATGGAGGCCGCCGGCCTGGTTCGACGAACACGCGATCCGGAAGACGAGCGCCGAGTGGTTATCGAACTGACCGAGAGTGGAAAAATACTGCGCAACCAGGCAGTGTATGTTCCCGAAACCCTCGCGAGGGGGCGCAAATCCGAAGGGATTGACGAACTGCGGGACAGCGTGCGCAGGCTTGTCGAACTGCTTGCGGAGCAAACCGGCTCGAAGAGGTGAAGCCTCTCAGCAGGTGTCGCACGTCTGCGAGGATTGCCTGTCCGATCTTCGTGGGGCGTCCACTGGGACGCTTAGCGATAGTCGAGCGACCTTGCGATGCAGTTCGTTTCCTCTCGCCCGCCCGCGTAAATGAGGACTGCCGACCCGACTTTACAGACCTATCTCGACCGCAATGTCGCCGGTGCCACTCTACTGGTGGCACCCGAGACCGGACAGCCAACATCGGGCGATCCGATCGAAATCGTCCTGACCGGCCCCGACATGTTGAAGCTGCAAGAGCTGTCGCAGGACGTGCAGGCGCTGCTGGAAGACGAGGTTGGCGTAGTCGACGTTCGCGACAATCTCGGCAGCATCAAAGGTGAGATCGCACTTCAGCCAAACCGCGAGGCTTTCCGATGAATCGGCAAGGTCAGAGACGTCGAGCCGTTCCACCGACTTGGCTCTTGCCGATATCCCGTTCAACCATGGCCGCCGCATTTCTGGAGAATGGCCAGGCGCGGACCCTGTGGCTGTCGGGCGTTCACCGGAGAAGTGCCACGAAGGCCGATGCCAAGATCCTTGCCGGACAGGATCTGGACTATTCGCTCGACCCCTTTGATGACCAGAGCTTCTACCGGTCGGCCGCGCGTTCGCGCAATGCCGCGCTGGAAGTTACCGTGGGCGTGTCGCCCAAGGCCTCGCGGGTCTGGCTTAGCAAGGCAAATTCAATCGAAGGGTTTGCCGCTTCGGCGGCGCTGCTCATCAACGCTGTCGCGGCCGCGAAGCAAGGAACCGCCGAGCCATTCCGCTTTCTCGCAACCCCGGTGCAGGCGCTCGACCCTGCACAAGTCAAAGGCGGATAAAGACCGAACCCAGGTCGCTTTGTTGCCACCGTTCGAGATGTCCTTAAGCCCAATCCATCTCCGTTAAGCCGACTAATCCTATTGTCCGATATGGGCATCGCTCCGACGCCCTCGAACCGACGTCCGCTTTCGGAACGTAGCCCTCAATGCTCGGATGACTGGGATGAGAGGGCGAAGCCGACCTGAGCGCATGCCATGCGAACATCTGCTTCTGGCGAACCGCCGAGTTGGTGGTTAGGACCGACATTAGAGTCGCAACCCGCCATTCCACTTTTGACCATCCAGTCTACGCAAGCGCCAAGCCCCAGACTATTTGTCGAAACCCGGGCGGATCGGCGTTTTCTACTTGGACAAGGCGATGCGGGTAGAGTGGGCAGGCACAATCGTTTATGCTAGCCAAAGTGAGCCGGTTCTGTACGAAGTCATTCTGCCGTCGAAATGTGGGATCGCGTCGAACTGCCTTTCTCCTCGCGCACCTGACCCACGAATTCGAGAAGAAACGCAGTGCTCAAACCGAACATGACGAGGCCGTTGGCAGCCACGATCGCAGACAGCAGCCGCACATCCTGCGAGAGGATAACGTCGCCGAAGCCTAGCGTCGTCAGGGAAACCGTTGCGAAATAGAGCGCCGGTTCCAGCGCTTCGAAGGCACCCAATACAATAAACAGGCCCGCCCAAATCCAAGCCGCCAGCGTGATAGCGAGCAGCATCCATATCGTAGAAGCGGCAAGAAGCAAGGTCGCTCCAAAGCGTGTTGTTCGCGTGCGAGGCGGCGTGAAGCGATCATCGACTGAGAAGGCTATTGCGGCAAAACACGCTTGCATGATGATGGTAAGTGCAACGGTCACCGTTCCGATCGCGAGTTGAGCGACGATACTCATCGTTGATGATCCTCAATTTTATCAATTTGATTTACTCCTCCGATTATTATCAGTCTGCAGTGGAGTCTCGCTCATTCTGAGCTTCTACCCGCCGACAACAGCACGACTTGCACATGCAGTCCTCGGCCCGGCTTGGACCGGAACGAGACGGAGCCGCCTATGGCTTCGGCAAGTCCGCAGACGATCGCTAAGCCAAGGCCGGCTCCGCCCGTCTGTCGATCGCGTGACGGATCGAAACGGGCATAGGCCGTGCCTAACGTCAGTTGTTGGTCGGGCGCAACTCCCGGGCCATCGTCCTCAAACGACCAGCAGGTCTTACCGCCATCCGAATCATTCCTTACCGTGACGGTCGAGGCGTGGCGCAGGGCATTATCGACGAGGTTATCAAAAATCCGTCCGAGCGCGGTGGGATCACCCAGCACATGGCTTGCCGGCGAAAGGTCGAGGCCGATGCGGTCCTCATCTGAATGCAGCGCCAATAGATCACCAGTCAGAGCCGTAAGGTTGACCTCCACCGTCGCCCAGACCGCGGCGTCGCTCTCTTTATAGTAAGAGGGCGACGCTGCGCTTCGTGAAAGTTTTGAGGTCAGGAGAGAGGCTCCCGACCGGCCCGTCATGGAGAAAACTCATGGGCTCCGCCGCGAACCCGAACTGCCCGATCATCTCGATATCGCACGAGAAACGCCGGACTCGTTACCGACCGGCGAGTTCGCGATTTTCGAGGATGACCCGGATGAAGCTGCGCGCGCATCGGCCTTGCGGCGACGGATGCAAGGGCTGGCGCGACAGGCCTCGCAACCCCGACGACGGCATTGATCTGTAGGAGATCGTGATGCGAAGCGTTACTAAGGGTTTATCGAGACGCTCGGGCGGCGGTACGCCTCTGGCAGAACATTGCTCGACGAGATTCCAGAGCACATTGAGCCGGGGCCATCTTCTGGACACTCCGATCACGATGAATCCGAAGGATACTGAAATATCTTTAGGTTCAAACCAATGCAACGAAGTTACTGATTTATAAGATATGCGCCAGCTTACCGCCCATTCGTCGAAAAGACGACGCCAGTGCGAAGTGCAGCCATCACGAAATCAAGTTCCTTGTCCAGGCTGACGGATTCGCTGCCATGATATTCGGGACCCATGCCCCTCAGTATTTCATAATTCGGCAAGGAGAATAATAAGTCGAAGACTATCTTAGCGATCGCCGGGAAGTCTGAGAACGCAATTTCTCCGTTTGCGTAGCCGTCCTTTAGAATTTGGTTCATAACGCCGGTAACGTCAGCCACGGCTTTGGCCCTGATCTTGTTCTGCAAATCGGGGCGGTAATTGGCAAGCCATGTCAGCAAGGTCTGTATGCCGCGGCCTTCTGCGGTGAGCGAGGCTTCTAGAAATTTATGCGCAACGGCTTCGAGGCGCTCGCGAATGGGGCCATTGGCAGGAAGAGTGCTCACCGGACGGATGTGCTTCGCAATACCATAGTCCATCGTCGCACATAGCAGTTCATCCTTGGATTTGTAGCGTGCGTAAAGTGTTCGCTTCGATACGTGGGCCGAAGCGGCGATCGCGTCCATCCGGGACGCATCGAGGCCCTTAGCGATAAATTCCTGCAGCGCTTCCTGCAATATGTGCTCGCCTAGTTTCTCGGCCTCCTCTTTTGAAGGACGACCGCCGCTTGAGGTTCTGCGGGGAAGTGACATCTATTCTCTCACTATTGCATTGGTTCGGCCATCTGATCTGCTGCCCAGTAGGACGAGGCCTTTGTGGTATGGCCAGGCAAAGCTCCGCAGCGGGCAACGCGGACTAATGATGCCCACATGAACGCTTGCCTGCCGCAACGGAAAACGGCATGGTACCGGTGAGTTTACTTTCTTTCATCGCCGGCGCCAGCAAAAATGGCCTTTCCCCCAAGGCAATCTCTCCGATCGATCAGTGAGCCGAGCTTTAGCGGTTGGAATGCAATCTCTGTCTTTCGTAGGTTCGTAGGGTTGAAGCCATTGCGGAACTGCGATGGCCAGCGCCTTCCAGATAATATCCCGATCGGACCGATATCGGTTCTCCGTCTTTCTGCCCTTTTATTGCTGGTCGCCTGCGCCGCCTTAACACCGGCTTCCGCTCAAATCGCTCCTGTGGCGGAGCCGATGGCCGAGCAGGCCGCTGAAGTGGCTACCGACCCTTTCGGTCGCGAGACGCCGCGTGGAACGGTGACCGGCCTGATCAGCGCCCTGGCGGCGAAGGACTACACGAGGGCTGCTCACTATTTCCACCTGTCTGCGGAAGAGGATGAGGCTCAACTTGTCGATCAAGGAGCGATCTGGGCCACCAAGCTGCAAGCCGCGCTCGACCAACAGGGGACGCTCCTGCCTTTCGGTGCCTTGTCGAACGAAGCGAGTGGGCGTCTCGACGATGAACTGCCGGCCGACACCGAAGAGGTAGGCAGGCTCGGCGGCGAGGAAAGTCTGCCGATCCTTCTCACCCGGACCGACAGCCCTGTCGGCAGCGAGGTCTGGGGGATTTCGCAGGAGACCGTTGAAGCTCTCGAAGCAGTGTCTGTGGCGGCGACAAATCCGGCTGAACCGGAAGACGGTGAAAGCGCCGAGGTGGCCGGAGCCCCGCTGCAGGACTGGGCTCTCTTGCTCGGGAGCGCAGCCGGCAGTTTCTTTCTCTACTGGCTTATATCGGCCGGACTTCTGGCCATCATGCGGCGTTTTGTGGCCGACCGCGAGAAAAGCGCGATCTACCGCTTCACGCAGGCCGCCTTGCCGCCGCTCAGCCTGTTTCTCGCAGTGGTGACCTTCCACCTGTGGACGGGCAGCATCGAGGCGTCCATCGTCGCGCGCCAGACCTTGCTGCGCTATATCGGTATCGTTGGCTGGGTAGCGCTTGCTTGGTTTGCGCTGCGCCTGGTCGATGCCATCGCACGCGTTGCTAGTGCCCGGATGGAACGCCGCCAGCGGCGGCAGGCAGTGTCGGTCGTCGTCCTGTTGCGGCGTACGGCAAAGATAGTGCTCTTCCTATTGGCGACGGTAGCGGTCCTCGACACGCTGGGGGTCGATGTGACCACGGGCATTGCCGCATTGGGCATTGGCGGCATCGCCTTGGCGTTAGGCGCACAGAAGGCCGTGGAGAATTTGATCGGCAGCCTGAACGTCATCGCAGACCGCCCTGTTCAGGTCGGAGACTTCTGCCGCGCGGGAGATATTGTCGGCACCGTAGAGGATATCGGTATGCGCTCGACGAGGATTCGCACGAATGAACGCACGCTCGTCACCATCCCGAACGGTGATTTTTCCTCCCGCGAGATCGAAAACTTCGCCAAGCGCGACCGCTTTCTCTTCAATCCCACGATCGGCGTCGAATACGGTATCTCCGCAGGCCAGCTGCGCCGGGCCGTGGAGATTATCGAGCAGATCCTGCGCGATCACCACCTGATTGAAAAGGATGGCCTCCGTGCTCGATTTGCTCATTTCGGCGAGAGCTCGCTGGATATCGAGATCTGGTCCTACATCATGGTTGCCGATTACGCGGAAAGCCGACTGATCCGGCAGGAACTGCTGCTGGCCATTTTCGAGAGGTTGAAGGCAGCCGGTCTCGCTATCGCCTACCCGACGCGGACGGTCCATTTGGTGACCCAGGAGAATGACGTCGGCGCGTAGGTCGCCGCGCCCAGATGGTATTCACAGCAGCCAATCGATCGGCGTTTTGCTGAGAAGGCGAGTGAGCACTCGCGACCACCATGTGGTTCCAGGCTCGGCCAGTTCACATTGACGGACATCGTCGCGCATGTCCATCCAGTTCAGTCGGCCTTTGTCATCCACGACGATTTTGTAGGAGCCGGACGCGATCATGGTATCGAAGGCGTGGTGCATCTGTGCCGCCAGATTCTCACTCTGGATGACGATCCCGAGCTCAGTATTGAGAGCGAAAGAGCGCGGATCGAAATTGAAAGAACCGACAAAGACCCGACGGCCGTCTACAGCGAACATCTTGGCATGCAGGGTGGCATTCTCGTTTGTGTTGCGCGGCGAAGGTCGACGCAGAGATTTGCGGGTGGTCTTGGGCCGGTCTCCAGGGGCAGGCATCTCATACAGACGCACCCCCGACTTCACGAGAAAATGCCGATGCTTTGCATATCCGGCATGAACCATAGCGACATCGGTCGAAGCAAAGGAATTGGTCAGGACGCGCACATCGACCCCGTTGCGTGCCATTTGCGCAAAGGCCCTGGCACCTGATGAGGTCGGCACGAAATAGCCCGAAACGACGAGCAATTCCCTTTCCGGTTGACCGATGAGACCCCTGAGGACGCTAGCCATGAGATCGCCTTGACGCGATTGTCCGAGAACCTTGGCGGGCCGATCGCTGACCAGCTCGACGGGCACCCATTCGAATTCAATCCGTCCGGCCCGCGCACGCTCAAGCAAAACAGATCCGGCGGCACGGCTTAGATAATCGGTCGCGGAGGGGCCGGAAACTGACCGCGTGAAATCAGTTGCCCCGCTTGCCGCGTACTGCTTCGGATCTTCCTTCACGATGCAGTCGATTTCGACTGCAGCGGGAAAATTCCAGAACGCATCGAAACATTCGGAGACTTCTTGCACCACCGCGCCTACGCAAAGCGCATCCACATCGGCAAAAATCCCCTGCTCTCGGTTGGCGAAGTACTCGTCTCCGACATTACGCCCGCCGACACAGGTTATCTGATTGTCGACTGTAAAGCTTTTCGAATGCATCCTGCGATTGACGCGGTGGAAATCCAGCAGGAAATCGAGCGGCTTGAAGTGTCGGTTTCGAAACGGATTGAAAATGCGGATTTCGAAATTGCGGTCGCTGGCCAGCCAGCGCAATTTGCGGTCGAGGCCGGGAATGCCGTTATCGTCAACCAGCAGACGGACCCGTACACCCCGCGCTGCCGCTCTGCGCAAGTCTTCCAGCAGGAGATTACCGGTCAGATCGTCGCGCCAGATGTAATATTGCAGGTCGATCGATCTTTCGGCCGCGGCGATGAGTCGAGAGCGGATGGCAAACGCGTCTATGCCGTCCTCGACAAGTGCAACGCCCGTCAGGCCGGGATGGCCCACCGCGTGCTTAGCGACACTCAAGCCGATTGCGGAAAGTGCCGTATTTCCGAACGCATGAGAAGCTGCGCGCTGTATCATGAACGGAGGGTGCCGGTCGCGCATCCGCGTTACGGTGCGCTGTCGGGAGGCGTTGTCTGCGACGGAACAGCAGGGCCAATGTCCGGTTCTGTTCCGGTTAGTGCAACCGACCTGTTGCACAGCTTTCTCGTCATCTCCCGGTCGCGAGTCGGGTCTGTCACGACCGCGCGACCCGAAGTCTGGCCACGCATCCCCATGAGACCGCAAGGACCGGGATGGCCGCCGCCTTCCGCTTGCGGATCGGTCACGGCCTGTAAGACACGCAAAGTGCCGTGCTCGGCATCGCGACACGCCAGCAGCACGCGCACGCCTTTCATCGCCAGGTGCGGGGCGATCTCGTAGCCGGTGCCGCTATTGGCGCCGTTAACGACGGCCGGCCGTCCGGATTGATGGGGGATATCGGAAAAGGCGAAGCTCATGCGGTATGTTCGTCCCGGTGCCATGACGGGCGCTAATCCTCGGAACTCGTCGTTTCGGGCACGGCTGATGCGACAGTGTCCGGATCCGACGATGGCGGACTATCCTGCCATGCCTGTGCCCGACCGCGCTCCACGCCATAGTCGAACAGCGTGCGCATATAATCCTGCTCGAAAAGATCGTGCTCGTCCGCGTCGAAGTCCTGCTCGATAAAGGTCAAGTGATATCCGGCGCCGGTCGATCTCGCCCAGACATAGGCCGAGGCCACACGGTCCTGGAGGCTGGAGAAGAGCATCGCCTCAAGCGTCCGCTTGGCGATGCTGGAGAGACCTGCTTCGATCAGCTCGAACTCGCCTGCCATCTTGCCGTTGACCAGCAGATACAGCTCCGTTGGGGACTGGCTGTCTCGCAGGATCTGGTCGTTCGCGACCGGCGGAGCGGCCATCAGGGTCGCAATGGTGCCGCCATCGACATGGAGTTCGCTGATTCGCTCTCCCTGCGCTTCCATCTCGATCAGCACCGGGGGGAACTGCACCGGGACGGAGCTGCTGGCGAGCAGGATGCGCCGGAAAAGGGCATAGCGACCGGGCGCATCACCGGCCGCGATCGCTCCCATGTCCCAGATCGCATTGCCGGGGCGGTCGAGGCTGACGGTGCCGACGAACAGGCGCCGGCCCTTGCGGTGCTCTTCGCCGATGGCATCGATCACCGCATCAGTGGCGAAGCGGGCGATTAGAGCCTCGAGCGGCCCGGTCGTCGCGACGCTGGTCGAGAACGGGATCGCCAACGCGAAGCGGTCCTTGTAAATGTCGTCGGGCGTGATCTCGGTATAGGCGCGTTTCAGCTCGTCGTCGTAGTCCGGCCCGAGCAGCGCGAAGGGGGCGATGAGAGCCCCGGTGCTGACTCCAGTGACCACGGCAAATTCAGGTCGCTTGCCGGTTTGCGACCATCCGTTGAGAAAACCCGCACCATAGGCCCCGTCATCCCCACCGCCCGACAGCGCGAGCACGCGCAGTGGCGCGCCCGGCGGTGGCGGGGCGATCGAGATCTGTGTCAACAGGTCGGGGGAATTGGCCCAATGGCGGATTTTCGGCGAATCCGGCGCGTGCGCGGCTTCGATCTGCGCGGCCTCGAACGGTTGCCGGTCGAAGCTGGCACAACCGCCAAGCAGCAATGCGGGGCCGAGCACTCCCAGGACGAGCGTTCGCACCAGGTCGATGGCCTGTCCCGGCATCATGGTCAGGCGGAGTTCTTTACGGGTTCGCATCGCCATCCTTCTCGGAAATCTCTGGGGGATCAGCCTCCGGCGCGTTCCAGCTTCCGCCGAGCGCCAGATTGAGCGTGACGAACTGCTCGCGTTCCATGCGCTCGATCGTCGCCAGATCGCTGCGCGCAGTGATCGCCTGCTGCCGGATCTGCAACACGTCAAGCAGGCTGCTTTCGCCGACCCTGTACCGCAGATCCTCGATCCTGAGCGCTTCCTCTATCTCGCGCACGCGGATGACGGCCGCGTCCCGGCGGCGGCGAAGCACCACGCCGCTGTCGAGCGCGGTTTCCACCTCCTCGAAAGCGGCCAGCGCGGCGCCGGCATATTGCGCGATCGCCGCGCGCAGTTCGGCATCGGCAATGTTTTCGCCGGCAGCCAGCGCGCCGCCCTGGTAGATCGGCGCCGCGACATTGCCGCCAATGCTGAACAGGGTCGCGGTAGGATCGAAGATATTTTCAAGGGCGTCCGACACCGCGCCCGCCAGCCCCGTGAGCGACAGGCGCGGCAGGCGCGCCTTGCTGGCCTGGTCCTCGGCATGCAGTGCGGCGGCGACGCGCCGCTCGGCCGCGACCAGATCGGGCCGCCGCTCGAGCAGCGTCGAAGGCAGCCCGGCAGGCGGCGGCGTTGGCATGGGCGGCAAGTCAATTCCCGAGGCGAACTCGGCCGCGGGATAGCGCCCGACCAGTAGTTCGAGAGCACGGATCGCCTCGCGCCGCGCGCCCTGTGCCCGTGCGAGAGCCTCGCGCGCCTGTTCGAGATTGGCGCGGATCAGTGCCAGATCGCCATCCATCGCGACGCCCTCGCGGACCTGCAGACCCACCAGGCGATGCAGATGTTCGAGCGTATCAACCGCTTCCTCGGCCAGCCCCACCTGCCGCGAAGCCTCGATCGAGACCAGATAGGCGCGCGCCACGCCCGCGGCAATCGATTGCCGGGCCGCGAAATAGTCGGCGCGGGCAGCCGCCTCGTTCTCGAGCGCGGCATACCAGCCATCGCTGATCCTGCCCCACAGGTCGATTTCCCAACTCGCCTGCGCCAGTCCCAGAAAGCTGGTGCTGTCATATTCGATGCTGGACGGCACCGGCAGTCCGGCCTGCCCGCCGATTTCGATATCATCGATCTCGATATGGCTGCGCGAACCCAGGCCGACCGCCTGAACGGCCGGACGCAGCCCGGAACGCGCCTGACGGGCAAGTGCTGCGGCGCGCTGGACCTGCGCCGCGGCGGCCTGAAGATCACTGTTCTTCTCCTGCGCTTCGGCCACGAGCGCGGCGAGGCGCGGGTCGCCGAAGGCGGCGACCCATCCGTCCGCGACCGGCCCTGCGGCATCGGCGACTGCCCGCCAGCGTTCCGGCAAAGGCGGCAGGGCCGCGCGGGCGGGTGCGACCGGACCATCGCCGACCCTGTCGGGATGCGAGCAGCCTGACACCAGCATCAGGCCGAGCAACATGGCGGTGAGAGGGACGATGCGCATGGTTCAACTTGCCCCCTGTGGCTCGGCTGCGGTCTCGTCAGGGCCGATCTTGAAGAAGATTGCATAGAGGACCGGCACCACGAACAGGGTCAGTACCGTCCCGAAGGCCAGCCCGAAGGCCAGGACCACGGCCATCGCCTTGAAGAAGGCGTCGAACAGCAGTGGGATGACGCCGAGTACCGTCGTCAGCGAACTCAGGATGACCGGGCGGGCGCGATCATAGGCTGCCTCAATGATGGCATCGAAACGCGGTTTGCCCTCGCCGATCTCGATATCCATCTGATCGACCAGCACGATCGCGTTCTTGATCAGCAGGCCCGAGAGCGAGAGCACACCGAGAATGGCGATGAACTCCATCGCTATGCCGGTGATGAGCAGGCCGATGGTTACGCCGATGATCGCCAGCGGCACGATCATGAAAATGATCACCGGCTGGCGCACTGCGTTGAACAGCACGATTACCACCAGCACCATGCCGATGACACCGAGCGGGACCACGCCAATCAGCGAATCGATCGCCTCGGTGCTCGTTCCTTCCTGGCCGTCCCATTCGAAATGGTAGCTGGAAGGCAGTTCGATCGCCTCGACGTCTCCGCGCACGCGATCGAGCAGACGGTTGGCGGTTTCGCCCGGCGCGGGATCGGCCTGGGCGTTGATTGCCCAGCGCTGATCGATCCGCTGAATCTGCGAATGACGCCAGCGGGTCTCGAAACCGTCGATCACTTCCTGCAGCGGAAGCGAGGCGCCGCTGGCGCTGAACACCTGGATTGCTTCCATGTTCTGCGCGTCGCGCGTTTCGCTTTCGGGCGAGCGGGCGATGATCGGGATCAGGTCGTCGCCCTCGCGGAAGACGCCTATCGGACGGCCCGCGAACGTGCCCTGCAAGGCCTCGGCCACGTCCTCGCGGCTGACGCCAAGGCGACGCGCGCGCGTTTCGGAATAGAGCGGGTGGATGACCGGCACCTGCTCGCGCCAGTCATCCTTCACGAGGATGGCCGCTTCGTCCTCGGCGAAGACATCCTTGGCCTGCTGCGCCAGGCTCTGCAGAACCGCCGGATCGGGCCCCGAAAACTGCGCCTCGATCTTCGAGCCGCCACCCGGCCCCAGTTCGAACAGCCAGACCTTGGCGCGCGCTTCGGGGGCGTTCTTTTGCAAATAGGCATGCACATCTGCCTGCAGCCGCTCGAGCGTCGAGGCGTCCTCAACCCGCAGGATCATCTGGCCGAAGGAGGATGTCGGCGCCTCGGGCTGATAGACCAGCTTGTAACGCAAGGTACCCATGCCGACCACGGTCTGAACGTCAGTAACGCCGTCCATCGTCGCCAGATCCTCCTCAATCTCCTCCAGGTCGGCATTGGTCCGCTCGATATCGGTGCCCGCAGGCAGCCAGTAATCGACCATCAAATGCGGCGTGGTGGAGGCGGGAAAGAAACCCTGTTCCACGAACGCGAAGCCCACAAGGGAGACGGCGAACAACCCCCCGGTCAGGCCCATGGTACGCCAGCGATGGCGCAGCGCGCGCGCGAGCCATTCGCGATAGGCGGTGCCGATCCGGCCGGCTTCGCGCTGCGGGGCGGCCTCGTCCTCGAGACCGTCGTGGCCTGCATCGAATCCTGTCTCCCGATCAGTGCCGGAAGCGGCAGCATCCTCCTCCTTCTCGAACAGCCAGTTGGCGAGAAAAGGCGCTACGGTGACCGCGAAGAACCACGAGAACAAGAGCGAGATCATCACCACCCAGAACAGGTGATTGGTGTATTCGGCGACCTGCCCGGGGGCGAGGCCGATCGGGGCGAAGGCGATGATGCCGACCAGCGTGCCTCCTAGTAGCGGCCACAGCATCTGGCCCACGATCGCGCGCGCCGCCTCCAGCCTGTTTTTGCCCTGCTTGAGGCCGACGAGCATCCCCTCGACCACGACGATGGCGTTGTCCACCATCATTCCCAGCGCGATGATCAGCGCGCCCAGCGAGATGCGGTGCATCGGTATCCCGCCGGCATTCATCCCAGCCAGCGTCGCCGCGACGGTGAGCATGAGCACGGCGCCGATGACCACGGCCGAGCGCCAGCCCATGAAGATCAGCAGCGTGACCACCACGATGACGAGCGCCGTCGCGACATTGATCACGAAATCGCCGATCGCGTCCGACACCACCTTGCCCTGGTGGTAGAATTCGTGGATCTCGATGCCGATCGGGCGGTCGCTCTCGCTCGCGCGCAGCTTGGCTTCGATCGCCTCGCCGACCTCGACCACATTTGTGCCGGTCGCATTCGAGATGCCCATGCCCACCGCCGGCCTGCCATTGTAGCGCAGGATCTGCATCGGCGGATCGACATAGCCGCGCGTCACGCGGGCCAGATCGCCCAGTCTCACGACCGCGCCTTCCTGGCCGGTCATCACCGGCAGATCGCGCAATTCCTCGACCGAATCGATCTCGCCGGTGGGAACGATCTCCAGACGCTGGTCGCCGACGCGCACGCTGCCCGCTGCGACGACGGAATTCTGCTGTGCTAGATCCTGATAGACGCTCTGCACCGACAGCCCCAGCGCCGCGACCCGCTCGCGCATGATCTCGACATAGAAGGCCTCGCGTTGCTCGCCCGACAGCACCACCTTGCCCACACCCTCCACACCGCTCAGGTCGGTGCGCAGCTTTTCGGCATAGTCGTACAGCTCGGCCGGCGAATAACCATCGGCGGTTAGCATGTAGAAGATGCCGAAGACGTCGCCGAAATCGTCGTTGACGATCGAGGGACCTGCCCCGGGCGGAAGCAGCCGGGCGGCATCGGCCACGCGGTTGCGCAGCTTGGTCCAGACGATCTGGAGCTGTTCCTTGTTGCGCCCGAACTCGTACTTGATCTCCACCTCGATGCGCGACTGGCCCGCCTCGGAGGTCGAAACAATCTCCTTCACCTCCTGCATCTGCCCGATCTCCCGCTCGAGACGCTGGGTGACCTCGGTGGCGACCTCCATCGGCGATCCGCCAGGATAGGGTGTTACCACGACAGCGCGGCGGATGGTGAACTCGGGATCCTCGAAGCGCGGCAGCGACCCATAGGCCGCCATCCCGGCAACGATCGTCCCGATGATGACGAGCAGGATGAGCAGGCGATTCCTGATCGAGAAGACGGCGGGATTAAACGACATGGCTCAGTCCCGCTCGTAGGGGCGGACTTTCATCCCCTCTTCGAGATTGGCCACGCCAGCAGCCACTATCAGGTCTCCGCGGCCGATGCCGGCAGTTACAGGCAGCATTCCGCCTGCTCCCTTGCCTACGGTGACGCGGCGCAGCGCGATGGCTCCGGTCCTGCGGTCCACGCGCCAGACGAATGTCTTTTCGTCACGCCCAACGATCGCTTCCAGTGGCACAGCCGGCATCTCGGCATCATCGGTATCGAGCTCGACATGCAGTGTTCCCGTCATGCCCGGCAGGATCAGCGCGCCGGAAGGCGGATCGAACAGGAACGTCGCCTCGTAGGTGAGCGACTGACGCGTGGCGTCGGTGGCGAACGAGCCGAACCGGGCCGCGAACCGCCTGTCGGGAAGACTGTCGAGCGCGATCGCCGCGTTGATCGGGGCCCGCTGCTCGGCATTGGCAACGATGGACGAGGGAACCTGGACCACCACCTTGGCGGAACCGGCGGTCTGTAAGGTCACGACCGGCTGCTGCGGCGAAACATATTCGAACGGCTCGGTCAGTCGCCTGGCCACGCGGCCCGAAAAGGGCGCCCGCAAGACGGTCTTCTCCAACTGCTCGCGCGCATTGTCAAGTTCGGCTCGCGCAGTGTCGCGCTGCGTTTCGCGCTGAACGTGCACTGCCCGCGGAATCGCGCCTTCGCCGACCAGCGCGTCGGCGCGGCGGAATGCATCCTGTGCCGCCTCGTACTGTTCGCGTGCCTGGACGAGCTGGTTGCGCGCGATGGTCTGGTCGAGCTGCGCGATCACCGTGCCGGCCCTGACGAAATCGCCCTGGTCCACCGTCAGCCGGACGATCTTGCCCGGCACATCGAAGGTTAGATCCGAAGATGTGCTTGCCTCGATGATCGCGGGAAACTCGTAAGTCCTCGCCTGACCGCCTGCCGCCACGGTGTAGAGTTTGACCGGACGCCGATCGGCCTCCTCCGGAATGGGAGCATCGTCGCAACCTGCAACAAGGCATGCGAAAATTAGCGAAACGAATATGCGCAGCATGAAGAATTTGGGTCTGAAAATGGTTCGGCGCGAATCAGACTTTGACATGCGCCCAAAATGAAACGAATAAGTTTACATATCATCGCTCGTCGCAATAGGAAGACCCAATTGCAAGGCCAAACGCTTTCGCTGAACCTGTCTCATCCCGAATCGACGAACCGCCCCCGGGTCGTCATCGTCGGCGCCGGTTTCGGCGGCATGGCTGCGGCGCGCGCTCTTCGCGGCAATGCCGCGGAAGTGACGCTGATCGACCAAACCAATCATCACCTGTTTCAACCGCTGCTATACCAGGTCGCGACTGCGGCGCTTTCCCCGTCCGATATCGCTACGGCCACCCGTGTGCTGATGCGCGGCGGGTCAAACCTAAGTGTGTTGATGGCGGAGGTTACAGGCGTCGATATCAGGGCGCGCTCGGTGCTGCTGCGCGATGGGCATCGGTTGCCATACGATTATCTCGTACTCGCCACGGGATCGGCCTCGAGCTTTTTTGGACAGGACAACTGGCGCGAACACACGCTGGTTCTCAAGACGATTGAGGATGCGCTTGCCATCCGCGCGCGGTTGCTGGAAGCGTTCGAGCGGGCCGAGCAGTCGACCGACGACGCAGAGATACGACGCCTCCTGACCTTTGCTATTGTTGGGGGCGGCCCAACTGGCGTGGAACTGGCTGGGACCATCTCCGAACTCGCACGCGCGACTTTGGCGCGCGATTTCTCTCGCATCGATCCGCGCGACACGCGTGTGGTCCTATGCGAGGCGGGCGGCCGTTTGCTGTCGGGTTTCGATCCCGCGCTTTCGACCTATGCGACCGAAGCTCTAACCTCGATGGGGGTGGAGGTGCGGATTGGCACGGCCGTCGAGGCAATCGATCCCACCGGGGTGGTGCTCGGTAGCGAGCGGATAGATACCGGAGCCGTGCTGTGGTGTGCCGGCACTGAGGCCCGTCCGGCTGCTGAATGGCTTGGAATCGATGGGGTCCGCAACGGGGCTGTAACGGTCCGGTCCGATTGTTCGGTGCCGGGTCATCCAAACATCTTTGCGATCGGGGACGTCGCAAGTTTCGAAGCAGGCGGCGACGAGCGCTTGCCGGCTCTTGCACCAGTTGCCAAGCAGCAGGGCACATATGTCGGGAAGCTGCTCGCGGCCCGTATCGCCGGTCGGCGCGAGCCCGGCGCCTTCCGCTACCGCGACTATGGTACCATGGCGGTGATCGGGCGCTCGCGTGCGGCGGCGCAATTCGGCAGGCTCCGGCTCACGGGATTTCTCGCCTGGCTGGTCTGGTCACTTATACATTTGATGCTGCTTGTGGACTTTCGCAGCCGCCTGGTCGTCTATGTCAACTGGGCTTGGGCATGGTTTACTTACGGACGCGGGGCGCGGTTGTTGACGGGATCAACCACAAGCGATGCCCGGCAGCCGCCGCTCAGCGACCCAGAAAGCGGGCGGCCCGATGACAAGTAGCGGTCTCAGCCAATATTCAAATAGTTGACCATGATGAAAGCATGCTCCCGCACCGCCATCTAGGACCATTCGAAGGCTCGCCTGGCCTCGCTATCCATCACCTGCAAGTTGTCGCGACCTAGCTTGCACTTGATCGCAGGAAGCGCTCGAAGCCAAACCGCATCTAAGATCAGCGTATCTGTCTTTGGCGTCGATCTACCTCAGTTGACTAAGCAGCGGTAGGCATGGCGGTCGCATGAAGACCGAACGGCTTCGGCGACACTACGTCATAGCTCTCATCTTCCCTGGAAACCCGGCTAGCGGCGAAGATATCGCGTTTCAGCTCACCATGCCGGGTTTGGAGGAGGAGCTCTTCTATCGTGGCATCCTGCTGTTCGCGCTGGATCAGGCTTTCACCGGAAGGAGACGGTTCCTCGGGTCGATTGGGGATGGGGCGCGGTCCTGTCGTGCTTCCTGTTCGGATTGGCACATGCCTGTGGCTTCTCGGACGACAGCTTTGCCTTCGATCCCATCACGATGGCGCTGACGGCAATCCCAGCCTTTATCGCGGTCTGGCTGCGTTTGCGCACCGGAAGCCTGCTCCTGCCGGTTCTGCTTCACAATTTCGGCAATTCGCTCTCGTTCATCGTGTGAAGATGTCTTCCCGGAATGCCCGCTTCCGGGATCAGCATTCTGCCCGTAAAATGACCGAATTTGGGGCGCAAAGCTGACGCTACTGGCCGAGAGTTCCGGTCGATCTGAACTCGATCGGACATAGGCCGGATCCCTTTCAGCCGATGCCCAGGTTCGCCTTCAGGATCGCCGCCATGCCGTGATCTCGGATCGTCGCGGCTCGGGCAAATACGGTTGGTCCGAGCTCGGCCAGCGCCGCGATCTTGTGCTGCTTGGCGTCGAGATAGTCGGGGTCGTCCTTTGCGATCACCTCGATAGCCGCTTCGATGAGCTCGCCGGTGCTGTCGTCCTGAATGTCGAGAACGAGATCCGGTCGGATCGGCCCGATCCGCGACGCGAGGTCGAACAGCGGGCGCTTGAAGCCGATCGCGATATCGCGGCGGCGCCAGCGATACTGGAGGTCGAGAAGACCGGTCACGGCGTCGCGCTCGGCCTGGTTGTGGACCGCCACGAAGTTCGTGGCGCGCGCGAGTGGCCGGGCGTAGGCGCGCAACGCAGCATAGCCGTCGCGTGGATTGTGTTCGCCGACCACGACAAGGACAAGATATGGGGGGCCGGCGAGAGCGCCCGAATATTGGACGCGGGTCTTGATCTCCAGTGCATGGCCCTGAGCGAGCGTGATCGTCGTTCCTGAAATGTCGAGCGCGTAGAGGGCAAGGAAGGCCTGCGGCGCAAGTCCGGTGGGCCAGGTCTGCGCCGCTTTGCGCAGACGCGCGAACACGACATTGCGCTCGTAGGGCTCGATGTGGGTGTAGAAATGCTTTGAGAGCGGAATGCCCGGGGCAACGAACAGACGTTCGGCGGCGCTGCGCAGGCGCGCGAACTCCTTTGCCATCGAGCTGTCGCGGCCGCTGTCCGCCGGGAGCGGCTCGACCACGTTCACCGCCGACATTTCCATCAGCAGCCAGAGCAGGCGCGCGAGCCGCGGTATCGCGACGCCGCGGGTCCGGTCGTCGGGTTCGCTCTCGTCGGGCATGCCGGCGAGCTTCTCCGGGGCAAGCCTGTGGGCCGTGAACAGCCCGTGCGGTTCGTCGATCGTCGGCGGGACGGCGCTGCGCTTCTCGCGGAAGCGCTGGGGCGCCTGCTCGCGGAAAAATGGGCAGTCGTTCTCGTGTTCGGGGCGCTTCTGGCGTTCGCTGGTGAGGCGTCGCAGATAGTAGGTTTCGGCTTCCGAGAGATAGGCTGGCGACATGAGCGGTGGGGGCGTGTCCGCGCCGAGGCAATCGCACGCGATCCATTGCCCATGCGTCCGTGCCTTGACGACCATGGTGACGCTGGCGCGGTGGTCGGCATCGGTGCCCTCCCCTTCGTACCAGCGCACGAGCGCGTCGCGGACCACTTGAGGGACGTCCGAACGGAGAGACAGGCCTCTCGACTGGCGAGGCACCAACCACATGCCTTGTTCCTAGCCGAAACCGCGTTGACGGTCTAGTCTGTTCACTCTATGTTCACAGTAGGGAGACCTGTGACATGAAGCGATCTGCGTATCTCAACCGGTTCGATCTCGACATCACACTGCGCGATGCGAGCGTTGATCCTGCCAATCGGCCGACCCAGCGCATGCTCGCGGCGGCTGCGATAGGAATGGACGTCGAGGACGCGTATTTCGCGGCCGTGGAGCTGCGCGAGGCGGTCGAGTGGGTCCACGAGGGTGTCTCGGGCGGTAAACGCAAGCTGTCGACGATCCTGGGCAACAGTTGTGACGACTACCAGCGGTGCCTCTACTACATCCTCGCGGGCCGCGGTGTCGTGCAGATGCTGGACGATCTCATGTGGCTTGAGGAGCTGCTCGAGGCCCGCGGGCATGTTGCGGGTAAGCTGCCTAGGCGTGGGGTCACGACGATGCCGCTGGTGAATCCCTACGTCGCGGCGGAGCCCGATGGGCCAGTGGTCCGCCCTCTCGACGATTTCGTGCAGGGCGCGTCCTGGTCGGCAGATCCGGCGCTCACCGAATGAGATCGGGCGACGCCGTGATGGCGTCGGGGCAGATGCGCATGATGGCCGAGAGATCGTCCCAATCGGAACGATAAAGCGCCTGCCCTGCGCTCAGCTGGTGACAGGAAAGGTCCGTGCCATCGGCTGAAACCATCGCGAGCGTGCGCCCGTAGCGATCCTTTCCGAAGCGACGGATGGCGAGGCGTCCCGTCATGGCGGAGCTGAGACTGTCTGCGCTTGTGGACGGATCTCCGGGCGCACAGGCGCGCCCGGGCCGGCAGTGTCCGGGAAGCTCGGGTGCGTCGATGCCGAGAAGCCGTATGCGCTCCTCGCCGCAGCGGATCGTGTCACCGTCGGAGACGCTGCAGTCGGCCAGCGCTTCTTCCGGCGGGAGCGGCGGCGGTGCGCATGCAGCCAATGTGATAACAAGTGAGAGCGTGCACACGTTCACGAGCGAACCTCGACCACCACCCTGCCCTCCGCACCGTCGCACTTGCCGACGCGAAAGGGTTGAAGCGGATTGCCGGTGTGAATAACCGCCATTGGGCGGCCGAGTTGGTCCATCAGCCGTCCTGCGAGCCGCTGCGCATGCGTGCGGCTGCACAGGTCATGCCGTTTCGGGCTGAGGTTGGCGGAAGCCGCGAGGGGGTCGGTCATGGTCGGGTCTTTCTTGTTCATGGTCTGCCATGTTGCATTCGGGCGCGCTAGAACTGCGTGGCGTGAACCTTGGTCTGGGGCACGATCGAGAACGTCATCTTGGCAAGGTTGCTGACTCGGTATCGCGCGGGCCCGCTATCGGTCAGCGCGAGAGCGGTGCGGCGGCCTTGTTTGCGGATGACGAAGTCCGTCCCTTCATGCCCGTCGACGAACCTGATCGGTGACGCGAAGCGGATTCGCATTCCGTCCTCGAGCTTGCGTGTCGCACGGGCCAGATTGCGGATGCAGCGCCTGCGCCAATTGAGCGCGGCAGGGTCGTCGGTCTCTCCGAGCAGCGTGAGGATCCGCTCGGGACAATCGTCCTCGTAAGGACGGGCGGTTTCATCCATGTCCTTGAAGGCGAAGACGTAACCATCCTTCGCGCGCGGGGTCCAGCGGACGAGGCAGACGACGGCGAAAGCCGTGCCCGCGATCCCGTCGGTTATCGGCACAACCGCCGCATAATACACCTTGTTGTGCAGGCAGGACGATGCCAGCACCCGCAAGCCCCGCCGTTGGTGGCCATCGGGCAGCGTGGGTGCTGTTTTTAACGTGTCAACACGTTCACCTGTTGGACTATAAACGTGTTCGTAGGTGAATTGGGCGTCGAGATACGCCTTCGGTGTCGAGTGCGGGTACATGCTCGACAACGGCATGGAGAGCCATCCCATGATGGGTCCTTTCTTCACAGTGCGGTGGTTGGGGCGGGCGCCGCGAGATGCAGCTCGCGGCGAAGGGTGCGGGCGAACTTGGCGATGTCGCCGAGGACGCCGATCTCCACGCGCGTGAGCGAGCCGGTCCATCCTCCCTGCCGCTGTTCGGCGCGCATGTAGGTGACCTCGCGACCGGGCATCATCCGGTCGGGATCGAGCTGCAGGCGAAAGCGGTCGGTGGCCAGCTCGAAGCGCGGCGGCGGCGCCGATCCCGCTGCGAGGCTGCGCAGATCGTAGGTCTCGCCGTAGAACCCGAGTTCATGCGCCAAGGCACGTAGCCGCGATCGGGCGGCGTCCTTGTAGACGCGGACGAGATGCGGATCGTGTCCGACGCCGCGGCGCACCAGCGGCACGAGAACATCGGCCGAGCGCAGTTGTCTGATCCGTTCCATGCAGGATGCGCGAAGCACCGCGTCCTGGGGGTGCCTGGCTTCGGGATCGTCACCGGCGGCGATCCGCCCCATGTGCCGGGCTAGAAGCAGGACGGCGGGATCGGTTCCGGGGTAGAGGCCTGCGAGATGAGCGTCGTCCATCGCCTCGTTGACGGCGCGCGCGCATGTGGTGACGATCCGCAGTGCGTCGGGCTGCAGCGCCCGTTCGAAGCGGAACGCGAGATCGTAAGCGGGGATCGGAGGCATGGCGTATCTCCCTTGGAAAGGTGCCACTTCCCCTCCCCCTCCCCTTTCGCGCCGGTCGTGCCATCACGCGGCCAGGTCGACCGTCTCGCGCACCCCGTCGGTTCCGATTGCGTCGCCGCCTGCGTCGGACACGGTTCTGAACCTGCCCACGTGTTCACACGTGGACGTGCTGAAACTCTTGAGATAACCGAAAGCCTGTTCCGCCTTAGAGGCGGCGTGGATGATCGCGCTCGCGTCACCCTTCAGGATCTTCAGCCAATGGTCGATATAACTGGCGTGGTTGTCGTGCAGCTCTGCGGGTAGACCCAGGTCGGCGCAAACGAGGCATTGGCCGATCGAGGCCACGAGTTCCTCGAAGGCGTAGGCGGCATCACCGAAGCGCTTGCCGAATTTGCGCTCGAGCCGCCCTGCCCCGCCTGACCAGTGAATCGACTCGTGCGCGCGGGTGCTTGCGTAGAGGTCGTCCGAATGAAACGCGCCGCGCTCGGGCATCTGGATGTAATCGCCGACAGGTGAGAAATAGGCGGCGTTGCCACCGTGCCGGACCTCGACCGGAAGGTTGGCGAAGAAGCCGTCGATCGCTTCGCGGTGTTGTGATTCCTGCCGGGGCTCCGGCGGAACAAGCTCCGGGTAGTAATGCGTCGGCAAGCCGTCGACCTGGTCGGCGTTGAAGACGTTGTAAGCCTTCAGGAAGCGGATGCTGCGGTTGTGCTCCTCGCCGGTGACCTTGTCGGTGTCGGTCTTGCTGATCTGCGAGTAGTAGACGCTGAGCGAGGATGTTTCGCCCTTGCGGACCTGCGCGCCCATGGCATGGGCTTGGCGATACGTCATCCAGTACCGGCTATTGAAGCCGCACGCATCGGCCATAGCCCACAGGAACAGGGTGTTGATCCCGGTATAGGGGGTGCCGCAATGGCGCAGCGGGCGCCCGCCACCGCCAGAACGGTCCCACGGGCGTGCCCAGGGCAGAACGCCGGTTTCGAGTTTAGAAAGAATAAGGGCGGTGATCTCGTTGGCGATGTCGCGGCGCGGGCGAGGGGCGCGGGAATGCTTGCGCATGATGGAACCTTTCGGCTGAATGCAACATGCACACGTGTGAACACGTGAACGTGTTGAATGGTGACAAGAAAGCGGCAGCCGATCGCAACCGGCTGCCGCGAGTGTCGCCCAGGAGACAGGCGAGGGGCCGCTATTCGGCGGGTTCGAGGGCTTCTTCGGGATGCTCGACGTCGAAGTCGTTGACGTCGTCACCGAAGTCGTCGGCAGGATCGTCGTCGGGATCGAGACCCTCGTCGTCCTTGTCGACACCCGTTTCGTCGTCATCCTTGTCGTCGGGCGAGTCTTCGAGGGCGGGGCGTTCGACGTCGAAGCGCATCGCGTCGGGCACCCATGCAAGGGCCGCTTCCTTGGTGTCGGTTTCGGTGATTGCCTCGCCAGCGAAGAGCTTTTCGCAGGCCGAGGATACGTCCCCTTTCTTCGAAGCGCTGTAGCGCGCCGCGAGCGTCGTGCCGCCGATCTCGGTGAGCAGCGCGAGCAGGGCGCCCTTGGCGACGCGGTCGAAGAAGTTCGCCGAAGTCGGCCGCCACCATTGCGCGACGTCGATTTCGAGGATCGACGCGAGCCGCGCGTGCAGCGGGTTGGTCGTCGCCGAATACTCGGGCTTGGCCTCGAGCGAGCCCGCCACCATCAGCGCGAGCCAGGCCGCCTTGGCCTCGTCGTCGAGGGTGCGGAACGCCTCGAAACGCGCGGTCACGTCACCGGCCTCGGTCCATCTCGCATCGAGCGCTTCGCGTGCCTGTTCGATCGCGATGCGGGCCTGGGTGGGCTCCATCTCGCTGCCGAGTGCCGGATCCTGTGGGCGCGATGCCTTCATCGTCGTGCCGTAGCGATCGTAGCCGCGGTTCCCGTCGATCATTGCGAACAGAGCGTAATCGAGGGCGAGGGCGGGGTTGGCGAGGATCGAGGCCGCGAGAATATCGCGCCGCTGCATCGCCAGTTCGTCCGAAAGACGCGCGCTCAACGGCTTGCCGCCGGGAGCGGTCGCCTCCGGTTCCGTCGGCGAGCCGTTGCTCTTGATCGCGCCTCCGGTCGAGCCCTGATCGTCGTCCTCGCTGCGGATCGGCGTCTCGCTGAAGTAGCTGGTTTCCAGCTTCATCGAGCCGTCGGGTGCGAGGATGAGGAAGGTGCCGACCTGTGCCTTCAGGTCGTCGGGCAGGATCGTGGGCCGATCGTTGAGCTCGTCGTACTCGGCGTCGAGCGTGCGGTACTCGTCCTCGAGGGTGGCGGCCGCCTCGTCCTCGACCTGGCCGCTGTCGATCTGCCCGGCGATCTCGTCCATACGCTCGGCGATGGTGTCGATCCGCTGCTGCTCCTCGTCGGTAAACGGGACAGTGGGGAGACTGACCCGGTGAAGATCGGCGGTCGCGTTGTAGATATGCGAGCTGGCGATCGGACGGATCCAGGCAAGCCCGGTTTCCTCGCCGAGGCGCTGGGCTTCGGCTTCCATCAGCTTGCCGGCGAGCTCGCGCGCGATCTCGGGGTCCGCCCAACGGTCACCGTCCTCGCTGAACAGCTCGCGCTCGACGCTGCCGCCGGCGGCGACATAGGCGTCTTCGCCCACGAGGATTGCGATCGGATCGCTCGCCTTCAGCGCGTCGCCGGCGATCGACCGTCGAATTTGGTCGGGCGTGGTGTAGCTGTAGTGGCCGTACTGTTCGAAGATCCGCACCTGTTTGGTGTGATCGTCGGTCGATGCGTAGGCCTTCGCCATGTCGAGGGTTATGTCGCCCTTGGCGAGGGCCTCGAACACGGGGTCTGCGAGCCCGGCGAGGCGCAGGCGTCCCTCAATGAACCGCCGAGTCTGCCCAAACCGCTTGGCCACCGCGTCGATGTCTCCGTCGACTCCCAGGAAGTGCTGGAAGGCGCGGCATTCCTCGGCGGGCGTGAGCTTGAGCTGGTGGAAGTTGGCGGCAAGCGAGGTCTCGCTAAGTTCGGCGTCCTCGGCTTTCACGACGAGCACCGGAACCTCGAAGGTCGCGGCGTCGATCGTGCCTTGTTCGGCGAGCAGGTTCAGCGCACGAAGCCGCCGTCCGCCGTCGAACACCTCGAAGCTGCCGCGCGGCTTCTTGACTGGCGTGGCGAGCAGGTTCTGCAGGACGCCGCGCGCCGCGATGTCGGCAGCCATGGAGGGAATGTTGAGCTTTTCGTCCGACACGGTGCGGACGTTGATGGGCGAAAGCCGGAGCTTCGCCAGCGGGATCATCTGGTTCATGACAAGGTCTCCTGGTAGGAATGGACCGGCGAAATCCTCGCCGGACACCTTCTCCGGTCCTCCTTCCCTTTCTCTTCAGGTCGTTTCGGCCGCCGTTGAGGCGAGCAGGCGCACGAGGATGTCCGGCACCTGGTCCACAGGGAGGAAAACTCGGGTGCGGTACGAAATCACCTCGGAGAAGCAGCCGAGGGACTTGAGCCAAGGGAGTTGGCTGGCCGGGGCTCCGACGATTTCCACACGTGTGGACGTGTTAGCACGTGAACGCTTTAGTTCGCAGGGGAAGGGCTGCTGCAACGAAACACTGGCGCCGCCCAAGACTGCAGCGGCGATCTGTTCGGGCGGCAGCGCGGCCGTCTGCTTGACCCCGAGCGTGGTGAGCAGCTTGGCGACGTCCTTGGGGTCCGGTGAGAGAATGTTCGAAAACGTACGCTAAGGGATCAGAGCGATTGCAGGGTGTGGAGCAGTTGGTATGAGGCCCGTTTGATTGCGCCATCGTAGCGGCCGAACGCGAACGCTGTCGCTTTCGCCTGTCTTTGGATCATGTCGGGATGCCGTTCGAAGGCTCGATCTACTGCAGCAAGCACATCGTCGGCACCTGATGCGACCTCTCCCAGATGCCAACCAGCGTACCTTGGATCGTCCTGCCAGTTAGCGCCATGCGCATTCACGAAAGCGACGGGCCGCGGCTTAGCGAGGAATTCGTAAAGCTGGCTCGACATGTCGCCCAGATAGATGTCGGCGGCCCGCGCATAGCTCATGTCGAACAGCTTGGGAGAATCCAGATCGACCGCGATGTGCTCTGGCACGGCAAGTTCCAGCCACCGCGCTCGCGCGATCGGATCGAGGTTTTCGAACGCGCGGACATGAGGGGCGAAGACCAAGTTGTACCGCTCCTGTTGGCGGAAACGGGCGATGACATCGCGAGCGATCCCGATCGAGGACAGCGCAGGATCAAAATGAGGGTTGTAGAAGACGGTCGGGCGATCGTTGTCGAACAATTGCGGTCCGGTGGGCAAGGCCTGCAAATAGTCGATCTTTATATAGCCCACGGCCGAAAGCCGCTTACGGCTGAGGCCTTGCGCGACGGCACGCTCGATGTCTTTCTGTCCGGGAACGAAGATGGCATCGAAGGCTCTCTGCTTGGCTTCGGAGGATGGTGCACGGTCGCCAGCGCCGTGGCGGAAATGTACCAGCGGACGCTTCCATCCGAGCCATCGCAACGCCGCAGAGGTGCGCTCGGGAACGATGATGGCCTGGGTCTTGCGGGCCTGCCATCGGATCCGCGCCAGCAGGGGCCCCTTCGCCGCCGAGCGGCTGCCCGTTATGCGCGCTGCAATCCTGCCCGCCCAAGGCCAGGCGATCTGCGTCACGGTCATCGTGCTGGCTCTCATCGCCGCAGCCACTGCGCGCAAGGCGGCGGCGGTGCGGTCGTCGGCGCAGATGCAGCGGACCGTGATATCCGGATGGCTCAGGCTAAGTTCTGCGGCGACCGGCGCGAGATGCAGGACCTGATGCTCCCCTCCGATGAATACGAACGTGAGATTGTTCAAATTCGTCATGCCTTGATCGATGGGCGCGCTTTTCGAGCGAGAAGCTTCTGTCCGTCCGTCCTGATCTCTCCGTTCGGCGTAACATGCCGGTAGAGCGTCTGACGCGTGATGCCCAGCTCGGCGCACAGCTCGGCGACCTTGGTTTCGGGTTTGCCCATAGCCGCCTGGGCAAGCCGCAGTTTGGCGGGCGTCATCTTGAACGGGCGACCGCCATGTCGGCCGCGCGCACGTGCCGATTCCAGACCGGCGCGGGTGCGCTCGACGATCAACTCGCGCTCAAACTCGGCGAGGCCGGCAAAAATCGCAAAGATCAACCGACCGTTGGCGGTGGTGGTGTCGATCGACGCGCCTTCGCCGGCCAGCACCTTGAGGCCGATGCCACGCTTGGTCAGGTCGCCGACTGTGTTAACGAGGTGGCGCAGGTCGCGACCGAGGCGGTCGAGCTTCCATATGACCAGCGTGTCATCACGGCGCAGTGCCTTCAGGCAGGCATCCAGCCCCGGCCGCTTGTCGAGCCGGCCCGACGCGGCATCCTCATAGATATGCTCGGGATCGACGCCGGCCGCGACCAGCGCGTCGTGCTGAAGGTCGTGAACCTGGCTGCCATCCGCCTTGGACACTCGCGCGTAACCGAGCTGCGTTGTCACATATACGTCCGTCTGCGTGACGGAGCGGCATTGCCCGTCGATCAATCTGCATAATGTCACATAACCCGTCTCCTCGTCTATGCTCCATGAACAGGGCCACATCCCTGTTGCGTGACAAACAGGAAGCCGATGCCGTCCAGAACAATATTATCGCCTGCGCAGCGCGCTGTGATCTTCGATCCGCCTTCTGACAGCGCGACGATCGAGCGGCTCTTCACTCTCGGCCCCGATGACCTCGCGCAGGTAGCGCGTCGTCGGCGCAGAGCGAACCGGCTCGGCTATGCCGTGCAGCTCTGCTACCTGCGTCATCCGGGGCGTGCGCTGCTGCCGAGTGAAGCAGTGCCCGCCCTCATGCTGTCGCTGCTCGCCGACCAGATCGGTTGCCGGATCGACGACTTCGCCGACTATTCTGCCCGTGCGACGACGCTGCGCGAGCATCGCGCCGAGATCGAAGCGTATCTTGGTCTGCGCGCCTTTGACCGGATCGACGTACGATCGACGCTGGCACTGGGATCAGAGATCGCCACCTCGACCGATCGGGGCGAGGCGATCGTCGCCGGCATGGTCAATCGCCTGCGGCTCGACCGGATTGTTCTGCCTGCGGCATCGACGCTGGAACGGCTCGCCCTCATCGTGCGGGCCCATGCACGCAAGGCCGCCCATGCCGGACTGATCCGCGATTGCTCGGCCGATCAGGAAGCGGCACTCGAACGCCTGATCGCATCCGATGACAATGGTCGCACCCGTCTGGGATGGCTACGCGAATGGCCGGAAGCGCCATCGGCGTCGAACCTGAAGGGGATCGTCGAACGGCTCGACGCGGTGCGCGGCATCGGGATCGCAACCGATCGGGCACGACGTATCCATGCCGCCCGCTATGCCGTCATCGCCCGGACCGCCGGCATCGTCACTGCGCAACACCTCCGGCGTCTCGAACGCCCGCGCCGACTCGCGATGCTGGTCGCCTCCATGATCGAGATGGAGGCGGCGCTGACCGATGCCGCCTTGGTCATGGTCGAGAAGATGGTGGGGGCGCTGTTCCGCCGCGCCGACCGTACCCGGTCCGACCGGCTGCTCGGGCAGGCACGGATGCTGAAAGACACGGCGCGCTTTCATGTCCGGCTCGGCCGCTTGCTGGTCGATGCACGCGCGAGCGGACGCGACGCCTTTCGCACGATCGATGACCGGGTGGGCTGGGATCAGCTCGAACGCAGCATCCGCTTCGCCGAGGATCTGACGCGTGCGGCCGATGACGGTCTGGAGGAAGTGGTCGAACGCTACCCTGCCGTGCGGCGGTTCGCCCCGACCTTCCTCGCCGCCTTCACCTTCCGGACCGCGAGATCGGGCGATCCGCTGCTCGGCGCGATCGAGGCGCTGCGAACGATGTACCGCGACGGCCGATCGGTCCTGCCGAAGCGTGTGCCGACCAGCTTCATCAAGCCACGCTGGCACAAGGTCGTGCAGCCGGCCGAAGGGACAATCGACCGCCGCGCCTATGAGATCGCGGTGATCGTCCACCTGCGCGAACGGCTCGGATCAGGCAGCATCTGGGTAGATGGCAGCCGCGCCTATCGCACGCTGGACGATTACCTGCTGCCGGTGCCCGCCTTTGAGACGATGCGCACCGATAGCGATCTGCGCCTCGCCGTGCCGTCCCGTTTTTCTCAATGGTATGAGGAACGGCGCGCGATGCTGACCCAGCGCATGACCGAGGTGGAGCGCGCAGCCGCGGCCGGCGAACTGGTCGACGTAACGATCGAGCGCGGGCAGTTGTTGATCTCGCCGATCCGGCGATCTCCGTCCGACGATGCCGAGGCGCTGAAGGCCCGGCTCTACGCGATGCTGCCGCGTGTCCGCATTACGGACCTGCTGGTTGAGGTCGCCGCGTGGTCGGGCTTTGCCGACCGTTTCGTTCATGCCCGCAGTGGCGAGCCGGCCTCTGACCAGTCCGCGCTGATGGGGTCGATCCTCGCCGATGCGACCAATCTCGGCCTCGGGCGCATGGCGGAAAGCTCGCGTGGGCTGACATTGTCACGCCTGCGCTGGACTGCGGAATGGCATGTGCGCGATGAAACGTACCTGTCGGCGCTGGCGGCGATCGTAGACTGCCACACCGCGCATCCGCTCGCCTAGGTCTGGGGACCGGGCGACACATCGTCCTCGGACGGGCAGTTCTTCCGCGCCGGCGGTCAGGGCGAGGCGCGCGCCGATCGCAACGCCCGCTACGGCAGCGAACCCGGCGTGCTGTTCTACACCCACGTCACCGACCGCTTCACGCCGTTCCATACCAAGGTCATAGCCGCCAATGCTGGTGAGGCCGCGCATGTCCTCGACGGCCTGCTCGATCATGAGAGTGAACTGGTGATCCGCGAACATGCGACCGATACCGCCGGGGCGGTCGATCATGTCTTCGGCTTGTGCCATCTGCTCGGCTTCCGCTTCGCACCGCGTATTCGCGACCTCAACGAACGCCGCCTGTATAGCCTGTCGTCGCTCGATCCTTGGCCGACGCTGCGCCAACTTGTCGCGGGCCCGGTCAACGTTCGCGCGATCGAAGAGGATTGGGACGAGACGCTGCGGCTCGCCGCCTCGATCCGCGCCGGCACCGTCAGTGCCTCGGTCATGCTGCGCAAGCTGGCGGGTTTCCCGCGTCAAAACCCCGTCGCCCGCGCGCTGCGTGAGATCGGGCGGATTGAGCGCACACTGTTCATGCTCGACTGGTTCGACGATCCCGAACAGCGGCGTCGCACCGGCAGCATCCTCAACAAGGGTGAGGCCCGCAACGCGCTCGCCCGCGCCATCTTCTTCAACCGCCTCGGCGAACTGCGCGACCGCACCTTCGAGAACCAGCGCCATCGTGCCTCTGGCCTGACCCTGCTCACCGCGGCCGTCACGCTCTGGAACACCGTCTATCTCGACCGCGCCGTCCGGCATTTGCGCGCCAGCGGTGTCGAGGTGCTGGACGAACTGCTTGCCCATGTCGCGCCATTGGGCTGGGAGCATATCGGCCTCACTGGCGACTATCTGTGGAGCGAGATGGACAAGCCCCGCGAGCGGTTCAGGCCGCTCCGCCTCCATCGGAACGGTCGGGATGCTTAGCGTACGTTTTCGAACATTCTCTCACCGGCCCCCGTTCTGCAGGACTTCGTCGTGCGCGAAGTGATCACCAGCCCTTCAGTGCAACACTTTGAATACAAGGGGCAAAGCATGGTCGTCGCCGTCTTCGAAGCAATGGAGGCTGATCCGGATCGTCTGCTGCCCCGAGAGGTGCTGGCGAAATTCACCGCGGCTCACGGCGACCCGCGGATCATTTGCGACTATATCGCCGCCATGACCGACACGCACCTTCTCAAAACCTACGAGCGGCTGTTCTCACCTCGCATGGGCTCGGTGTTTGACCGACTCTGAAGCGGCGGAACAACAGCTGATTGCAGTTCTGCGGTAGGGCGGCGGCTACCTTCTTGCCCTGCCCCAACTCCTGCTAGGTTCGTCCTTTGCTCTGGCGTCCGCTGTTTGCTGCCGCCACAATTCTCAGCGAAATACCGGTGAGAGTTTCTTGCGGTCCTTGCTCGCCGATTTCGGCTCCACACCGGCGCCGGCCGATGTCGTTTTCGTCGCGCCCCCTCCCCTCGCCTTGCTGGTCTTGCGGCCTGCAGACTTGGCTTTTGCACCTGTGTCAGCCGAACTGGCATCCGCATTCTCAGGCTTGTCCGTAAGAGCCGGGGTTGTATTGGCAGCAAGACTTTCGTCAGCCGGTTGCCGGGCCATGCGCCGTTTCCGCACAGGCTTCTCAGTTGCTGGCTCCAAGGGCTTGTTGTCCGCGTTTGCCATGTCAGTCTGCATGCCTTCAGGCAGCGAGTTCGAAGCCGGGTTAGCGTCCGGGGCGCCGTGAGCGACCGACGACACGTCGGGGGCATTCTCCGGGGCGGCACGGGTTTCGGTGGTCTCAGTCTCCTCAGGCCCCTTGTCTCGCTTTAAAGCCCTTGCGGAAGCGGCTCTGCTCGCGCGCGCTTTCTTTTGTGAAGAAGTCACCTTTCCTTGAGAGGTCTTATTGGCCGTAGCGACTTTCCGTTTCGGCGCCTTGGATGGCTCATCAACGGTTGCAGCCCCTGGTTCTTCCGCAGCCTTGCTCTCCGAACCGCCCTCTTTGCCATTCTGATGCATCTTTGTCGCCACTTCGCGGCGGAGCTTCGAATAGGCGGGCGCGACCATCGGATAATCGTCGGGCAAATCAAAACGCTTCCTGTATTCCGCCTCAGTCACGCCGTGCTTTTTCAGGTGTCGTTTGAGCATCTTGAACTTCTCGCCAGTGATCAGCGAGACGATGACACTCGGATCGGCAAGCGAGGTTTCGACCGACACGGCAGGCTCTTGGGCCGTAGGTGCCTGCGGGCCATCGTCAATTGCCGGGGTTTGACTTTCGGAGAGCTCGGCAATTGCTGTCGATGCGGTTCCGAGGGTCGCGGCGGGAGCAGGTGCGATTGGCGCATCAGCCTCGAACTGCTTTTCGTCGAGGTCAGCCTCTTCCCCGGATTTAGCCTCGAAATCCGAAATTGCTTTAAATACATCGCCGAGCAATTTCGGAAGCTCGGCAGCCGTGAGCCTGTTGTTATTTACAAAGGCGGTAACCAGTTCCAGCGAAGCACGGCGCGCGTCAAAATCGTTCATGATTATCCGTCGGGAAATTGAATGTCGCAAGGGAGATCCCGTGCGCTGCTACCAATTGAATGTCAAATTGCTTGCTCGGCCCATGCAGCGGCGGAACCTCAAAGTAGATATGGCAGCGGAACATTCAGAACGCTGACGACGATGAAGACTCTATCAATACACGTTAGACTGAATGGCTTGCATTGTCACACGGACCTGACCGTGCTCGCTGCATGCGCAGCGGGTCCAAGGGGTTCGTCACAGCCAAGCCTGCGCACCCGCAGGGGCAGTGCTGCGCAATTTCGCGAGACTACGCGGTGCCCCTGCTGCATCAAAGCGTGGCATCTCTGTCTGGCGAAAATAGTGTCTTCTCTAACTTGCAGAAACTGGTGCAAGCCTCAGAAATGCAGAAGTTCGCCCCCGAAGCGGTTCCGAAGGCCGACGCTCGCTATGTCGCTTAGACAGGCTCCGGGATACGATCGACCTTGATACCGTCGGCCAATTTCTCCGCGCGCGCGAGATCATAGGTCGCCTGCATGCGTAGCAGCGTTGCCGCAGAAACACCGAAAGCCTTTTCGAAACGGATCGCCATTTCAGGCGACAGTCCCGCCTTGCCGTTGAGCAGATTGCTCAATGGCGGCCGCGATACACCGAAGCGCTCGGCCAGGTCAGTGACAGTAACGCCATAAGGCACCACCATCTCTTCCTTGAGCCAGGTGCCGGGGTGAACCGCCAGCGTGCGATGCATCTTGAGAGCCATCAGTGATAATCCTCCAAGTCGAGATTGGCGATGGTGGTCTCGTCAACCTTGGTGAACACGAGCCGCCAGTTCTTCGTCACCGTCATTGCAAACCGCCCATCGCGATCGCCTGTCAGCGCATGGAAACCGAAGTTCGGCGGGATGCCTAACTCGGCAAATGAACCCGCGGCATCGATAAACGCGAGCATCCTGCGCAGGCGTTCCACCTCCATGAGCCCCCTCGCCTTCCCGCTCGTGAAAAACTTGCGAAGGTTCTTATGATCGATGCTTTCGATCTCCAAGGAGTTGTAATGCCATGCATTACAAAGTTGGTCAAGGGACTGTAACGTTCTCCATTACAGGGTGTGGCAAGCAGGTCTCCCCAGGGCTAGAGTGAATGGCGTGATTGTCGGACGATCCGGAAAGTCATCTGTGGACGCCCCATGGGATGCAAGCAATAAATTCGGGTATGTTGGCACGTAGTCGGATGCTGTCATCTGTCCGGCCTCGATGAGCAGCACCATAGCTGCGGGCCAGTATGGGAGTTCGCGGACTGGATCCATTTCAGCTTTGCGCGCTTGGCTAGCGCCCTGCCATTCTCTGGTTCTTCCAGCCCCGTCTCGCCGACGGTTGTGCCATACCCTCCTTCGATCGCCTACGTCCTCCGACGCCTCTGGCTGCCGTTCGCGACTTACACCGCGAGGGCCGCCGGAGCTCTATGATCTTCGCGCTTGGTAAGCAGGGCCCAGACCATGCGCGCCATTTTGTTGGCAAGCGCCACCGAGACCAGCATGCGCGGCTTACGAGCCAGCATGCGTTCCAGCCACGAACCTTCCGGCGCCCCGAAGCGTCTTGCCTGGCGAACTATCGAGCTGCCGCCGATGATCAGCAGTCGTCGAATGCTCCGTTCGCCCATTCGTGATATGCTGCCAAGGCGTTGCTTACCACCGGTTGAGTGCTGGCGCGGTGTCAGACCCAGCCATGCCGCGAAGTCGCGGCTCTTGCGGAAAGTCTCGATCGGCGGTGCGAGCGCGAGAATTGCCGTTGCCGCGATCGGACCGACACCGGGAATGGTCATGAGCCGCCGGGCATCTTCGTCTTCCTTCGCACGGCGGGCGATTTCGCGGTCCAACTCTGCGACGCGCTTTTCGAGTTCATTCAGGTGCTCGACCATCAGCTTGAACATTGGTCGCGCCGCTTGCGGAAGAGTGGCGGCCATTGCCTCTTCTTCGAGAAGATCGGCCAACATCGCCATGTGCGCCGTTCCGCGAGGAGCGACCCAACCATATTCGCTCAGATGACCGCGGATCGCATTGATCAGCTGCGTGCGCTGGCGAACCATCAGATCGCGCGTGCGGAACACGAGGCCGGCCGCCTGTTGCTCCTCGCACTTCACCGCCACATAGCGCATACCGGGGCGCTGCGCTGCCTCGCAGATCGCTTCCGCATCCAAGGCATCGCTTTTGTTCCGCTTCACGAACGGCTTCACGTAGGATGGCGGGATCAGTCGAGCGTCGTGCCCCAACGCGGCTAACTCGCGTGCCCAGTGATGCGCACCGCCACATGCCTCGAGTGCGACTACACACGTGGGTTGCTTGGCAAAGAAGTCGAGCAACTTGGCTCGGGTCAGTTTGCGACTGAAAACCATCGCTCCACGCTCATCCGCGCCATGGGCATGAAAAACGTTCTTCGCGATATCCAGACCAATCGTGGTAACCTGTGACACGGACGCCTCCTCTAGTGGTGCTTCAACACCTCCACTTTGCCATAAAGGCCGTCGGGGGGCGTCCACCCCATCAGCTTTCGGACGACAGATGCGGATAGCGGACATTCCAGCGGATTTATCCGGGCGTCAGCTACGCGCCCGCTTTCGGTCAATACTAATCAGCTTTCGATTGCCCGAAAGCGGACAAGGCTGCCTATCGAAGTCGATTGCCGGATTTTGGGACATTGCTGCCGTTCACAGCATATCGCCGAACGGCAGCTCTTGCCAGAAACCGACATTCAGCGGTCGCCAAGCCGACATTCAAAACCTAATAGGAACGCGGTCGCGGCGGAAATGTTGAAAAGAATACCGATTGGTTCGATACAGACATTGGAGGGAAGGCCCCTTCTGATCGCCTCACTGTCGCGGCCCGCACGACGGAACGCTATGACTGTCCAGCGTCGAGATCTACTGCTCCTTCGCTACACAACGCAGATATAAGCAGATTCGCCATGCCATTGGGGGTGCAGTTTGATACGAGACAGCGTCAGTATTTTCCCAGCATGGATGGTCTGCGAGGGTTCGCCGCGATCGCAGTGATGGTGGCACATATCGACATTCTGTCCAAACTTCGCAGTGCAATCTCGCGTCAGTTTCCCACTTCTTCCCTACCTTTTACCCCTGGAACAATTCGGTCGCGCTTGCCTCAGTTGGGAACGATACCTACGGCATTTCGATGCTCACGACGTAGGCATTGCCGCTTGACGTCAACAACGCAGAGCTACGCATTTTGTCGTCCCTCATCGGTGAGGCCTAGTTGCGACAGCTTTCGGTTGTTCAGATCGGAAATTATTAAGGGTAAGTCTGAGAGATTTTATCGATGACCATGGAAATAGTTAGGGATAAAGGAACGTTATCAACTGTCATTGATGGAGGATACTGTATCGGATGTGGCGGTTGCGCAGCTGTCTCTCCTGATATCGAAATAACGTCCGAAGGCTGTGGGCAATACAAAGCTAGCCTTCCAAAAATATCTGTTATCGAGACAGAAAAGGCACTTTCGGTTTGTCCGTTCAGCGACAATGGCTTCCATGAAGATGCTCTTGGCAGGATGTTCTTCGGGGAGAACGCCAGTCATGACTCGCGATTGGGTTGGCACGAGGCCCTTTATGCGGGCTATGTCGCAGAAGGATCCTTTCGGAAGCGCGGCGCTTCTGGCGGATTCACTACTTGGATCCTCGCGCAGTTGTTGAAGGACGGTTTGGTTGACGCAGTCATCCATGTCCGACCAGCGGATCGACAGGAAACGGGAGCACTTTTCAGGTACAGCATCTCCCGAACCGAAGAAGAGATCACTTCAAGGGCGAAGTCTCGCTATTACCCGGTTGAGATCTCTGAGGTGATCGCAGAAGTCCGCCGCGTGCCAGGCAAATACGTTTTTGTGGGACTTCCTTGCTTTGTAAAAACTGTTCGCCGCTTAGCAGAACAAGACCAAGTAATTCGTGAGAGAGTCGTCTACACGGTAGGACTGGTTTGTGGGCATCTTAAGAGCGCATCCTTTTCTGACGCTCTCGCTTGGGAACAAGATATACCGCCGGGAGAACTGAAAGAAATCGACTTCCGCGTAAAACTTTCCGAGCGAGACGCTAGCGACTACGGTGTTTATCTCCGGTCAGAAGAAAAAGAAAGTGTTTCACCGGTTAGGGCTTCGATAAGTGGCGACTGGGGATTGAATTTCTTTCGTTATAGTGCTTGCGATTACTGCGATGATGTTTTTGCGGAGACCGCCGATATCGCAGTTGGCGATGCATGGCTGCCGAACTATAGCAACGATACGGAAGGAAACTCTGTTGTTGTAGTGAGGTCCATCGCCCTTGCGCAAATTGTTGCTCGGGCCCGCGCCGACGGGCGCCTGAGTTTAGATGTACTTTCGGCCGATCATATGGCGCAATCTCAGGCGGGCGGGTTGCGTGACCGTCGTGAGGGCCTAGCTTTTCGATTATTTCAAAAGCATGCTGCGGGAGCATGGACACCCAAAAAACGAGTGCTACCCTCCGATGCGTTGTCAGAGAAGCGCAAAAGGATTTATGAACAGCGGAGCAAACTAAGACAGCTTAGTCATTCGTATTGGAGCCAGGCAGTATCTGCTCGAGACTTTAACGTTTTCCGGGAAAGTTTAGCACCACATATCTCTGAAATGCGCGGCTTGTACAGTAGACCAATTCCCCTAATGATTGCCGGTAAACTTTATCGTGCACTGAAACGTCTGAAGCGCCGCTATTTTTAGTACTACCTTGGCAGAACTGTGATTGAGCATGCATGAGGGCGTTTTGTCACTGGCGGCCAGCGATCCGCATCCGTAGCATCGCATATATCCCTAACTTGTAGCGGAAACTGGTGGTCAAGCGGTCGAACCGGGTATGGTGTGCGGATGTGACCTATATCGGACACCTCGAAAAACCCTCGCCTTTGATGGGCTAATCTGATTCAATCTCCCTTGAATTGAGCGGAGGCGATGATGGTGGCTCAGCCCGGTTTTTTTGATTTGTCGGACCGCTATACAGCGCTGAGCGCGGCGGGGGATCCGCTGGAGCGGTTGGCGGCGGTGGTGGATTTCGAGGTGTTCCGCGGGCCGCTTGTGACAGTGCTGCGGCGGAGCGCTCGGGGAAAAGGCGGCAGGCCTCCGTTCGATCCGGTGATGATGTTCAAGATCCTGGTGCTGCAGGCGCTCTACTCGCTGTCGGACGAGGGATGCGAGTTCCAGATCAAGGACCGGCTCTCGTTCCAGCGGTTCCTGGGGCTGGGGCTCGATGGCAGGGTGCCTGACGCAACGACGGTGTGGCTGTTCCGGGAGAAGCTGGTGCAGGCAAAGGCGATCGACAAGCTTTTTGCGCGCTTCGATGCAGCGCTGACTGACCGCGGTTATCTGGCGATGGGCGGGCAGATCATCGATGCGACCGTGGTGCCGGCGCCCAAGCAGCGCAACACCGACGAAGAGAAGGCGGCGATCAAAGAGGGCAAGATCCCGGAGCGCTGGAAGGCCAGGCCCGCCAAGGTCCGGCAGAAAGACCGTGACGCGCGCTGGACGGTCAAATACTCCAAGGCCAAGGTGAAGGAGGGCGGCGACCCCAGGGCTTCAAGCCGGTCGATCTTGCCATCCCGATGTTCGGCTACAAGAACCATATCGGCATCGACCGTGCGCATGGGCTGATCCGCAGCTGGACACCCGCAAAAACCCCTCGCTTTGAGGCACGTGCTGTGATTCACTCGGGGCATTGGAAGGAGAGCATCGATGCAGCCACACAGCCTGTTTTCGCTTGCGGAGCACTTGGACCGGCTGAGCAAGGACGGCGATCCGCTGGAGGTTTTGGCGGGCACGGTTGAGTTTGAACGCTTCCGGCCGCTTCTGACCCGCGGGCTTGGCTATAGCGATGGCGCCAAGGGCGGTCGCCCGGCCTTCGATCCCGTGGCGATGTTCAAAGTGCTGGTGGTTCAGGCGCAGCATAATCTGTCGGATGCGCGCATGGAGTTCATGATCAGAGATCGCCTGAGCTGGATGCGCTTCTTCGGCTTCGACCTTGGCGGCGCGATGCCGGACGAGAACACCATCCGTCACTATCGCAACCGGCTCACCGAGAGCGGCACGCTTGAGGCGTTGATGCAGGCGTTCGAACAGCAACTGCGCGAGGCAGGATACCTGGCGATGGGCGGTCAGATCGTCGATGCCACGCTGGTGCCCGCGCCCAAGCAGCGCAACACCGAGGACGAGAAGGCCGCGATCAAAGCCGGCAAGTCAGCCAGGCAGATCTGGCGCAGCAAGCCGAACAAGGCTCACCAGAAGGATGTCGATGCACGCTGGACGTTGAAGATCGGCGGCAAGGTCCGCTATCGTCCCGACGGCACCCCGCTGCCGCAGATCGCCACACCCGTGTTTGGCTACAAGTCGCATATCAGCATCGACCGGCGCTTCGGCTTTATTCGCAAAGCAGCGGTGACATCGGCCGCCGACAGCGACGGGCGCCAGTTGCGCCGGGTGATCGACACCGCCAACACCGCTGGCGATGTCTGGGCCGACAGCGCCTATCGCAGCCAGAAGAACGAGACATGGCTGGCGCGCAACATGCTCACGAGCCGCATCCATCGCAGAAAGCCCAAGGGCAAACCGATGCCCGAGCGCATCGCGCGCGCCAATGCCGCGAAATCGGCCGTGCGGGCCAAGGTGGAGCACGTCTTTGCGCACCAGAAGAATCGCTATGGTCTATTCATCCGGACCATCGGGCTCGCCAGGGCGCAGGCAAAACTCACGCTGGCTAATCTCGCCTACAACTTCGACCGCCTGATCTTCCATGAGCGATGTGCAGCCACGGGATAGGTGCGCCTGAAATCGACAAAAAGGCCCGGAAGCCCAAAGACATCACCGAAAATTGGCCAATCCAACCTTTCCAATAGCGTCTCTCGCGGCAATCCCCGCAACCCGCCCAATCACGGCGCCAAAATCATGGTTGTTGCGGGTGTCCAGGTAATGTCGGCGCACCAGACGTGACCCGGCCGGGTGATCTCCAGATCGCGCAGCAGGTACGGGTAGATCCGGTGCTCCGGGTGCGGATCGCTCGTCCGTGGGCGCTGGTAGATGGGCGCAAGCCCCATCTTCGCCATCAGCCGTCGCACCCGCCGACGCCCGACCGCATGGCCGAGGCGGCACAGGTGCCGCGCCATTTGGCGGCTGCCATACCAGGGGTGGTCGAGGAACGAGGCGTCGATCACCGCCATCAGCGCCAGCGTCTCGGCCGCCTCCGGCATCGGCGCATAGTAAAACGACGACCGGCTGATCGACACCAGCCGGCACTGCGCCGCAATCGACAGGCTGGCATGCTCCCGCTCGATCATCTGCCGCCGCCGCTCGACGCTCATCGCGCGAACCCCTTGGACAAAAAATCCCGTTCCACCACCAGCTGCCCGATCTTCGCGTACAGCTTCTCGATCTCGGTGTCGCCCGCAGCCTTGGCCGCTTCGGTCGCTCCCGAGAAGGTCGCCGCCATGCCAGCGATCGCCTGCCGCTTCCACGTCGCGATCATCGTCGGGTGGATGCCGTGCTTGGCCGCCAGCTCCGCTAGCGTCAGGTCGCCTCTAATCGCCTCCAGCGCCACCCTGGCCTTGAACTCGCCCGTATACCGCTTCCGCGTCGTCTTCATTGTCGTCCATCCCTCACGTCCGGGATAGCTTAGCCTCCTGTCCAGAAAACCGGCACCACCTCACATGCGCTCGCTGCGTTCGGCCGGCGTGAGAGTGTCTGTCATGAGGTCATTGTGCCGTCTCGGCTCTGCGGATGCCTAGGATTTTGATGTGATTATCCCCATCAAAATACGAAGCTTGCCTCTCTCAAAACTCTCCACTTTCGGGAAAGCTGGATTGGCAGAAGGCGCCACCAGCTACTGTTTTGCTATGCCGGCTACCGATGCGAACGAGTAGCTGGACGGTAACAATCCCTCAGCTTTGAAGGACCCCGCACAAATTACCCGTTCGCATCGGTAGCGCAGCCTTTTCGTCAGTGAATCCGGGGTCCAAGCCCCAAGGTTCAGGGTATCAGTATGGCACGTCCCTGGATCTTCCCGTCGCGTAAACGCTGGTAAACGTCATTCGCCTGTTCGAGGGGGAATGTCTCAACGGTCGCCTTGATCCGGCCCGATTGCGCGAGCGCGATGACTTCCATCAACTCGGTGCGTGAGCCCCAATAGGGGACCGTCACCTGGGTGCCGTAAGGCGGGTTGTTGGCTGCATAGTGCAACGTGCCCCCGGCCAGACCGACAATCGATAGCCGGCTGTTACGGCCCACGACGCTGGCGGCGATGTCGATCGTCGCCTGCGCGCCGACGAAATCGAGCGCGACCGTGACGCCACGCTGGCCGACCAGATCCCGTATTTCCTCAGTAGCCGTCTTCTCACGCGTGTTGATCGTGTGAGTGGCGCCTAGTTCGCGGGCATGGGAAAGTTTAACGTCATCGATATCGCCGGCAATCAGGCGGGCGGGCGTAAGCGCGCGCAAGATCTGAACTGCCATGTGGCCGAGACCGCCGACCCCGAGCACCAGCACCGTCGCATCCGGCGTCAGGAGCGGCAGCGCCGTCTTGATCGCATGGTAGGGCGTCAGCGCGGCATCACTGAGGGGCGCCGTGGTAACCGGATCGAGCTTGCCCAGCGGAACGAGCAGCCGGGCCGATGGCACGATCATATATTCGGCCATGCCGCCATCCGAGCCCAGGCCCCCGCCGTAGGTGGGAATCGTGGCATGACGTTCGCAGTAGTTCTCCGCGGACGTCTGGCATGTGTGACAGGCGCCGCAGCCCCACGGACCATAGACCGCCACCGGGTCGCCTTCCTTCCATCCGGTGACGCCTTCCCCGAGTGCCGCGATCCAGCCAGCGTTCTCGTGACCCAGCGTAAAGGGTCCTGCGATACCGATGCCTTCGTCCAGCACGTGCAGATCGGAATGACATACTCCGGCTCCTGCAATACGCACCAGCACCTCACCCGGCGCCGGTGTCGGCTTCGGCAGATCGACAATCTCGGCAGGACGTCCAACTTCCAGGAAGCGAACAGCTTTCATAGCGATGTCTCCGTTTTGCGCAGAGACACACTAGCGTGAGCTCTGTTGCAAAGATGGCCAGCGACCGGGAGAGGCCACTGCTCCATGGTGATCAAGCGGCTCCGGGGAAATGCTGGTTGAGCAATTCGAATCGTTTCGGCCAAGGCTGAGGGCCCTATAGCGCTGCACCCAGCGGTAGATCTTCGCATCATCGACCTCAAGGCCGTGTTCAGTCAGCATCTCCTCGAGATCCCGATAGCTGATGGGAGAGCGACAATACCAACGGACCGACCACAGGATTACCTCACCTTCGAAATGTCGTCCCTTGAAGTCGCTCATCGCACTCGCTCATTTCTCCCATTGGAGGCGCTTCTGCCAGCACGCGAAACTTTGCAACAGAGCCCCGCCATGAGGCGAACCTTGCGGGCGGCTTACTCGGACAACCAGCGCAGAGCCTTGTCTTCGTCATCGTGCTCGAACTGCCGCATCTCGAGACCTGTCAACGGCGCGAACACCTTCCCCATTGAGCCGATCCATTCGGGTCCGCCTACGATCGCATAGCGTTCGATCTTCTTCGCCAGCGAGATCTTGGTTTCCAGCACGCCGGCTTTCGCCAGCGCGTCCATGTCGAAACCATCCCAGCGCCTGATCCTGGCCATCATGCGCGTCGCGCCGGAGCTTTCGAGCGCTTCGCTGGCTTGCTTGATGACCTTTCGGGCATTTTCGCCAGTGATCCGGCCATCGAGCTCGAATGCGATCACACCGGAAGCCGGGACGTCGACCAGACGGATGCTGTCTACGTGCGGGTCGTCGGACTGCCTGGTGATCCACCGGCGCGCCCTGTCTGCCCGATCGCGGTCAAACACCTCGTACACGACTCCCGGCAAGAGCGCGCTTTCCAGTCGAGCGCCAGTTCGCAACCAATCCTCGTCGGCCACGACAGCGATCCGGTCGAGCTTTCTGAGCATCGCGATCATCGTTGGCAGATGGGCCAGTTCCTTGCCGATGGCACCCGCATCAAGACCGCGCACCTGGTTGATATCGAACAGAAGGTCTGACTTTCCGTCCCTGGCCGCGATGTCTCTCGCAAAATCGACCAGCTTGGTCATGTCAGCGCTCTCTACGGTATCGGTGATCGTAACCGCAGATGCAGCAGGCCCGAGAGGTTCAATATTGATCATGATTGAATCTCCAAAACATTCAGTTGCAATTGAAGCTGGTGCTAGCTGGTGTGACTACACGAAAGTGCATTCTACGTACGCTAAGCGAGAACGTATCCTGAACAAGCCTTAGGGCCATGGTCGTCATGTAGTTCTTCTCGTGCGTAGCAAGTTATTCAACCGCGTGACCAGCTGGACGGCACCAACGATCCGCCTACCTCTATAGCCTTGATGAGGCCCGGCTCCCGGTGAAGCCTGTCGCGATAGGACTGCAGCGCCGGATAGCCATCGAGCGCCCCGGCCATGTTGGCCATTTCGAGCGTATAGACCATCTGGATGTCGGCAAGCGTGAGCCGCTCACCCATCAGGTAAGGCCCTTCGCCCACGCCTTCGGCGATATAGGCAAGCAAGTCCTTGGCCCGGGCCGCGGCGAATTGCGCCATCGGATCGGGCAATCCGCCCATCATCTGGCCCAGCAGCGGCAGCAGGAGCGGAAAGCTTGCCGAGCCTTCGGCCAGGTCGAGCCACTGGTCGTGCATCGCACCCTCGGCGGTGCCAGCCAACGGGGAAAGCCGGCCGCCGCCATAGCGGGCATCGATGTAGCGCAGGATGGCACTCGATTCCGCCAGCACCAGATCGCCATCGACGATGAAGGGTGCCTTGCCCAGCGGATGGATATGCTTGAGGTTTTCGGGGGCCCGGCCATTGACCCGCGCGTGGCGGTGCATTTCGTATTCGAGCCCCAGCTCCTCAAGCAGCCAGAGGATGCGCGTCGAGCGCGATGTTTCAAGGTGATGGACAACGATCATGCGGAAATCCTTTTTGAGAATGTGACTGGGTGCGGAGCGATCAGGCGGCGGGATGGCTTTCCCGCTCCGCCGCTTCGCCAAGCTGGCCGACAAGGGCGTGGGTCAACTCTCGCAGGGCGTGGATCCGCTCTGCGTCGACCCCCACCTGCTTGGCCAGGGCATGCGGGATGCCGCGCGCCTCGATTTTAAGGTCGCGACCTTTCGGCGTCGGCGCGATCAGCACCCGACGCTCGTCCCGCGGGTCGCGTATCCGCGTCACCAGCCCGGCGCGCTCCATGCGTTTCAGCATCGGGCTTAGTGTGCCGACATCGAGACGCAGGCAGCTCTGCAACTCGCCCACCGTAACCGGCTCGCGCTCCCACAGGACCAGCATCACCAGATATTGCGAATAGGTCAGGCCGAGCGGCTCCAGCATCGGGCGATAGAGGCGCTGGAGCAGGTTGGTCGCGGCATAGAGGGGGAAGCAGAGCTGGCGGTCGAGGCGCAGCAATTCATCCCCCTCCTGTTCCGATAGATGGCGATCGTCCGTCATCCGCGGATTCTCAGGCGTCGGCCCGAACCGAGAGTTCGACATCGATATTGCCGCGCACCGCATTGGAATAGGGACACACCTTGTGCGCCTGATCGACGATCTTTTCCGCGGTGTTCTGATCGACGCCGGCAATCGCCACGTCGAGCGCGACCGACAGGGCAAAGCCGCCATCGGCGTTGGGAGCCAGCGAGACGGTGCCGATCACGGTCACGTCGTCATCGGCGATCTTGTGGGTGTTGCGGGTGACATGGATCACGGCATTGCCGAAGCAGGCGGCGTAGCCTGCGGCGAACAGCTGTTCGGGATTGGTGGCGCCGCCCTTGCCGCCCAGGCCGCTCGGCATGGCGAGATCGAGTTCGAGCAGTCCGTCGTCGCTGGCGATGCGCCCGCTGCGCCCGCCGGTGGCAGTGACCTTGGTGGTATAAAGTGCGCTCATCGGGGAAATTCCTTCTTTAAATGTGAAGCCATTATATAGCTAGCCATATATATGAATGCAACCCGTTTGTCGTGCGTCTGGTCACTCGGTTCTTCGAAGACCTGCGCGAACCGATTGCGAGCATCGTAGGAATATCTGATAATGTCCTTTATCAAATACTGCCAGGTAGCTATTATCGGTGCCATGAGCCGCTATCGATCACAGGTCCGCGAGGCTATCAACCGCAATACGGTAATCAGCCTCGCGCTCGAGCAGGACTTCAACGCCTTCCTGCCGGTCTATGATGGTGGGGTCGATTTCATTCTTTATCGCGAAAGCGACGGCGTGATCCGCAAGGTTCAGCTGAAGAGCCGATGGACAATCGATCGCAATTATGTCGGTCGCGACATCTGGATCGCCTTTCCTCATAGCGATGACTGGTATCTTATGCCCCATGACGAGATGGTGGCGCAGGCGGAAGCCGAAGGCATTACGAAGACCGCATCCTGGATCGATGGCGGCGCCTGTTCGAAGCCGCGCCCGACCTTGGAAACCATCGGCAGCTGGTGGACTTGGCGAATGGCCGAGATCGCCGGGGTTGCCGACGCTGCCGCCGCCCAGGCGCCGGATAAATGAACGCGCCAGTCGTACTGCCCGGTGGCTCTTTGCAGCTGCCGGCGCTGGTCACTGCGGCAGACGGGCGCACCCGCATCCGCTTTCTCGAATTCTTCGCCGCCGAGATCCGCAACGCGAACACGCGCCGGGCCTATGCGCGCGCCGCGGGCGACTTCCTCACCTGGTGCGAGAGCCATGGCGTCGGCAGCTTGGCAGCGATCGTACCGATGCATGTGGCGGCATGGATCGAGGAATTGGGCCGCGAAGTCGCGGCGCCGACGGTCAAGCAACGGCTCGCCGCGATCCGTCATCTGTTCGACTGGTTGGTGGTCGGTCAGATCGTGCCTCACAATCCGGCCGCCTCGGTGCGTGGCCCGGCGCATGTGGTGCGCCGCGGGCGTACGCCGGTGCTCGAGGCGAGCGAGGCAAAGGCGTTGATCGAGAGCATCGATATTGCGGGTGACGCCGGCCTGCGTGACCGGGCGCTGATCGGATTGATGGTCTACAGTTTCGCGCGCATTGGTGCGGCGCTGGCTTGCCGTGTCGAGGATGTGTTCGTGCAAAACCGCCGGCTATGGGTCCGGCTGCACGAAAAGGGCGGCAAACGACACGAAATGCCATGCCACCACCAATTGGAAGAATATCTCCAGGCCTATATCGACGGCTGCGGCCTGACCGACCCGCGCTCGCCCCTGTTCCGCACCATCTCGCGGGCCACCAAACAGCTGAGCGAGACCCCGCTGCCGCAGGCCAATGCCTGGGCCATGGTGCGGCGCCGGGCAAAGGCTGCGGGAATCGATACCGCGATCGGCAACCACACCTTCCGCGCGACCGGGATCACCACTTACCTGAAGAATGGCGGCACGCTGGAAAACGCCGCCGCCATGGCCAATCACAGCTCCACCCGCACCACTCAGCTTTACGACCGACGCAAGGACGACATCACGCTGGCGGAGGTGGAGCGGGTGCGGCTTTGAACACAGTGGAATGTGCCTTATGCTGATGACTGCCACTGGGTGGTTTGCGGCATGGCAGGTATTGGGTGGCACACTTCAGATGCCGGTCGTCCCCGCGGCGATCGGGGTTCGCAGCTTTGCGTACTCATTGCCGTCATAGGGAGTAGAAATATGCTCCTGATATTCGACCGGGATTTTGCCTATCCGAAAGGATCGGTTGCCTCGTCCAGTTCCGGGAACAGTGCCTGCGGCCCAGGCTGCTTGGCCACCAGATCCGCGACCGTATAGCCGTCGAGCACGGCCAGAAATGCCGCCAGCGCCTCGCCCAACGCACCGCGCAAGCCGCAATGGCCCGCGATGCGGCATGAGGGACAATCGACGATATGGAAATCGTCCTCCATCCGGCGCACCACCGCGCCGACATTGATTTCGCCGGGCGGCCGCGCGAGGCGTACGCCGCCCAACCGCCCTCGTACGGTGCTGACGAAACCGGCGCGGCCCAGATCGTGCACGACCTTCATCAGGTGATTGCGCGAAATCTTGTGGAACTCGGCCATCGCCGCGATCGAGGGAAGCGTATCGGGCCGTTCGGCCAGGTAGAGCAACACGCGCAGACCATAGTCGGTGTAGCGCGTCAGCCGCATGGCGATTTCTGCCGGTTAAACATGACTTCTAATTGCATCTTTCTTCGCAGCCGTATAGATGCACTGAATATGCATGTTTAACGCAAGCCGCGAAGGATGACGCCATGACCAAGCCCCTTTCCCCCGAAACCCTGGCGATCGTGAAATCGACCGCGCCAGCGCTTGAGCAGCATGGCGTCGCCATCACGACGCGCATGTATGAGCGGTTGTTCGTCGACCCCGAAATCAAGACGCTGTTCGACATGGCCGCGCAGGAATCCGGCGAACAGCCGCGGCGGCTTGCGGCCGCCATCCTTGCGTTCGCCAAGAACGTCGACAAGCTCGATGCGCTGAAACCCGCGATCGAGCGCATTGCGCAGCGCCATGTGGCAACGCATGTGAAACCCGAACATTATCCCGCCGTCGCCGACGCGCTTCTGCCCGCGATCCGCGACATCCTCGGCGACGCCGCGGCGGACGAGGTGCTGGAGGCATGGGGCGAGGCCTACTGGTTCCTCGCTGACATTCTCATCGGACGTGAAGAGACGCTCTACGCCACGGAGGACAGCGCGTGAATCCGCCCGCCCGCAGCCTTCCCGATGGCTTGCGCAGCGTCAGGCGCAGCGGCGACTTCACTGAGGAAAGCGTCCCGACCGCATTGCTGGCCGATCATGCGACGAAGGACGGTAGCTGGGGCCTCGTACACGTCGAAAGCGGCCGGCTCGCCTACCGTGTCACCGACCCGCGCCGCGCCGCGTTCGAAACCGTGCTGACGCCTGAAAGCGGGCCCGGCATCATCGAGCCGACGATACGCCATCATGTCGAGCCCCTGGGCCCCGTGCGTTTCCATGTCGAATTCTTCCGCACGACCGATTAGTCGCGCACTATCCCCACTCAGCAGGTCCGGCCCGCAAGAGCGAGCCACGGCTGAAATTGCCCGCGTTTCGTGTGACCTTACCGCGTGCGGAATGATGCTCGATGGTGGCGGCTTTGCCGCTGAAGCGGATGTCGTTCTTACGCATGGAATTGCGCCATGCGTTCTTGCGCTATCGTGACGAGCTGTTCCGCTGCGTCAGCATGCTCACGGTGAATTATAACGTCGATCGAAGCCTGCATGTGCTCGATCAGGAGGATCATTCGCTGCAGGTCGATGGAATGGCCTTTTTGGGCCAGAGGCAAGCCTAGCCGAAGGACATTGCGCGCAGCTTCGGCACGCGAGCAGCCGTGCTTGGCGGCCAGTGCGTCTATCTGGGCGAGATCATCGGTGCAGACCCGCAAGCCGATGAAAGCAGTCATTGATTCTGTCATCACACATCCACTGGTTGGTAGTGGATGGTGGGGCTTTCGAAGCTCTCTTATACCAAGGGCGATGGGAGCTTGGAAGTGGGATTGTGATATACCCGAATATAATCGGATTAGGACGCATTTTCAGTAGGTTAGAGGGCGCTCTACGGGCATGATATCCGGGTATATCATGATATCACCTGATAACATGAACGATCTCAGACACTTAACACTGACGGTCGCCGTGTAGGGTGTGCTTGTCAATTAGGGACTGATCGGCTGATTTGCCGTGGCCGCTGCAGAGGCGCTAACCTGCTGATTATATTAGCTTCCGGTCGGTGCGGCGAGGCCGTCGGCCGTGAGACTGCTAAGCCCAAACCGAGCTGAGTTCCGTGAATGTTCCGGTTTGGGGACCAAATAGCCATCAACGGCACGGGAGGTGCCGCGCTGCGCCTAAGTCGGACTGCCCCGGACGAGGCTAACCTTCGCGGATTGCAGATGAGGGAGTTCAAGCTGGGCGCGCGGTACGGATGGCGCGACCGGTCGCGCCAGCAGGTACTGCCTTCAAACATGAGCCGCGAGGGCGAATGCTGCGGCATTCCTGACGTCTGATTTCGTCACCGGCGACGCTGCGCTATGCGTCCCCGCGGTGGGCTGAAGCAGACGAGCAAATCGCGGTGGCTTCCTGTTCAAATCACGTTGCAGAGACGCCCTGATCCCGCGGCTTACCCTGGAACGGGGTCACCTTGATTTCGCCTTCCCGCCGCCTCGTCTGGGCGATGTCGAAGCTGCTCTGCATGCGCATCAAAGTGTCCATTGAAACACCGAACGCCTTCTCCACCCGGAGGGCCATTTCCGGCGACAGGTTTGCCCGCTCGTTGAGGAGCGCCGACAATGCTGCGCGGGTAACCCCCAGCACCTCGGCCGCGGCGGTCACCGTCAGGTCCAGCGGCTCAATAATGTCGTACTTGATGAAGCCACCCGGATGGGCAGGATTCTTCATGCGAAAACCGGTATGAGCGTTCACGGCAAAGCTCCTGTTTGTAGCCCTTAGTGTCGACTTTAGTGGTCTCAATTCTATAACCATTGACACGGAAGAGTCAGGCGCCAGTTCCGCGTCACCGGCAAAGGCTCCGGCTTGGTGACCAGCTGGTTGATGCTGGCCGCTGCAGTGCGCAATGGCTATCAAGCGGTAAGGCATCAATCAGGACGAGCATGGCACGGGTATCTAAGACGACGGCAGGCGGGGATCTCGGGTTCGAGGCAGAGCTGTTCAGAGCGGCGGACAAGCTGCGCGGCAACATGGAGCCGTCGGACTACAAGCATGTCGCGCTCGGCCTGATCTTCCTCAAGCACATCTCCGAGGGGTTTGAGGAGAAGCATACGCAGCTGCTCGCCGAGTATCCGGAAGGCGCCGAGGATGAGGATGAGTATCGCGCCGAGAACATCTTCTGGGTGCCTAAAGGCGCGCGCTGGTCACACTTGCAGGCGAGCGCCAAGCAGCCCGGCATTGGCAAGATCATCGACGACGCCATGCTGGAGATCGAGAAGGTCAATCCAGGGCTCAAAGGCGTGCTGCCGAAGGACTATGCCCGGCCCGGGCTGAATGCCGTGATGCTGGGCGAGCTGATCGACCTGATATCCGGTATCGGCTTCAAGGACGCCGGCAATGCGTCGCGCGACCTGCTCGGCCGGGTTTACGAATATTTCCTGGGCCAGTTCGCCGGCAGCGAGGGCAAGCGCGGTGGCGAGTTCTACACGCCGCGCTCCGTCGTCCGGACGATGGTGGAGATGCTCGAACCTTATAAGGGGCGCGTGTACGATCCGTGCTGCGGCTCCGGCGGCATGTTTGTCCAGTCCGAGAAGTTCGTCGAGAGCCACGGCGGCCGGATCGGCGACATAGCCATCTATGGCCAGGAGTCGAACCACACGACGTGGCGGCTGGCGATGATGAACCTGGTGGTGCGCGGCATTGACGCCGACATCCGCTGGAACAGCGAGGGCAGCTTCCACAAAGATGAAATGCCGGACCTGCGCGCCGATTATGTGCTCGCCAATCCGCCGTTCAACATCTCCGATTGGGGCGGCGACCGGATCAAGGAGGATGCGCGCTGGCAGTTCGGCGCACCACCGGCGGGCAACGCCAACTTCGCCTGGCTCCAGCACATCCTGCATCACCTAGCGCCCACGGGCACTGCCGGCGTGATCCTCGCCAACGGATCAATGTCCTCGACCCAGAATGGCGAGGGCGACATCCGCCGGGCGATGGTAGACGGAGACGTGATCGACTGCATGATCGCCATGCCCGGCCAACTCTTCTACTCGACCCAAATCCCCGTGTGCGTCTGGTTCCTGGCGAAGGACAAGTCGAACGGCGTTGGCCGCGACAAGAAGCTGCGTGACCGTCGTGGCGAGATCCTGTTTATTGATGCGCGCAAGCTCGGCCACATGATTGACCGCACCCGGCGCGAGTTCAGCGGTGCCGACATCGCCAAGATCGCCGGCACGTATCACGCCTGGCGTGAGGGCGACGGCTATGCCGACGTTCCCGGCTTCGCCTGCGCGGCCAGTCACGACACCATTGCCGGCCATGGCTACGTCCTCACGCCTGGCCGCTATGTCGGTGCCGAGGCCGTAGAGGCGGATGCGGTTCCCTTTGCCGAGCGCTTCGGCGAGCTGCAGGCGACGTTGGAGGAACAGTTCGCCGAGAGTGCCCGGCTGACCGATGTCATCCGCCAGCGGCTCGCCAGCGTGATCGTGCCAGCGGAATAGTCAGCGTCTTTGCATGTATGCACGACGTGAAAAGGAAACGCCGTTTTCTTTACACGTCCCACGCGATGTGCAAAAAATTCTGCATGTCGTTTCAAGGAACCGCCGACCGGTGCTGAAGGCTAGCTACGCCATCCCGAACCTGCCGCCGCCCGGCGTGGAGGAGACGCCAGCGGTGCTGCGCGCACTGGCGCAGGCGCACCGGCACCTCGCCGAGCTGAAGGGCCGAGCTGCCTCGATACCCAATCAAGGCATCCTGATCGACACGCTTGCCTTGCAGGAGGCGAAGGCGAGTTCGGAGATCGAGAACATCGTCACCACCCAGGATGAGCTGTTCCAGGCCAATGCCTTTCCGGAGAACCCCGCCTCCCCCGCGGCGAAGGAGGTGGCGCGCTATGCCGACGCGCTGCGCCATGGCTTTGTCGAACAGCGGCGGCTGGGCGGGCTGCTGACCAACAACATGATCATCGCCATGTTCCAGATGTTGAAGCGAACCGACGAGGAGTTCCGCAACACACCAGGCACCGCGCTGAAGAACGACCAGACCGGCGAGATGGTCTATGTCCCGCCGCAGGAAGGCAGCGCCGTGCGCGCGCACATGGCGGCGCTGGAGCGGTTCATCAACGAGGACGAGACGAGCGACCTTGACCCGCTGGTGAAGATGGCGATCGTCCACCACCAGTTCGAAAGCATCCACCCCTTCAGCGACGGCAACGGCCGACTGGGGCGGATCATCAACGTGCTGTATCTGACGCATTCCGGGCTGCTTGACGTGCCGGTGCTGTATCTCAGCCGATGGATCACCGGGCGGAAAGGCGAATATTACCGGCTGCTCCAAGCCGTGCGCGACAGCGAGGGCGCGGCGGAGGCATGGGAGGCATGGCTGCTGTACATGATCCGCGGTGTCGCCGAGACGGCGAAGGGCACGCTGGCGCTGATCGAGGGAATGCGCGTGCTGATGGCCGAGTACAAGCAACGCATCCGCGCCGAGCATCCGAAGATCTACTCGCAGGACCTGCTCAACAACATGTTCCGCCATCCCTATACGCGGATCGACTACGTCGAGAGGGAGCTGGGCGTATCGCGACCAACCGCGACCAAGTATCTCGACATGTTGGCAGAGGCGGGGTTCTTGGACAAGCAGCGGTTCGGGCGGAGTAACTACTATATGAACCAGCGACTGGTTGCGCTGTTTGTGGGTGGGGCGGCGTGATGGATAACTGGGCTCAGGTTCGCCTCGATGATCTTATCACCGTCCAGCATGGCTTTGCCTTCAAGGGAGAATATTTTGTCGATTATGTGACCAGCGACGTGCTGGTTACTCCTGGGAATTTCGCAATCGGCGGAGGATTTCAGCTCGGCAAAGTGAAGTCTTAGAGTCTGTGTCGAAAGTCACTTCGGCCGCGCCAGTCGGCGGGTGAGGAGCATGGCTGAAGCGGCGTAGATGAAGGCTGTTGCAGATGCGACGGTCGCCTCGAAGTCCTTGGCGAGGCGGCGGTTGCGGCCGAGCCAGGCGAAGGTGCGCTCGACAACCCAGCGGCGGGGATGGACGACGAAGCCGGTCTGGTCGGCGATCTTGCGGACGATCTGCACATCGATGCTGGTGGCGCTGGCAACCCGGTCGGCATTGTAGGCGCTGTCGGCGAACGCCTTGGCGACGAACGGATGTCGGGCACGCGATGCCTTGAGCAGCGGCACCGCGCCGTCGCGATCCTGCACATCGGCAGGGTCGACCTGCAGCCCGAGCAACCGGCCGTCGGTATCGACCATCGCCTGCCGCTTGCGGCCAAGGATCTTCTTGGCGGCATCGTAGCCGCGTGGCCCGCCGCTCTCGGTCGTCTTGACCGACTGGCTGTCGATCACGGCGGCCGAGGGTGATGGTTCGCGTCCCCAACGTTCGCGCTCGCGGATCACCAGGCGATGGCTGATCTGTGCAAACAGCCCCTCGTCCCGCCAGTGCCGGAACCAGCGCCACAGCGTCGACCATGGTGGCAGGTCCGACGGGATCAGCCGCCAGGGGCAGCCGGTCCGCAGCACGTAGAAGATACCATTGACGATCTCGCGCATGGCATGTGCTCGTGGCCGCCCCTTGCGCTCCGGCGGTGGCAGATACGGCGCGATCAGATCCCACTCGGCATCGGTAAGATCGCTCGCATAGCGCGGCGTTTGTCGGCTATGATGCCGACGGGTGGTCGGGGTCCACATGCAAGGCTCCGGATTGGTCTCAGCAACCCTCTGGAATCAGCCAAATCCCGGCCACTCAACCCTTTTCGACACAGCCTCTTACGATGGCCCAGTGCCGGCCGAATATGTCCTGTCACCGGGCGACGTCATCGTGACCATGACGGACCTCAGCAAGCAAGCCGATACGCTGGGCTATTCCGCCACAGTTCCCGACAGCGATTTCCGCTTTCTGCATAACCAACGTGTTGGTAAGGTAACTCTTAAAGATCACAGTGCAGACTTATCGTTCATCGCTTGGCTCATGCGGACTAATGGCTATCGTCATGAAGTTTTGGGAAGTGCCACCGGGTCGACTGTAAAGCATACGTCGCCCGGACGTATACTGTCCTACAGTTTCAAGCTGCCGCCGGTTGCCGAGCAGCAAAGAATATCCGCCGTCCTCTCGGCTCTCGATAACAAGATCGAACTCAATCGCCGGATGAACGAAACGCTGGAGGCGAGCGCGCGGGCGTTGTTCCGGGACTGGTTCGTCGATTTCGGCCCCACCCGCGCCAAGGCCGAAGGCCGCTCCGCCTATCTCGCCCCAGACCTTTGGTCCCTTTTCCCCGACAGCCTAGGCGAGGATAGCGCGCCCAAGGGATGGCACAGCCACACCTTGAGCGATCTTGCGCACCAGCATACCGCCACCATCAATCCGGGTGCGACTGGCGAAGAGGTGTTCGAGCATTACAGCTTGCCGGCATTCGACGCCGGCGGTTCGCCTGCGTTAGATACGGGTAACAGCATCAAGAGCAACAAGACACTGGTGCCGGCCGGTGCCGTATTGCTCTCGAAGCTCAACCCTGAAATCTCACGGGTTTGGGTGCCGAACGAAAAGGGCGAAATGCGTCAGATCGCATCGACGGAGTTCCTCGCCTTCGTGCCCAAGGCGCCTGCAAGCGGTAGTCTGCTCTTCGCCCTGTTTAGTGACAATGCCTTCCGCCAGACCATGGAAGGCATGGTCACCGGCACGTCGAAGAGCCATCAGCGCATCTCTCCGCCTGCATTGCGCGCAGTCGAGGCGTTGGTCGGATCCTCAACCTTGTTCGAGGCATTTGAGCGCACGGTAGGGCCGATGATGAAGCTGATGCTTCAGAACCGGGCAGAAACCCGCAAGCTCGTCACCACCCGCGACGCGCTCCTCCCGAAGCTGATGTCAGGCGAGATCCGCGTTCGAGATGCTGAAGCCCTGGCAGCATGACCAACAGCGAGGACCCGTATGACGATGTGATCCGCGCCGCTGATCATTTTGCCGACTGGACCTACGACCGGCTGGCCCGCAAGGTGGTGCACGCAATGCAGCGCTTCGAAGCAACAGGCATCTTCGGCGATGACCATGGCTGTCGCACGCTGTGGGATGAATATTGCCACAAGCGGCATCATGGCCCGCATGAGGCGCTGGAGTCCGCGTGGGACGGGACCATCACGCCGTATATCGATCACGCACTGGCAACGTTGTCGCGCCCTGAGCGAGACTTGATCGATCGCCTGAACGACGTGGATGGCGACCGAACTGCGTCGGATCAGGTACGATCGGCTCTGGATCGATGCGCCATGGATCGCGCCTTTCCGCCTCGATCCTGGTCGTCCACCTTTGGCTAAGCTCACCGAATCCGTTGTCGAGGAGGCCGCGCTCGCCTGGCTGGCAGAGCGGGGCTGGCAGGTCGCCTTCGGCATCGACGCCTCGCCTGACGGTAAGGCGCCCGAGCGTGCCGCCAACAGCGACGTCATCCTTGCTGCGCGCCTTACCGCCGCTGTCGATCGACTGAACCCGCACATACCCGCCGACGCACGCGCCGATGCGGTCCGCAAGGTCATGGCGGTCGAGATGCCGGGCCAGGTGGAGGAGAACCGGCGTCTCCACGGGCTGATCGTCGAAGGGGTGCCGGTAGAATATCGCGCCGCCGATGGCGCTATCCGTGGCGACCGCGTGCGGCTGGTCGACTTCAGCCCTGCCGGATGCGGCCTCGACATGAACGACTGGCTGGCCATCAACCAGTTCACCGTCATCGAGCGCGGTCATACCCGCCGGCCCGATATCGTGCTGTTCCTCAATGGCCTGCCCATCGCGGTGATCGAGCTGAAGAATCCGGGCGACGAGAACGCCACCGTCTCCGGCGCCTACAACCAGCTCCAGACCTACAAGCGCGAGATTGGATCGCTGTTCCGCACCAACGCGCTGCTGATCGCCTCCGACGGCATGACCGCGCGAGTAGGTTCGCTGACCGCGGACGAGGAGCGGTTTATGCCGTGGCGCACCGTGGATGGCGAGGACATCGCGCCCAAGGGCCTGCCCGAGCTGGAGGTGATGATCGCCGGCGTGCTCGACCAGCAACGCCTCCTGATGCTGATCCGGGACTTCACGGTGTTCGGCGATGCCGGGCGTGGCGTCGTCAAGATCATCGCCGGCTATCACCAGTTCTATGCCGCACAGCGTGCCGTCGCCGCGACCCTGCGGGCCGTGCCGGGCATCTCGGCTGCAAAGGCGGTGCGCGAAAGCCCGTTACGCTACGGTCTGCCCGACGCCGCGTTGCATCCTGACGGCGACCGCCGGATCGGCGTCATCTGGCACACGCAAGGTAGTGGCAAGAGCTTCCTGATGGCCTTCTATGCCGGGCTACTGGTGCGGGAGCCGGCGCTGGAGAACCCGACGATCGTCGTCATCACCGATCGCAACGACCTGGACGACCAGCTCTTCGCCACCTTCTCGATGTGCGCCGACCTGATCCGTCAGACGCCCATCCAGATCGACAGCCGCGAGGACCTGACCGACCGGCTCGACCGCGCGTCCGGCGGGGTGATCTTCACCACCATGCAGAAGTTCGCGCCGGCGGCGGGGACGAGCGACTATCCCGTGGTCAGCAATCGTCGCAACGTCATCGTTATCGCGGACGAGGCCCACCGATCGCAATACGGTTTCCGTGCACGGATTGACCGCAAGACGGGTGAGCTGGCCTATGGCTTCGCCAAGTATCTCCGCGACGCACTGCCAAACGCCTCATTCATCGGCTTCACGGGGACGCCGATCGAGAAGGACGACGTCAACACGCCCGCCGTGTTCGGCGATTATGTCGACATCTACGACATCTCCCGCGCTGTCGAGGACGGCGCGACTGTGCCGATCTACTACGAGAGCCGCCTCGCCCGCATCGAACTGCCACCCGAAGAGCTGCCCGTCATTGATGCCGAGATCGACGGACTTACCGAGGACGAGGCGACAAGCGAGCAAGAGCGGCTGAAGCAACGCTGGTCTGCAGTGGAGAAGCTGGTTGGATCGAAGAAACGGCTTGAGATGGTCGCCGCCGATCTGGTCGCCCATCTGGAGGACCGGCTGACAGCGATGGATGGCAAAGCGATGGTCGTCTGCATGAGCCGCCGCATCTGCGTGGCGCTATACTACGAGCTCATCGCGCTACGGCCCGAATGGCACGATGAAGACGACAGGCAGGGCACGGTTAAGGTCGTCATGACCGGCTCCGCCGCCGATCTGCCCGCGTGGCAGCCCCACATCGGCAACAAGGCGCGGCGTGATTTGTTGGCCAAGCGGGCCAAGGACCCGGCCGATCCGCTGCGGCTCGTGATTGTGCGCGATATGTGGCTGACCGGCTTCGACGCGCCGTCGATGCACACCATGTATATCGACAAGCCGATGCGCGGCCACGGCCTGATGCAGGCCATCGCACGGGTGAACCGGGTGTTCCGCGACAAGCCGGCCGGACTGGTGGTTGATTACATCGGCGTCGCGCAGAACCTGAAGAAGGCGCTTGGCCAGTATTCCGCCTCCGACGCCGCCGAGACAGGAATCGATGAGGCGCAGGCGGTCGCGGTGCTGCTCGAGAAGTTTGACGTGGTCCAGGCGATGTTCCACGGCTTCGACTGCACGCCCGGAATATCCGGCACGCCGGTTGAGCGGCTGAAGTGCCTCGCCGAGGCAATCGAGTTCGTCCTTGCCCGCCAGCATGAAGCGGCCGCGAAGGAGACGAATGACGACGCCCGTAAAGCTGCGCACCGCCGCTTCCAAGACGCGGTGCTCGCGCTGACCAAGGCTTTCGCGCTCGCCGCCGCCAACGTCGAGGCCCGCGCGATCCGTGACGATATCGCCTTCTACCAGACGATCCGCGCCGCGCTTGCCAAGACAGGTAGCGGCAGCGGCTCGACCAGCGACCGCGACTTCGCCGTCCAGCAGCTCATCGACAAGTCGGTGGTATCGACCGAGATTGTCGACATCCTGCAAGCTGCAGGGCTGAGTACGCCCGACATCTCGATCCTGTCCGATGACTTCCTTGCCGAGGTGAAGGCGATGGATCGACCGAACCTGGCGCTGGAGGCGTTGAAGAAGCTGCTTGGCGACCAGATCCGCTCGCGCAGCCGCACCAACGCGGTCGAGAGCCGACGCTATTCCGAACGCCTGACCGACGCCATCGCCCGTTACCACACCAACGCCGTTAGCACGGTCGAGGTGCTGCAGACGCTGATCGATCTGGCCAAGCAGATCCGCGCCGAACAGGCGCGCGGCGAGGCAGAAGGCCTGACCCGTGACGAGATTGCCTTCTACGACGCGCTGGCCGACAACGAGAGCGCCGTAGACATCATAGGCAACGACAGTCTGAAGGTAATCGCCGCAGAGCTGGTGAACACCTTACGCGCGGGTGCTACAGTCGATTGGTCTCATCGCGAAAGCGCCCGCGCGCGCATGCGGGTGCTGGTTAAGCGGATCCTGCGCAAATACGGTTTCCCCCCTGACCTTCAGGACGTCGCCGTTCAAACAGTCATCCAGCAGGCCGAGTTGCTAGCAGAGCGATGGTGAACGCTTGCTTCGCTGATACTGGTCGCGGGAATACGGCAGATCTTAGCGAACCAAGCAATGTTGCTGACCTTCGCCCTGAACTGCTGAATGTAGGGCAGGAGTTGTCTGGCGGCTCTGACGTAGCGAGGACCCCAAACTGGACGTTCAGCGCCCCTTTTCCGTTTCCCAGAAGCGGACATTTGTTCACCTACGTTATGGCTCTATGCTGGGCTAACGAGCCACTCGCACCGGCTTAAATTGGGACAGAGCCGCCATTCGCGAGCTTTGCCGGGCATGGCAGGTGCCCATTCAACACCTGCCATTCCTGAAGCGCTGATGATCGTTGTGCGAATGCGCGGGAATGGCCGTTTCTGGAATGTCGCATTACCGGCACGTTGATGAGAAAGGTCGCCCATCTACCATCACGCGTCAGCGCTAAGGCAATCGTTAGTCGATATACCAACCGCATCTTCTCAAACATCCGCGAGAGAACGTGTTATTATCCTAAGGGGCGCTGCACCATCCGACGCTGACTATGGACGGAGCACTGGTTACATCGATAGGGTCGTGTAATAGACCCTTGATGAGAACCTGATGATGAAGATCACTACGTTTGCACCGTACAAGGCGATACCCACCTTCGAGCCGATCGATCTTCCGGCGCTGACCATACTCACTGGGCTAAATGGCAGCGGGAAAAGCCAGCTGCTCAATGGCCTGCACATGCAGAACATTCGCTGCGATCTGTTCGGTCAATTGGCACCACCTGCGCCAATGCCCGGGATGCCCGCCGGCTATGTTCCACCCATGCAACCGTCAGGGCATCCGCAGATTACGTTGATCCGAAATTGGGCGGATACGGACGGTCAGTTTGCTTCTGAACGGGCCAGCAAGCTGGGCGAACGGTTTGGTAATACCGCCGCTCCGCCACAGGCGATGCCCTATCCGATGTACGCTTTCGAAAATAAGCGAGCGGAGCTGCTGCTTGTTGTCCGGAAGCGCTTGGCTGATTTGCTTGACGGAAATTTGGACGCTCTCTTGACGCCGGAAGAAGATCCTTGGCGTCTGGGACCTGTCCAGCTTTCACAGCGCGCCGGAATAGCTGAGCACGATGCCCGTGCTAAACAAATGATCGATATCTTCCTTGAGGCCGCGGAAGCTCTCAAGATGCAATCCACTACATCAGATCCGACAAACAGCATGTTCTTCAGCGATCTTAGTATCGCGCAGACGGAGTTTGGTGTCACGGCACTGGAAGTGACGCAAGAGATGGCCGAATCTCTACGGTCTCGTATCTCGGTGGAGATGTTCCAGCCAAACATAGTCGAGTTATTCGGTGCCTATCGCGATCGAGTGTTCACCAACGATATGGACGAAATCCAGGCTAAACGCGGTGCTAGGACGCAGTTTCTCGACCATGATCAATTCGTGATTAAATATGGTCCGCCGCCTTGGGAAACTGTCACCGAGCTGCTTGCAGCGATGGGCCTTCCTTTCGAGGTGGTGCCGCCATCACTCGATATGGCGCTTTCGGTTCGCTTCCGGCTTCGTCTGAACGACGGTGGTGATGAACTGACCTTCAGCGATCTGTCGTCCGGTGAACAGGTTCTGCTCCGCTTCGCCGTCAGCGTCATGCGGCCTAACCCCGCGATGGTCGGTTTTCAGCGGCCTATGCTTTTGCTGCTGGACGAGATGGATGCCTCACTCCATCCGGAGATGGTTCAACGCTGGTTGAGCGCGATCGAACGGGGGATCGTGGGTGAACTCGGCATCCGGGTCATTCTGACGACGCACTCGCCGACCACTGTCGCTCTGTCGCCTGACAAATCCATCTTCGCGATGGTGGACGGACGGCCTCAGCGTGTGTCGAAGCAGGAGGCGATCAACAAACTCACGTTCGGCGTTCCTACTCTGTCGATCGATTATTCCGGGCGGCGGCAGGTTTTCTGCGAAAGCGATACCGACGCGGCGGCCTTCGAGAAGATCTACGCGGCCATCAAACCCCGCCTTGCGCTGAACAAGGAGCTGAATTTTATCGGCACGAGCATTCGCGACAAGAGCAAGGCCGTGACGGTCGGCGCTGGCGACGAGATGCACGCAGGGGAGGCTGTCGTCCGGCAGATCGTGGGTGACTTGGCCGCCCGGAGCGTAGGCTCCGTCTATGGTCTAATCGATTGGGACGCGAAGGCGGTTTCGACCGAACGGGTGCGGGTCATCGGCGCGGGCTCGCACTATACGGTCGAGAACATCCTGCTCGATCCGCTCCTGATCGGCATGCTAATGGTTCTTGAGCGAATGCCGGTCAAGGACCTGCAAATGAGTCCGCGCGCCCTCGATGCGTTGGACGCATCGGAACTGCAGCATCTGGCGGATACGGTGCAGAACGGTATCGTGCTGCCCGATGACGACGGCAGGTTTATTGATATCGCGTATCTAGGCGGGGCATCAGTTCGGATCCGGAAACGATATGCGTCGATTAACGGTCACGTGCTTGAGAGCATCCTCGCTTCGACCTTCGACCCGTTGAAGCGATACACTCGCAATCGTGGCGTCTTGGCGCGACGGATCTCCGAAGTGACGGTCACGGATTATCCGGAATTTTGCCCGAAGATTCTCGCTGATGCGTTTCAGCAGATATCGACCTGCTGAGCGATCACGGTCGGATGACCTGAACCTTCGGCAAGATAATCTCAAATCTGCCTCTTGTAGCGCCACGCGGGCGAGGACTCTCATTGAAGAGCGGCGTTCGTATCTCAAAAAGTCAGCGCTGGATGTCCGGGCGGCGCTCCATACTTGCCAGCTATTAATGTCGCAAATGACCGGTTTCAACGTGAGCGGACATTCGCGCCGCTGTCTTGAAAAGGGCAAGATTTGGTCGCGAGCTGCCATCCGGACGCTCCTCTGGCGTGACCTCATATCGGACGTTCGATGCCAGTTTGATGCTTCTCCAAACCGGCCGTTCATTCATCATGGTTCGAAGGCCGGCTTCCGGTGCTGTAATCGGCTAGAGAATGGTAAAACCGTGTAGTCAGCGGACAACCGCTTTCGCGGTTAGCTCTTCGCGAACGAACGGAATCACAAGGTTTCGCTTAGCCGGGAAAAGGGCGATAAACGCACCCGCCCGGCATGCAATGCGCGACAAATCACCGGCGTAATTATCAGATCGTACACCCAGTGTATCAAAGCTTGGTCTGTCACCGTGCCGCTGCCGCGGCCCAAAGATGGGTGGCCGTAACGTGCACCCTCGATGGCCGGGTGCCGCAGCTGAACGGTTGGCACCGGCAAAATCACATCTAGCGTCCAGATCAATTCAATGCTCGGTTCAATCCAGAAAAAGCTTGCGACTTGTCCCGGCAGATGCCCAACGCGAAAAAGGGAGAGTGGTCCGTTGGTCGTTCGAAAAGAAGTTATGAAACTGGCGGATATCGCCGAGCTTGCCGGGGTCACCGCAGCCACCGTCTCACGGGCACTGTCGGGTCACGCACAGATCAGCCTGGAGACCAGGCGCAAGGTCATGGAGATCGCCAACAATCACGGTTTCCGCGTCAATCAGGCTGCACGTAACCTGCGTCTGGGGCGCACGCAATCAATCGGTGTGGTCATCCCGCTGGGCCATGAAAGCGCGCAGCGGGTGTCCGATCCGTTCTATACCGCATTGATCGGTCACCTTATGGACGGACTTGCTCAACGCGAGCATGCAATGCTGCTTTCCGCGGTCAATCCGCACGATCCCGACTGGCTGGACAACCTGGCTCGCAGCGGCCGCGTCGATGGTATAATCGTTCTGTGCCAATCGGATCAGGAGGCCGCGCTGCGCCTGGTGGGACGCAGTTACATGCCTTTGATTGTCTGGGGCGAGACCGCTGGGGTCGATGGCAATTATTGCTGTGTTGGAACCGACAACCACATGGGTGGGCGACTGGCAACCGAACATCTGTTGCAGCTGGGCAAGCGCCGGATCGCCTTTGCCGGCATGACCGACATTCCGGAACTTGCCGCGCGTCACGCAGGATACCTGCAGGCTCATCAGGAATGCGGCATCAGCCCCGGCCCGCAGATCGCGGTGCCATTGTCCTTCGATCCGCGGCTGAACTCGCTCGAAGGGGCGCTGGCCACCAGTTCGGACGTCGACGCCGTCGTTGCTGCATCTGACGTGATTGCGATGGGGGTGATCCGGGCGATTGTGGAAAGTGGCCGGAGGGTGCCGGACGACGTCCCGGTTGTCGGGTATGATGACGTGACCCTGGCTGCGCACATCATGCCGGCGTTGACCACGATCCGCCAGGATCTGAGCGCCGCGGCGCAGGTCATGCTGGATCTGCTGTTCAGGCGTATGGCAGGCGAGGCGACGGGTTCCGTGTGCCTGCCACTGGACATGGTGCGCCGCCAGTCCGCCTGAGAGCCCTGCTCCGGATCACCACATGCATGTCCTGACACGCAACATCTTGTTGTTCGCCGCCAACCTCTGTACTCGCAGTCACCGTAATCGATTACGTAGCCTAATGAGAAGCCGAATCGGCTCACGAACAAGGGAGGAAAAAATGTTCCGTCATCGCAAGACCATGCTGTTGTGCGCCGCTCTGTCGGCCACCGTGCTGGCTTCCGCCGCCCAATCGGCCCTTGCGCAGGGTCAGACCGTCTCCGCCGCCATGACCGCGCAGCCCGCCGGGATGGAGGTCGCGCGGGCCGATATGCGGATGCGTGTCACCGCCCTCACCGACGACATCCTGCGCGTGACGATCGGCCGCGACGGCACCATGCCGGAAGATGCCAGCTGGGCCGTATCGCCAGAGATGCGCGACCGCGAAGCGCGTGTAACGCCTGCGTCGGACGGCTTCTCCACGGCCACGATGCGCGTTACGTTTGCGGACGGTCGACTCACTGTCACCGACATGTCTGGCGCGGTGATCACGCAAGACGCCCCGAATTCGGTAACGCTGGACGGCAGCGCATTTACCCTGCGCAAGGCCATGCCTCAGTCAGAACGCTATTTCGGCATGGGCGACAAGACTGGCGGGATGGACCGCCGCGGCAAGAGCTTCGTCAACTGGAACACCGATGCGTTCGGCTTCTCCTCGGCTGACGATCCCATCTACAAGTCCATTCCGTTCTTTATCGGAGTCGGCGGGGCCGGTGGCAGCTACGGCATCTTCCTGGACAACACCTGGCGCACTTGGTTCGATTTCGGCCACAAGGAAGAAGGGGTGCTGTCTTTCGGCGGCCCGGATGGCCCGATCGACTATTACATCATCAACGGCCCCTCCACGGCAGAGGTCGTGCGCCGCTACACTGACCTGACCGGCAAGGCGCCGCTGACCCCGCAATGGGCGCTGGGCTACCAGCAGTCACGTTACAGCTACATGTCCGCAGAGGAGGTGCGCGATGTTGCGGCCCGGCTGCGTGCCGAACGCATACCGACTGACGTGATGTGGCTCGACATCGACTTCCAGGACCGCAACCGCCCGTTCACGGTTAACACAAAGACCTTCCCTGACCTGCCCGGCCTCATCGAAGATCTGGGTGACGACGGCATGAAGGTGATCACCATCACCGACCTGCACATCGCCGCCGCCCCGAACGAAGGCTACACCCCTTATGAGACCGGCACTGCCGGCGATCACTGGGTGAAGCGCGCCGACGGGCAGACCTATGTCGCACCTGTCTGGCCGGGTCCTTCCGTGTTTCCCGATTTCACGCAGGAAAGCACGCGTGACTGGTGGGGCGCCCTGTTCGAGGAACAGCTGGACTGGGGCGTCGCGGGTGCTTGGAATGACATGAACGAGCCGGCGATCTTCGAGACGCCGACCAAGACCATGCCGCTGGACAATGTCCACCGTATCGCCAGTGACGATTTCGCGCCGCGCACCGCCACCCAGCTGGAGATGCACAACGTCTATGGGATGGAGAACACCCGCGCGACCTATGATGGCCTGCGCACGCTGCGCCCGGACGAACGGGCCTATGTCATGACCCGCGCCAGCTATGCCGGCGGGCAGCGCTACTCCGTGACCTGGACGGGCGACAACACGGCCAGCTGGGATCACCTGAAGCTGTCGATCCAGCAGATCATCAATCTGGGCCTGTCGGGCTTTTCCTATTCCGGGGCGGACGTCAGCGGCTTTGGCGGTGGACCCAGCGCGGACCTGCTGACCCGCTGGTTCCAGATCGGCGCGTTCTATCCCGTGTTCCGCAATCACTCGGCCAAGGACACGCCCCGCGTGGAGCCGTGGGTCGACGGTCCGGAACATCTGGCGATCCGCCGCCGCTTCATCGAAGAACGGTATCGCCTGATGCCATACCTGTATGGCCTGGCGGAACTGAATGCGCGCACCGGCGACCCGATCCTGCGCCCGGTGTTCTATGACTACCCCGGCGCGCTGAACGCCGCGTGCGATCAAAGCTGGACCTTCACCGTCGGCGGCGCGATGCTGGTGGCGCCGCCGCCCAAGCCGGAATCGCCGCAGCAATATGACGTGTGCCTGCCGGCGGGCGGATGGTACGATTACTGGACCGGCCTGCCGGCGGGGGAACCCGCCGCCGATCAGGACGACGCGCCGATCCTGTCTGCCACGCAGGCGACCGGCGGCCCGCGCGTGCCCAGCAGCATCGTGCGCGAGACACCCCGCCTGGATCACCTGCCCATCTTCGTGCGCGCCGGCACCATCCTGCCGCGGCAGGCCGTGGTGCAAAGCCTGTCGGAAACGCCGGCTGGCCCGCTGATGCTGGATGTCTATCCGGGCGAGGATTGTCGCGGCACCCTCTATGCCGATGACGGGCATTCGATGGCTTTCCAGCAAGGCGGTTATGTGCGGCAGGAACTGACCTGCACGGTCACGCCCGAAGGGGTCAGCATCGACATCGGCGCACGCGAAGGGCGGTTCAGCCCCTGGTGGCAACAGATCGCCGTGACGGTGCACGGCTGGGACGGGACGGCGGAGGTGCGCCAGGGCCGCCGCACGCTCGACAGCCGCAGCGATGCGGCGACCCGGACGGTTGGCTTCACCTTCGACGCGCCGAGCCGGCCAACCGAGATCACCGTCGCCCGCAACTGACCGGCAGGTACGGGCGGCGGATCACCAAGCCGCCGTCCGGTGTTGCCGCAATACCACGTTTCATTACCGCACAATGACGGTTCGGGATGGTTCTTGCCTCTCTCACCGGCATCACTGTAAACGATTACGTAACGACCAACGCATGCAAGGAGTCGGCGGCCCCCACAGGGAGGAACCGTCCGATCCATGAGGGGATGAGCCATGATTGATCCAATTCTGACCGGGAATATTGTAGCCGTGACCTCCGCCCGTGCGCGTCGCGCTGCTGCGGAGACCAGCTTCGTGGCGATCGCCGCTTCGCTGATGCTGGCGGTGCCGGCCGCGGCGCAGGCGGGCCAGGCGTCCACCAACCTGCCCGATCCCAACGCCAGTTCCGCCACTGCCGCGAACCCGAACGAGGCGCCCAGCGCCGACGGGCTGCAGGCAGAGGGTGGCGCTGTTGCAGCAGGCTCGCCCGAGATCGTCGTGACAGGCTTCCGCGCCGCGCTGGAAAACGCGGTTGCGGCCAAGCGTACGCGGGACGTGGTGGTGGAATCCATTTCTGCCGAGGACATCGGCAAGCTGCCCGACGCCTCCATCGCTGAATCCATCGCGCGCCTGCCCGGGCTGACCAGCCAGCGCGTCAGCGGCCGATCGAACCAGATCTCCATTCGCGGCTTCGCGCCCGATTTTTCGACCACCCTGCTGAACGGCCGCGAACAGACCTCCACCGGCGACAACCGGGCGGTGGAATATGATCAGTACCCGTCCGAAGTGGTCAACCAGGTGCTCGTCTACAAAACGGCCGACGCCTCGCTGATCGGACAGGGCCTGTCGGGCACGGTCGATCTGCGCACCATCCGCCCGCTGGAATATGGCCGGCAGGTCGTTTCCATCGGGGCACGCGGCACCTATGCCGATGCGGGCAAGCTCAATGCCGGGTCGCAGGACCTGGGCTATCGCGTCAGCGCGACCTATGTCGACCAGTTCGCCGACGACACGATCGGCGTGGCGCTGTCCGCATCCTATCTGGACGAGCCGTACCAGATCCAGGAATACAATGCGTGGGGCTTCGACACTGCTAATCCCGCCGCGCCGGGCGTGGCGGTGATCGGTGGCTCCAAGTCCTACGTCACGTCCACCACGCTGACGCGCCTGGGCCTGCAGGGCACGGTGGAATGGCGCCCGACCGACAGCATCACCACCACCTTCGATGCGTTCTATTCCGATTTCAACGACGACCAGATCAAGCGCGGCATCGAACTGCCGCTCAGCTATGCCGGCACGATCACCGATGCGAACGGCAACACCGTGCCCAAGTCGCCGCTGACCGATGCCGTGATCACCGATGGCCTGGTCACCTCCGGCACGTTCAACAATGTCGAAGGGCTGGTGCGCAATGACGGGTTCGAGCGTAGCGCGAAGCTGTACTCCTTCGGCTGGAACGGCCGCTGGGAAGGCGATAATGGCTGGAGCGCCCAGCTTGATGCCAGCTACTCGCGTACCGACCGGAATGAGATCGTCCTCGAAACATATGGCGGCACCGGCTTCGGGCCCAATACGGGCGCGACCGACACGATCGGCTTCGTTTCCGGCGACGAGGGTACGACATTCAGCCCCACGCTGGATTATTCCGATCCCAACCTGATCCTGCTGACCGATCCGCTGGGCTGGGGCGGCGCGAACCGACAGGCCGGCTACTATAACGACCGCGACATCAAGGACGAGATCAAGCAGTTCCGCGCCGAACTGGAGAAGGAGCTTGATGTCGGATTCCTGGCCAGCATGCGCGCCGGCGTGAACTATACCGTCCGCACGAAGGATCTGGTGCCGACGCAATTCTTCCTGGTGCTGCCCAACGATGCGCTGAGCCAGGTAATCCCGGCCGAATATGTGCTGGAATCGACCGATGTGTCCTATCTGGGGTTGGGGCCGATCCTCAGCTACGATCCGCGCGCCCTGCTGGATGGCGGCGTCTATGACCGGGTGCCGAACCTGACGAATGACGTCATCTCCTCCGCCTTCCGGGTCAACGAGGATGTCATCACCGCCTATGCGCAGGGGACCATCGATCAGGAGATCGGCGAAGCGGACCTGACCGGTAATTTCGGCTTGCAGGCCGTGTTCACGGAACAGTCCTCCTCCGGCCAGGTGTTCAACGGCGCCGGTTTCAGCGAGTTGGAGCGGGGCGACGATTATGTCGATGTGCTGCCCAGTTTGAACCTGTCGCTGCGGCTGCCCAGCGACTGGGTGTTCCGCCTCGGTGCCGCGCGACAGATGCAGCGCCCGCGGATGGACGACATGCGCGTCGCCAATGGCTATGGCTACAACACGCAGGAAGAGATCATCAGCGGGACCGGTGGCAATCCGTATCTGCGACCGATCCGGTCCAATTCGTTCGACGTGACGGTGGAGAAGTACTTCGGCAATAGCGGCTATGTCGCGGCACAGGGTTTCTACAAGGACCTGAAGAGCTTCGTCTACAATCTGGAAGTACCGTTCGACTTCGCCGGATTCCCGCTGCCGACCGGCGCGCCGGAAGGCACGCCGACGCTGGGGCGCAACACGCAACCGATCAATGGCGAAGGCGGCAGCATCTACGGCGTCGAACTCGCCAGCACGATGCAGCTGGGCGACCTGGTCGCCGCGCTGGACGGTTTCGGCGTCACCGGCGGCGGTTCGTACACCAAGACGGAAATTGTCCCGACCCCCGGCGGCGAGGCAGAGGACATTCCCGGCTATTCGCGCTGGGTGCTGAACGGCACCGCGTTCTTTGAGAAGTGGGGCCTGAACGTCCGCGGCTCGGTCCGCTACCGCTCCACCTTCGTGGGCGAGCTGTCGGGCTTCGGCGCGGCGCGCACCCGCCGCCGGGCGCTGGACGAGACGATCGTGGATGCGCAGGTCGGGTACGACTTCTCCTCCGGCACGCTCAACGGCATGTCGCTGTTCCTGCAGGGCCAGAACCTGACGGACGCCCCGTTCGTGACCATCAATGGCCAGGAAGCGTCCCAGGTGATCGATTATCAGACCTATGGTCGCCGGTTCCTGGCCGGGTTCAGCTACAAGTTCTGACCATCACTCCGCCCGCCGCCACCTGCGTGGCGGCGGGCGATGGGAGGGACCATGCATGATTTCGTGATCGTGGGGGGCGGCACCGCCGGCTGGATGGCCGCCGCCGCCCTGGCCCGCTTCCTGCCGCGCGAACGCAGCGTCGCGCTGGTGGAATCAGATGCGATCGGCACCGTCGGCGTCGGCGAAGCGACGATCCCGCAGATCCGTCTGTTCAATCAGAGCCTGGGGATCGATGACGCCGAGCTGATCCGCCAGACCAATGGCACGATCAAACTGGGGATCGAATTCGTCGACTGGTCGCAGAATGGCAGCCGCTACTACCACGCGTTCGGCACGATTGGCCGCAGGCTGGGACTGGTGCCGTTCCATCATTACTGGCTGCGGCACCAGGCACAGCAGCCAGATGCGGATTTGTGGGCGTTCTCTACCAGCGCACTGGCCGCCGGGGCCAACCGCTTCGCGCCCGATCAGGGCCGGCCTGACCTGCCCACTGGCCTTGCCTGGGCATTCCAATTCGATGCCGCGCTCTACGCCGCCTTCCTGCGCAGCTATGCTGAAGGGCGCGGCGTGCGGCGCACGGAAGGGCGCGTGGCCGATATCCGCCACGATGGCGCGAGCGGCCTGATACAGGCGGTACAGCTGGACGATGGCCGCAGCATCGCGGGCCGTTTCTTTATCGACTGCACCGGCTTTGCCAGCATGCTGCTGGGCGGCAAGCTGGGGGTCGGCTTCGATGATTGGAGCCGCTGGCTCCCTTGCGACCGCGCGCTCGCCGTGCAGTGCGAAGGTGTCCGCCCGCTGACCCCCTACACCCGCGCCACCGCGCGCGTGGCAGGCTGGCAGTGGCGCATCCCCTTGCAGCACCGGACCGGCAACGGCCTGGTCTACAGCAGCGCGCACATGGACGATCAGCAGGCGGCCGACACGCTCCTCACCAATCTTGACGGTCGCCCCCTTTCGCAGCCGCGCCCCCTGCGCTTCCGCGCCGGACGCCGCCGCCGTGCCTGGGTCGGAAATTGCTTGGCGCTAGGCCTTGCCGCCGGCTTCCTCGAACCGCTCGAATCCACCAGCATCCACTTGATCCAGTCAGGGATCGCCCGCCTCCTCGAGCTTCTGCCCGCGGCGGACGTCGCACCTGCCCTGGCGGCGGAATACAACCGGCAGACGGAACGCGAATGGCAGGCCGTACGGGACTTCCTGATCCTGCATTATCACGCCAATGATCGGCCTGAACCGTTCTGGGCCGAGCGCAGGTCCACTCCCCTGCCCGACCGGCTCCAACACCGTATCGACCTGTTCCGCGCCACCGGCCAGATCGCGCGCGACCCCGACGACCTGTTTACCGAAGTGGCCTGGTTGCAGGTGATGGTGGGACAGGGGATCGTGCCGGCACGGCATCACCCTCTGGCCAATGCCCCTACCCCTGCCGAACTGGCCGAGTTCCTTGCCCTCGCACGGCGCCATTCGGCCGCAACGGTCGACCGGATGCCCTCGCACGAAGCCTTCCTTGCCGCACTGGAGACGCCCGCATGACCCCCTCTCGCCTGATCGGCTCCGCCCTGCCCGCGCTCGCCCTGCTATTCTCCGCCACTACCGCCTGTGCACAGGCTGTACCGCCCGCCGCCACCGCCCTGCAGCAGCGTCTGCCGCAGGACGAGGTGATCTACTTCGTTCTGCCCGACCGGTTTGAGAATGGCGACAAGGGCAATGATCGCGGCGGTCTCTCCGGCGATCGTTCCGTCACCGGCTATGATCCCGCGGATACCGGGTTCTATCATGGCGGTGATCTGAAAGGGCTGCTGCAGCGGCTCGACTATCTCCAAGCCCTTGGCGTGACGGCGTTGTGGGTCGGGCCGATCTTCCGCAACAAGCCGGTGCAGGGTCCGCCGGGCCGCCAGTCGGCGGGCTATCATGGCTACTGGATCACGGACTTCGAACATGTCGATCCGCATTTCGGCACGGATGCCGACTTCGCCGCGCTGGTGGAGGCCGCCCATCGGCGGGGCCTGAAGGTCTACATGGATATCGTGGTCAATCACACGGCCGACGTGATCCGGTATCGCGAATGCGATGGCGATGGCAACAAGGGAGCGGGCGCGGATTGCAGCTATCGCGGTCTGGCGGATTTTCCCTACACCACCTCCGGCGGGGTCGATGGTGAGCCGATCAACCCCGGCTTCACCGGCAATGCCGATCCCGCTGCGGCCAACTGGGCGCGGCTGACAGATCCGGCTTGGGCATACCATCCTTACATTCCCGCCGGCGAGGAGACCGCCAAGAGCCCTGCATGGCTGAACGACCCCCTGCTGTACCATAATCGCGGCAACACCAGCTTCGCCGGCGAAAGCTCCACCATGGGCGATTTCTTCGGGCTTGATGACGTAATGACGGAACATCCTCGGGTTGTCGCGGGCATGATCGATATCTTTGGGGGCTGGATTGACCGCTTCGGCATCGATGGGTTTCGCATCGACACGGCACGTCATGTGAACCCGGAGTTCTGGCAGGCCTTCGTCCCCGCAATGCTCGATCGCGCCCGGACGCGCGGCATCCCGAATTTTCACATCTTCGGCGAAGTTGCGCTGCACGCGCTAGATGCGGGGGGTCTCGCCAGGTTTACCCGCGTCGACAAGCTACCGGCCGTGCTCGACTTCGCCTTCCGCGAGGCGGTGGTCCAGACCGTCGCCGGCACGGCTGGCACCAATGCATTCGAGACGCTGTTTGACGGCGATGCACTATACGAACACGGTTTCGACACCGCGCTTACCCTGCCGACCTTCACCGGCAATCACGATGATGGCCGCTTTGGCTTCCAGTTGCGGCGCGCCTTCCCACAAGCGAGCGATGCCGAGCTGCTGGAACGCACCATGCTGGCAAACGCCATGCTGCTGACGCTGCGCGGCGTGCCGACGATCTACTCAGGCGACGAGCAGGGCTTTACCGGGGATGGCGGCGACCAGGGATCGCGGGAGGACATGTTCGCCAGCGAAGTCGCCAGCTACAATGACAACACCCTGCTCGGCAGCGATGCGACCACCGCCGATATCAATTTCGACACCGCCCATCCGCTGTTCCGCCAAATTGCCGAGCTGGCCCGTATCCGCACCGCCCATGCTGCGCTGACCCGCGGGCAGCAGGTTCTGCGCGCTCGCGGCGATGCGCCCGGCGTGCTGGCGATTTCGCGTTTCGACCCCGCCAGCGGACGTGAAATGCTGCTGGTCTTCAACACCTCCACCAAGGCCGTGACGCAGCAGGTGCAGGTGGAGACCGCCTCCAGCGCCTTTGCTGCCCTTGCCGGCACGTGCGCGCCGACGGTCAGCGCCCCTGGCAGCGTCGCCGTCACCCTGCCCCCGCTGGGCTACGCCATCTGCCAGGCGCGGTAATTTCCCCTTCTCCAATCAGGTTGCACCCATGGCCATCGTTCCCTCTGCACTGCACGCCGACCGATCGGCCGCGCCCATTCAGGCACCCGGATTGCAGGGCTTCGTCTTTGCGCTGTTCTTCATCTTCGGCGGGATCACCAGCCTCAATGACGTGATCATTCCGAAGCTGAAGGAGCTGTTCACGCTGAACTACACACAGGCGATGCTGGTGCAGTTCTGCTTCTTCACCGCCTACCTGCTGGTCGGCATTCCGGCATCGCAGCTGGTCAAACGCATCGGGTACATGCGTGGAGCGGTGGTGGGCCTGGTCGCAATGATGATTGGCTGCCTGCTGTTCATCCCCGCCGCGCAGAGCGCCACCTATCCGCTGTTCCTGTTCGCCCTGTTCGTGCTGGCGAGCGGAGTGGTGCTGGTGCAGGTGGTGGCCAATCCGCTGATCAGCCTGCTCGGTAATCCGAAAACGGCGCACAGCCGGCTGACCTTCGCGCAGGCGTTCAACTCGCTGGGCACCACGATCTTCCCTTATGTCGGCTCCATCCTGATCTTGGGCAGCCTTGTGACGGTGTCCGCAGCGGAACTCTCCGGTCCGGCACTCGATGCCTATCGCCGGGCGGAAAGCCAAGCAATCGTGAACGGCTATGTCGGCCTTGCTGCCGCCATTGCCGTGGTGGCGCTGGTCGTGTGGCTGTTCCGCAACCGGCTCAAGGGCGAACGGCACGAACCCTCCAGCATGCTGGGCGGCCTCGACCTGCTGCGCCGTCCGCGATTCGGGTTCGGCGCATTGTCGATCTTTCTATATGTCGGGGCGGAGGTTTCGATCGGCTCCCTCGTTATCAACTACCTGATGCAGGACCGTGTGCTCGACGCTCCTGAAAGTGCGGTTGGCTGGATGGTCAGCCTTTATTGGGCGGGTGCAATGGTCGGCCGCTTTCTTGGGTCCGTCGTACTGCGCGTCGTCAGCCCGGGGCTGGTGCTGGCCTGTGCTGCGGCGGGTGCAATCGTGCTGCTGGGCGTTTCCACCAATTCGGGCGGCACGTTGGCTGCCTACAGCATCCTGGCGGTTGGGTTGGCAAACGCGATCATGTTCCCGACCATATTCAGTCTCGCCTCCGAAAACCTGGGGTCACGGGCGGCGGACGGTTCGGGCCTGATCAATGTCGCGATCTTCGGCGGCGCCGTGATCCCGCTTGCTACCGGAATGCTGGCCGATCTGAGCGGCAGTCTCGCGGTCGCGCTGATCCTGCCCGCGCTGTGCTATGCAGCGATTGCCGGCTTCGGCATCTTCGCCAGAAAGCCTGCAATGCTGTAGCTGCATCAATGGCTGTGAAGAGCCGAAAGCGGAAGAGCACGAAGCTCAGCGTGCTTGGCTTGCATCGATCTCGGCCCCCCAAGGGTCGGGTTTGACCTCAGCCCTTCCGCTCTCAGCGAAGTCCATGATCATGTCGCTGGCGCGTGTATATCGGGGCCAAAATGGCAAGTCCGGTCCATTCGGCTCACCCGTTCTTGCAAAGTGGACGATGTAATCCGCGATCGTTCTGCCGATCGCGATGTCCTGGGGCGTTGTCGCGGTGCCATACTTGATTGCCGTATTGTCGAAAAAGAACGGGATCTCGGAAGCGTGCTGCGCACCGGTCTGACCGATTGCGTCCGCGACATAGGAGAAGCGGTAGTGCCACACGGGCACGCCCTTGTCGGCCAGCATACCCGCTGCTTCGCGCGCGCCGGCGATCATGTATCCGACTGGCCCGCCAATATCGGCGCTGGTCGCCCCCACGATCATTGGAACCGGCGCGAAGGCACCGCTGGCATAGGCTTTGTCCATGTCCACGGCGACCGTCCCGTCCGGGAATGGACGTGTGAAGGTCCGCGGCCCTTGAGTTCCGGATAGCTGCGACAGGTTCAGCCCGCCGGTCACCTCCTCCGCGCTCAGTTGCCGCAGACGCTGCAACGCATCGGAAGCGGTCGGATCGAGCCCCTGGGCCCGTGCGAAGTTCACCCCGATCTCTTCCGCCTCGGCCAGCGTAACATCGGCTGATTTTGCATCGCCGCCAGACATCACCACGGCCTTGTGGAACAGACCGCGTGCCAGCGGTGAGGTCACCAGATTGTGCACCGACATGCCACCTGCGCTTTCGCCGATGACCGTGACGTTGCCCGGATCGCCGCCGAACGCCGCGACGTTCTCCCGCAGCCAACCCAACGCGGCGATCTGGTCCATGAACCCGTAATTGCCCAGCAACCCGTCGTCGGGATCCTCAGCGGTCAACTGCGGAAACGCGAAGAACCCGAACCGCCCCACCCGATAGTTGAAGCTGACGAACAGCACCCCGCGGCTTGCGATGGCTGTGGATCGGCGTGCAAAAGGGACCCTGTTAGAGGGGTGATCGGCGTCTAAAAGGGACCCTTCATTCTGATGGTGTAGTTGACCGCCTGGTTTTCCAGGTGGTGAGATCGGGATGTTGGTGGTGGAGACGATTGTTCGGATTCGGCGGGAGCACGCGAGCGGGAAGGCGATCAAGGCGATTGCGCGCGATCTGCGGTTATCCCGCAAGGTGGTGCGCAAGGCGATCCGGGCACCAGAAGGCGCATTCGATTATCGCCGCACGGTTCAACCGCTGCCCCGGCTTGGGCCGTTTCAGGAGCGGCTCGACACGCTGCTGGCGGAGAACGAGGCCCGGCACCGGCGTGATCGGCTGCGCATGACCCGGATCCATGATCTGCTGTGCCGTGAGGGGTTCGAGGGATCCTACGACGCGGTCCGGCGCTACGCCCGGCGCTGGACGGAAGCGAGGCGCAAGGATGCGGGTGATGGGGCGCCCGCGTTCATCCCGCTCATGTTCAAGCCCGGCGAGGCCTACCAGTTCGACTGGAGCCACGAGGATGTGGAGATCGCGGGCAAGCCGATGCGAGTGAAGGTGGCGCAGATGCGGCTGTGTGCGTCGCGGGCTGTCTACGTCCGGGCCTATCCGCGCGAGACGCAGGAGATGGTGTTCGACGCCCATGCCCGGGGCTTTGCCTTTTTTGGCGGCGTTCCCCTGCGCGGCATCTACGATAACATGAAGACCGCGGTCACCACCGTGTTCGTCGGCAAGGAGCGGGTGTTCAACCGCCGCTTTCTGGTCATGGCCGATCATTACATGGTCGAGCCGACCGCTTGCTCGCCGGCGGCGGGATGGGAGAAGGGTCAGGTCGAACATCAGGTCCAGACGATCCGGGGCCGGTTCTTCCAGCCTCGCCTGCGCTTTGCCAGCATCGAGGAGCTCAACGGGTGGCTGGAGGCCGAGTGCCTGCGCTGGGCCGCAACGCACGCGCATCCCGAGCAGAAGGAGCTGACCGTTGCCGAAGCGCTGGACCTCGAACGGTCTGCCTTGCAGCCGATGTTGGCGCCCTTCGACGGCTTCCACGAGACCGCCCATGCCGTGACCGGCACGTGCCTGATCAGCTTCGACCGCAACCGCTACTCAGTCATGGCCAAGGCTGCGCGGCGGGCCGTCCAGGTCCGCGCCTATGCCGACCGCATTGTCGTGCGCCTCGGCGACGAGGTAATCGCCGAGCATGCCCGGCACTTCGGCCGTGACCGGACGATCTATGATCCCTGGCATTACCTGCCCGTTCTGGCGAACAAGCCCGGCGCTTTGCGGAACGGCGCGCCCTTCCAGGGGTGGGACCTGCCACCGGCACTGACGCGGTTGCGGCGCAAGCTGGGCGGCGGTGATGAAGCCGACCGCCGCTTCGTGCGCGTACTGGCAGCCGTAATGACCGATGGTCTGGAAGCGGTCGAGGCCGCGATCCGGGAGGCGCTCGATAACGGGGCCGTCAGCGACGAGGTGATCCTCAACATCCTGGCCCGATACCGGGACCCGCCATCCGAGCGCACTCTGGACGTGGTCGTTGATCTCAAGCTCAGTCACCCGCCGATCGCGGACTGCGCGCGCTACGATACGGTGCGAGGCTTCAATGCAGCGGCATGAAATGATCGAGGCGATGCGCGCGCTCGGCCTCAAGGGCATGGCAGGAGCCTTCGACGAGGCGGTAACCACCGGGCTGCAGCGCAAGCGCACGACCAACGAGATCCTGACCGACCTGCTGCGGGCAGAAGCAGCGCATCGTCATGCTGCCTCGATCCGCTACCGCATGACCGCGGCCAAGCTGCCTGTAATCAAGGACCTCGATGCCTTCGTGTTCGAGGGCACCCCTATCAACGAAGGGCTGGTGCGTTCCCTGCACGCAGGTTCGTTCCTGCCCGGTCGCCGCAACATCGTGCTCATCGGCGGCACAGGGACGGGCAAGACCCATCTGGCCACCGCAATCACCGCCAGCGTCGTGCGTGTCGGTGCCCGTGGGCGCTACTTCAACACGGTCGATCTCGTCACCCGGCTCGAGGAAGAGGCGCGTATCGGCAAAGCCGGATCCATCGCCGCCCAGCTCAGCCGACTCGATCTCGTGGTGCTCGATGAACTGGGTTATCTGCCGTTCGCCCGATCCGGCGGGCAGCTCTTGTTCCACCTGATCAGCAAGCTCTACGAGCAGACCTCGGTCATCATCACCACCAACCTCGCCTTCGGCGAGTGGCCCACCGTGTTCGGCGACCCGAAGATGACCACCGCGCTGCTCGACCGCATCACCCACCATTGCGACATCGTCGAGACCGGCAACGACAGCTGGCGCTTCAAAAACCGCAGCTGACCCGATCAGAAAAACGCCTTCGCGCTGCTGACGCCTCCGGTCGGGCTACGCCCTCCCTACGCCGCCAGCAGCGCGAAACCAGCGCCCAACATCGATCAATCTATGCAACACCAAGGGGGTCCCTTTTGCGCGCCGATAGGGGGTCCCGATTGAACGCCGATTGACAGCCGCCCGCTATGCCCATCTTGTCGATGGTCACGTCATCGGGGCTGCGCTGCGCATCGGCGACCTGATCGAGCAGAGCATGAACGGCACTCGTTCATTGAACCATAACACTAAGTATGATAGCAAATCGTTGCTGCATGACTGAGAGCCCACGCATCCGCATCTACGCCAACCGCTGGTTCGCCAAGTTCGCGGCAAAGGAGAAGATCAGCGATGCCGCGCTTGCCGATGCCGTGCACCGGGCTGAAACTGGCCTGATCGATGCCGACCTTGGCAGCGGGCTCATCAAGCAGCGCATCGCGCGCCGGGGCGGAGGTAAATCGGGCGGCTATCGTTCGATCCTGATCTTCCGCTCGGGCGAGCGGGCCATATTCGTGTTTGCCTTTGCCAAGAGCGACCAGGCGAACCTGAGTGCGGCGGAACTGAAGGTATATCGCAAGGCTGCGAGCATCATGCTGGATTTGGGCGATGGCCAGATCGAAACGGAAGTTGAAGCAGGCCGATTGGTCGAGGTGAAAAACGATGAGCAAGACTAAGGCGAAGACCTACAAAAGCGAGGCAATGGCCGCCGTCCACGAAATGATGGAAGGCCTGCACGACGCGGGCAGCATAGACAAACGCACCATGCGCGAGTTCGATGAGGCGTCTCTAGCGCCTGCGCCGGTTCTATCACCTAACGAAATCAAGGCGATCCGGGAGGCAGAGCATGTCTCGCAGCCGGTGTTTGCGCGCTATCTCAACGTGTCGAAAAACCTTGTGTCAGACTGGGAACGCGGGGCGAAAAGGCCGGGAGGGCCGGCGCTGCGGCTGCTTTCGATCATCCAGCGCAGCGGGCTGGATGCGGTGGCGTAAACCGGCACATTGCCACGCCATATTCCCTGCCAGCCCGCTCATCCTATATGATCAGCGGCATGTAGTGATGGTGCCGATGGTGTTGCAAATGACCCTGTTTCCGCCCGGAGGTGTGATGGGTTGCACCTGAGGTGCCTGCCACCTTTGCGCTCCGTGTCTTCCTCGGCCGCTTCCGCATCGGTCGCTCTCGGATTGCTGGCGGTTTAGATCTCTCCGCCGGTGAAAGAAGCAAGGCAGGCGTCGAAGCATACGGCCAATGGAGAACCGACTTACGAGAGCATTTGATCCAGCGGGTGGTCCGTCACGTCAGTGGCTGATTAAACCGTAACGCTTCTTGAAAAATAGTTTGACGCGATACGCTGAACGCCCGTCGCTAATGTTCGGGCAGCGGCATGCTAAAGCGCAGAGCGTTTCCGGGCCGCGCGCCGCGCCCCGAAGTTTCTGCAGAATTCAACGCCCGGCACCACGCCATCGGGAGCCAGCATCGGCTTGCGGGTGTTCACGCCTGTGAATGGTACGCGGCGCTGATGCTGCGTGTACCGATCGCAAGAACGTGCCCAGTGTTCATGGGGCAGGTTTCGCTCAACGGATGCGGAACGGGCAAGTCCTTGTGCTTGTCAGCCGGTGTAGTGCGTCATTGACCTATACGCCAATGGCTTATATACGGTGCGCATGGCGATCTTGCAGACCGTTGTCGAACTACCCGAGTTCCAGCGGCGCGCCAAGACCATCATGGGCGATGAAGAACGCATGGGCTTGGTTGATTACATCGCCGCCAACCCGGAAGCGGGCGTGTCGTTGGGCGGAGGTTTGCGCAAGGTCCGTATCCCGCGTGCAGGTGGCGGCAAAAGCGGCGGTTACAGGATCATCTACGTTTTCGGTGGCAGGCATATGCCAATCTACCTCGTCACCGTGTTCGCCAAGAACGAGAAGGATAATCTGACCAGGGCCGAACAAGCAGCAGCGGTTGAGCTGAGCAAGACCCTGATCGCGCGCTTTGGAGACAACACATGAGCACGGCCTATAACAGCATCATGCAGGGACTGAGCGAGGCGATGGACCACGCCCAGGGCAAGGAGACCGGCATCCGCATTCACACGATCGAAGTGCCGGTGGTGGATGTCGCGGCTATCCGGGCGAAGACCGGACTGTCGCAAAGTGCGTTCGCGCGCAGCATCGGTGTTGCCAAGGGCACATTGCTCAACTGGGAACATGGCCGCAGGCAACCGACCGGTCCCGCACAGGTCCTGCTGGCGATGATTGCCAAGAAGCCTTCGTTGGTCGGCGAGCTATTGCGCTAAGACCTCGAACGGGAGGTTTCACCGGAAGGTTTGAGGGGCCACAGTGCTACGCGTCGAACCCGCAATTCAGATACTCACCCCCCGCACGGGTGCTTGACGGCCTTCTGCGGATTTGGGGGATGCGATCCGCATGTCCTGCGATTTGTGGGAGATGGATTGGCAGTTTTCCGCCAGTTTTCGATGTTGCGGATAGCACCCTCATCAGTCGGGCTTGAAGAATGCCTGACGCCAGTCATTCCCCGATGTCCTAAATGGGCAAGTTTTGATGCCTGTTATGCTGCGAAATCTGACGCAGATCTCAGACCCCATCACGATGGCGGGTTAATGCAAGTGCGCGGGCAATCAGCACCATCGCTCAGGTGTCCCGCTCGCAATAGGCTAGCAAGGCTTCGCGCAGCAGCAGTTGACGGTCCGGGTCAGTGGCGGGATCGATTGCCTCGAGATATGTAGCCTGCGCATCGCCGCCGTCCTTCACCTCGAGCGAGCCGTAATCAAGTGAGGCTATCGTCGGCAGCACCTTCTTGAGCGACCAACTTCCGCGCTGGTCGCGGTGGTACCAGTGCTTGCGGGTGACCGGGAGAAGGTCGACGCAGCGCTCGGCCATGTCCTGCAATGCATCGGAAAGATCCGGGAAACACTCGGCAAGGTAGCGCAGAACGCGGCGTTCAAACGGCGCGTGATAGGCGACGATCGCGGCCCCTGCCGGGATCTGCTCGACAAGCGCCTCCGCACAGGCGCGGCGCGGATCGTTCCCATCGGTCGACAGGAATTCGGAATGGGCCATCGTGCCGTTTTCCTGCTCGAGGTGAAGCGAGAATTGGAACGGAATCTGCTGATGGGGACGCGTACCGATCCAGCGCGGAACTCCAAAGGCGATTGTCTCGAAATCCAGCCACACCCGCGGCCAGCCCCATTGCATCATCTCGAAAGCGGCACCGCCGCGGTCGTGATAGGGCGTGCCGCTGACCGTTGCGGCGTGGACAATGGCGTTCACGCCCGACAAACGGTCTGCCGGAACATCGAGCAGATCGTCATAGCCGCGCGCCAGCCATGCGGCCCCTGCCCCGCGCGGCAGCACCGTCACCGGCCATTCCGGTGGCAGCGGCTCTCCCCTGCGGCAGTGTGCGGCGAATTCGCAGTCATGCGGCCTGCTGCAATGATCGCCCGGCGCCGTCTGCGGCTCCTCCTCCGCCAGCACCGCCTGAGCCTTACCAACCACCTCATCGCGACCCGCGATGATCCCGCCCAGCATCCCGAGCATGTCGGCATCGCGCAGCAGCCCGTCCAGTTTGCCCGGAACCTGCAATACGAACCGGTTGTTGACGTGGCGGATCGCAGCCGACCGGACATCGATGCCGCAGCCCTGCAGCACCCAGACCTGCGTCGCCAGGTCGCCCGTATGGTACTCCTTGGACGCGGTCGAACTCTTCACTTCGGCGACATGCCAGCCACCGCCTGGCAGCCGCTCCATCACGTCGACCCTGACAAGAACGCCGCGGTGCATGAAGGTCGCCTCGAACAGCGGACCGGGATGATCTTCCGCAATCAGGCGCGCGGTGGTTTCCAGCGCTGCAGCCAGGTCCGGCTCGGCCTCGATCATGATGCCACCGGGATGCAGCGCGCAGGCCGCCTCGCCCACTTCGTTGCCGATGACGAACAGCGCTTCGGCTCCCTCGCCCCATTCGGCAAGATCGCGGCGATGGACCTGAAGCCAGAGCCGACGCGGACATTGCTCGAACGCCGCAATGCGGGATTTGGACAGTCCCACCATCAGGCCGCGGCCGCGCGAGGCAAGGCAGTCCTGCGCATTTCACTGCGCCTTGCCGCGAGGAAGTCGAGCCGCCCCTGCGCCACGGCAGCCATGTTGCGCAAGTCCCCGACCAGATCGGCCATCGCCTGTCGGCGAAGACCAGGCTGGGCTCTCTCGATGACGGCGAGGTGCGCTGCCACCAACGCGGGAATGTGGCTACGCAGATGGTCGACGATCTGGTCCGTCATCGCGTCGAGATCACCAGAGGCGGCGCGAGCCAACAGCAATGCGCAGGGCGACCGCGCTTCGAGCAATGGCGTGGCATATTCCGGGCAACAGGCCAGCGCACAGCCGAAAGCGTCTTCTACCTCGGCACTTCCTTCTGAGATCCGGAGAGCAGATCTGCAGGAGGCCTGCACCGCGTTACCGACCCCAGCGGTCAGCATGGACATGACAGCTACCACAAGCAGGACTAACATGAGAAGCGAGACGAACAACAAGAGCAGCATGACGGAGCATCTCCTTTCTGGCCGCGACTCCGACCGTCTGAAGTGATGCTGCCTTTTCCTACAGACCTGCGACAGTTCCGGTCGCATCGAGATCGGACCCCCTGAGCCTGCGACTGGCTCTTGTCTGGTTGGATTGCGCCACCACTGAATGCCTCACACGAGCACCGCCATTGCTTTGTATTACTTCTTGGTATATCGGGGTGGGCATACGTAATCGAAAGGACTGCCCATGGCACGCAACACCTCAGTGACGATCGGGGATCACTTCACCAGCTTCATCACCGACCAGGTCAAGGCCGGTCGTTATGGCTCGGCCAGCGATGTGGTCCGTGCGGGACTTCGCCTACTCGAAGAGCACGAGACCAAGGTGCGTGCTTTGCAAGAGGCACTAATTGCAGGGGAACAGTCCGGCGATCCACGACCCTTCGATCGCGAAGCATTTCTCGCCCGCATGCACGAAACCCATAGCGGACCCGCATGACGGGCCGAAGCTACCGGCTTACACCGCTCGCCGTAGATCACGGTCTCACCAAATGGGACGTGGCCACCTCGCTCCTACGCCACCGACTTCAGCATAGAGAAGCAGAAATTCGCCAGCTAATTCAGCAGAAAGAGGCCGACGACAGGCAGCAAATGGCCGAGGCCGAGGCGCTGGAGGCCCGGCAGACAAAGGAATTGGAAGAGCGATCCCAGTGGATCGAAAAGCGCGCGCATGAGATTGCCACCAGTCGTGATCGAAGCCGCGATCGCGCTCAAATGGGCCGAAGTCGAACGGAATTTCCACGATGACCCGCCCCCCGAATCCCTGGTGTCGATCAAAGCCGCCAAAGGCCATGTCCAGGCCCGCTTCAAATTCGATAGGGATCTTCTCGAACGCTTTCGACAATTGAAGAGGCGAGGCATTGCCTGGCAGGATAAGCCTAACTACGACGTCTGGGTCTGCTCCTTCAGAAACAGGCGGCATTTTTACGAGCTGGCCGCCGAATATCCGCCGAAAGTCGCGGAATTGACATCCAATTAGATGCGCATTCAGCGCCGGATCCAAGGCTCGTCTGTCCGATCGAGGTGTAGGGTGCCTGCGTAGGGCTTGCATAAAGCCCGTGCCTCCTCGGGCGCACCGTGCTGCCATTGCCTGTGATCGCTGGGTGCGATGATGACCGGCGACCGATCGTGAATGCCCTGCATACCGGTACATTCTTCGGTCATTACCATCGAATAGACCGGTCCCCATTCATCGCTCTCGCGCCAGATGCCGGCGACAGTGAACACAGGCTGGTCAGCAAAGCTAATCCATGTCCGCGTCTTGTGGCCTTTCACACCCTCGGCCTCGGCAAAGGCGGTCAACGGGATCAGGCACCGCCGTTCGGCAAAGCTGTAGCGCCACATGAGGCTGTCCAGCTTGTCCGCACGCGCATTGTTTACAGGCTTCGGTTTGAGCTTCTGTCCCGACTTCCCCGTCAAGGAGAGCGGGAAACCCCATGTCATCGCCCGCAATTGGGCACCCGCGAGGACAAGGCCGGGGTAGCCTGGATAGATCTCTTCTCCGGCATTTGTGGCGATCGCAGCTGCGCCGAACATCTTGCCGACTTCATCCGGAGCTCTGTTCAGGCGATAGAGATTACAGATGATGGCGCTCCCGTGGAAGGCCAGTCGGCGGCTGATCCGAACATGCCTCACTACCATTTGCAGGTCCTGTCCGCACACGAATCTGCAGGCATTACCAATAGCGACGGTTGGAATCTGTGTCCGTAAAAACACCGTCTAAAGGCCGAAAGTCCTCAGCAGATTTGTCCCGTCATGCGCTAGCCAGCTTCTATACACGCAGGCCATCCACCCGCTCGTCGCCGGAGTATCCTTGCTCGAGCGAAGGGGCGGCGCTTGGGAAACGCAAGACCGATTCACCAGTTGCCGCCGATCTTCGCGATCTGTTCGAGTAGTGCAGCCTTGGAAACCGTCCGGCGGGTTCCGGAATTTCGCGGCACGAAGACCTCGCCAACAGCAAAGCGCCGCTGGGCGATTTCTTCGCCGAGCGCGACGAGGCTGATCGCCTTACGCTTCGTCTTCAAGGTCTTGAACGCCATATTCCTGTGCCGTTTCCTCACGGATCCTGCGATCCATATAATCGCGATCGAGTTCTTTCGAAAGCGTGAACATGGCTTTGGCTTGCCCGAGCATTTCATCGGCCGATCCAGACGAATACTGCCCCATCCGGTCCGCGATCAAATCTTCGATCGAAATGACCGCTACCGCTCCGTTGTCGCTTATTTCGACAATTTGCAGGTGATCGTCATCGGCCAGACCATCAAGCAACCGACTGCCGACAACCTCGAAGCCAAGCTTGAGGTCGGGATGGATCCACCCTCGTAGCGAGATGCCCGCACCCTTAGGCCGAACAAAGCCATGCTGGGCCATGATGGCTTCCAGCACCTCCTGCTGCGTCGCAACCAGATCGAAATCACCGGTGTTCACCATGCCTTGGGTATAAAGTTCAACGGCGCCGCCGCCGACCAGAACCGGGGGTGTGTAGCCGCGCTCGTCCATCGCCGCGCTGATTTGCGCGAGCATTTTCAAAGCATCTTCAAATTGGGGGCGCCAAAGCGACATTCAGGTCGGCCTCACTTCGAATAAAGCATTCACGCCGTTATCGGTGCAATTCGCGGCGGCGACGCGCCTGTCAGGCGCGTGGATGTAATTCACAGGAAGCGAAAATGACACTTGAACCCTTGAGAAGCGGGATGTCCGTCAGCGTATCATTCTCCCGCTGAACAGTGATCTGATACGGTCGATCAAGCCCGGCTCTTCCATGCCGCGGATTCGACCATGCTTACGAACACGCGCGGTTTCGGAAAGCGGCCGGCTTCCCAAGCCTGAACTTATGCCACCGCTCTTATGGATCGTGTACCGCGACATGGCCGCCACTTTACGCTATCGTCCGGTCGCCGGAAAGGAACAGCCGGCCTCTTTCCGCAGATCCCTTGCTACGCGAGGTTCAGCGATACTCGCCCGGCACGTTCGTGGATGAAGGCCGCCAGAGCCGAGATAGCAGATCGCTCGCTCAGACCCGGCACTTCCAAACCCGCCTCAATGCTTCGCATGATGCGCTCGCACAGTGAAACACCGCGTGCCCGGATTATCTGGACATCGACGCCCGCATCGGCTGCGAAACGCTCGAAGCTTCCGGTGGACATCTCTTCAAGCGTCCTCGCCCGCCCGTACTTCATGGCGAAACGGGGCGAGAGCTCGGGCCACACCACGGTAGAAATGATATCGTACAGCGGCGCGAGCACGATTTTCCGATCCCCATTGCGCAGCAGGCTGAAGTTCTTGGCATGCGCATCGGCATTGCCGATGACGAGATTGAAAAGCGCTGCATCGATCAGCTTGAGATTTTCTGCTTCGGGTTCGGTCGTGACCTGACGGACAAGCTCAAAGCAGTCGCGAAAAACCGGTCCTCCATCAGTCGCATATTTCTTCAAGGGCAGAACACCCAGGCCTTGCGCGAAGTCTTCTTGATGCAACCGCCGTGTCGTTCCGCTTGCGGTGATCCGGTCATAGCGCGACACGAGCAGGAAGGCCCTTCCCCTGGCAGAACGCCATTCGGCGGCAGCCGTGCCGAGGCGGATGCTTTTCGCTAAAGCCAAACAGAACGCCTCGTTTGCAGCCAGCCCCGGAAACCTCTCGGGCTCAGGCTTGATGATATCGGTGGTCGCCTGTCCCGGGGGAGCCACCGCGATGCGGTTATCGACCAGCACCACAGGAAGTTTGCTCTGCGCTCCGGCCAGACTATAGCGGGTCCCCTGCCCCGCCAGCATGGGCGCGCGCGCCATCCGGTCGAACAAATCGACGAGTTCGGCGTCGCTCAGCGGGACGGGTGTTTCTGCATATAAGCAGGAAGGAAGCGCCTGATCTATTGGCCAGAACGTTAGCGCTCCCGCCGTATCGCCGCCCAGCGCCTTCAGCAATCGGAACGGATTGCCCGGTGAGATCTCTAGCGCGCGGGCCGCGGCTTCGCGCTGCCATTCTTCGGGCAGAAGGTTCTCGAAGAACGGTTTGCAGGCGCGGTCTGCGAACGTTTCGGATTGCAAGGGGAGCCCACAGGAAAGCGGCAGCGCTTGCGGATCACGGAGCCAACTTTCAGCGTAAGTGAAATTGATGCCGCCATTGCGATCGAGGGCGAGTTCACCAGTATGGCAGTCACCCCACCGGACCGCGAGGCGGTCGATGATTTCAGTTTTCATTTTGGTCTTCTCAGAATTTCGCGGAGGCGCCTTCCGTGCAGTGGCGCTGCGTTTGTACCGCAATCAAGGGCATCTGATCCTCATTGGCCAAGCGCGGCCAGCAAATAGCGCACCTGTTCAAGGCCCGTGATCGAACGCGCCATCATTACCGATAGCGGCGCTTCGCCGCCAAGGTCGCGCCGGGGCGTTCTGATCCAGGCACGCACGCCTGCCGGATTGCTGAAGAGTGTTTTCAACCCGACATGAACGCCGAGCAGCAACGAAAGGCGGAGCGCGCATTCGCGCTCGATTACCCCTGCCCTGCCCTGTTTCCAGCGCTGCCAGCGCTCGCTGCCGAGACCACCCATGAGCGCCTGAGCCTCGGCATCCGTCAATTCCCACAAGGCAAAGAGCCTGACGATCGCCCGGGCGCCTGCGTCGGCTTCGTCCTTGCTGATCGGCGGATAGCGATCGCCTCCGCTGCCACGACCGAAGCCGTTTTGAGGTCTGGTCATGCGTCGGGTTCCCTTAAGCATGTATATGCAGTCCAGTGCTCACTCATAACCCGGCTCGCCGAAGAGGCGATCGTATCGGTATCTGCGGTGCCAGTTCGACAAGGTGCGGACGTAGTCCGTCGGCGGCTGCTTGCAGAATGCCTCGACGATGCCATCGGTGCAGGCTGCGGCTGCCTGCCCGATGCCCTCGCTCGCGAAATGCCGCGCCGCGCAGATCGCGGTGAGCATGGCATTGGCCGCGCAATGTTCTGCGATCTTCGCCCATGCCTCCTCCCTGACCAGATGGGGGAGATAGTGCCCGGGAACCGGGATACCCCTCAGTTCCAGTCCCCGGACATATTCGGCCAGATGCAGCTGTTCGCGTCCATCGCATGTTAGCTCGCTCAGCCTGATCCGATGCGCCGCTGCGCTTTCGGCGGATCGCAATTGCGGCGGCAGGATCCGGCCCTGCATTTGCGCCACGCGCCGCAGCGAGAGGACATCGTCATGCGGAGCGCCCCATGTGACCAGCTGGGCGGTGTGATCCGGGTCGGGGGCTTCGGCCGTCAGGGCCTCGAAGAGTTCGTCGACGATATCGGTCTCGTCGCATTCCGGCTGAATCCGTGTCTCGAACGCCTCGACCACCGACCTGTCCTGGCATCCGGGAAAGCGGGCCACGACCCATGAGCCTGCCACGATCCGCCAGAAGGGCCAGCGCAGTCGGTATGCCGCCGCTTCGCCGAGGTCGCTACAGTAGGCCTCGTAGCGCGCGTCGTCGCGGGCATAGGCAAAAGAGGCGGCGACGATGCTCTTTGCGCTCTGTCTGTGCAGGTCGAAGCGGGAGGTGCCGCCCACCGGGCGGGGACGGTTGAATGTGATCATGGGTTCTTTCTTTCAATGATGAAAATGCCCGCAAGAAGGCGGGCGAGTTGGTTGCGCATTGGAATTACAGTCAGCGCTAGCGCTGGCGGGCCAGTTCTGGATTGGGCACTCCACCAGAAAACGTCGCCTTGAAACTCCGCGGCCGTGCCGACAGCCGGCTCTGCACGAGATCGACCCAGAGCAGGTCGCAGCCTGTTGGCGGTTTGTGCCCGCGCTGCTGGTTGCAGCGCTGGTGTTTCAGAAGCCCGTTTGCGAGCGTGCGCCCTCCCCCTGCGCTCCGCGCGATTACGTGATCGAAGGTGGGAGAGTCAGGGTGATGGCGAGGCAGCCGCTTGCCGCTTGTTAGGAATGCGCCGCACCCTGCGCATAGATCGCACTGCGCCCAGCGCAGCGCCCGGCGCTGCGCTGCCCGGCGTCTGGTCGTGGGCATGGTCTGTCCTGGAGCTATGGTGAGAGAAGGAGGTGGGTCCGGAACCACGGCGTTAGCCGGAGCCCCCTTCCCCTTCGTCTGGCGTCTATTTCAATTGTGCCGCCGCGGCCGCGATGCTCAACACAATGGCGGCCCCGAGGTTCAACGGCCGCGGCATGTCAGGATTTCCCGATGCCCGAGGTTCTCCTTGCGCCAGCGCGCCCACATGCGCGTGTAATCGGTGGGCGCCCGCTCGCAGAAGCGGTCGATGAGCGCGCGCGTGCACGCCTTGCCGGTCTGGCCGATCTCGCCGCAGGTCGCGAGCCGGCGCACGGCGAGGATGGCGGTCAGCAGAACATCACCCGCGCATTGCTCCTCGACGCGTTTCCAATCGCCGGCAAGCACGTGCTTGGTCACCTGCCTTGCCGGAATGGCCTTGCCGGGCAGCCCTTGCGCAAACGCATACTCGGACAGGTGCAGACCCTTGATCTCGTCCGTGTAACAGTCCTGGCAAAGGTCGAGCCGCAATGGACAGTTTTCAGTGGTATTGCGTAGCTGCGGGGGCACGGTCACGCCCCAGCACATCGCCACGCGCCGCAGCACCTCGTTGTCTTTATAGTCACCGCCCCAGGTGACAAACCGCGCCGGATCGCCGTTCCCGTCCACATGCCGCTCGAGCACCTGGCGGAAGAAATGATCGGCAATGTCGATCTCGTCCATGTCGGGCTGGCACAGCGAATGGAAGCGCCCGACCTCGGGTTTCTCCACCTCGCCTGCCGGGAAACGGATCACGACCCAGGAGCCGCAGACGATCTCGTCGAAGGCCCAACGCGCCGTTGGATACGCCGAGGGTCCGTCCCGTCTGACATAGGCGCTGTGCTTCTCAAGGTCTCGGCGGAACTCGAAGTCTGCAACGACGATGGTCTTGTCCACCTCCTGCACTATGGCGGGGCCATCGGGATTGCGGATCGGGTGCTGGCGGTCGAGAATGATCATGTGGAAATTGTCCTGTAGGTAGATACGAAAAGGCCCGCGCGAGGCGGGCCCTTTCGAGAGAATGCTGGCTTAGGTGTTCGGGGATCAGAGATGGCGCTGCGTTGCGTCGATCGGTGTTGCCACAAACGACGGCAGGCCAAGCTCGGCAAACCAGTCCCGCTCGCTGAGGTACTCAGGATAGCCCAGCTCGGTCCACCACACCCTCTTCTTCGGATCCCATTTGTAGCCGCGGGATTTCAGCCGGTCCTTGAAGCCGTAGGGCGCGTTCAGCGCCTCGACGCGGTAGCTCTCGGCATCGCTCGCCTCCAGCAGCAGGTCGAGACAGGTCCGCGCGTCGAGCAGCTGGAAGTGCGCCGGCGCGTGCGTCAGCAATTTGAACAGGCTCCAGACATCGTTCGCTGCATGATGCGCCTGGTAGAAGCGGCCGCTCTGCATCAGCAAATAGCCCAGGTTCTTCCCGTCCATCTCCAGGGTCAGCCAGTCGATCTCGTTCATGCTGCAGGCCCACGGCCGGGGGCCGAGTTCCAGGTAGCGCTGTTCGATGAAGGCGCGGTCGAAGCGCGCATTATGCGCGATGATGAGGTCCGCCTTCGAGAGCACCTCGAGCACGCGGTCGTCGTCGATCCGCTGGCCGGCGACGGCATCGTCGGTGATCCCCGTCAGGAAGCTGATGCGTTCCGGGATCTCCCGTCCGGGGTCCTGCAGCCATTCCTCCGGCTTCGTCCAGGACACGATCCTGTGAACGAGGTCATCGCCTTCGCTCTCGACCACCACCTGCATCAGCGCGAGTTCGATGATCGCATCATGCTCGGGATCGAGCCCCGTCGTCTCGACATCGACCAGTACCAGCGCTCTTCTTCTGCCTCTTGCGGGCTCATCACTCTCTTTACCCCACGGCTCTTCGAGCCTGCGCAGCACCCTGAAGCGGTTGTCGCGATCGACGATGTCCGCGAGATTGGAATTGGCATCGGTATTCATGAAGTTCAAAACCCTTCGGTCGTTGGTACAAGCGAGACCGGCGGAGCGGATGCGAGGCCGTAACCTCCTTTTCCCTCCTCCCTTCTGTCTCACCTTCACCGCGGACCAGCGGGTTCAGGCTTTTCTTACCCCTTCGATTTTCACGCGTTGGTGCTCTAGTCACTCACGCCTTGCTACTGTCCACAATATCCCTTATATGTTGGACCAATCTGATTGGAGGCTTCCATGGCCGAGATGATGACCCTCAATGTCCGGGTTAGCGGCGCGCTCAAGGATTTCGTCGCCCGGAACGTCGGTGAGGACGGGGCCTACGACAATGTCAGCGAATATGTGCGCGATCTCATCAGGCGCGATAAGGAACGACTGGAAGCGGAGCAGTTCGCGCGGCTGAAAGCTGAATTGAAGACCGCCTTCGCCGTGCCGGAATCGGCCTATCACACTCTTGACGTCGACACCGTCATCGCGCGGAATGCTCGGCGCTGACTTTTGACCTCTTTTCGCGTTCAGGACCGCGCGGGCCATCGTCTCGACGAGATCTATAGCTACACCCGCGAGCGCTGGGGTGACGAACAGGCCGAACAATATATCCGCGGCCTGTTCAGCTGCTTCGAGCAAATAGCCTCAAGGGAGATCCCGTGGCGATCTGTCCCGGCCGAATTCGGCGTGGACGGCTATTACTGCCGCTATGAACATCACTATATCTATTGGCGCGTATTGTCAGACGGTACGGTCGGCATCGTGACAGTGCTACATGAACACATGCACCAGACCGAACGGTTTCGGGACGATATGCCGCGATAGTGTGGCGCTGCTGCCCAGGCTTGCGCCTCGCCTGAAGCGTGGGCGAAATGATGCGTACTCGTCTTATCCTTTGCGCGCGAGGAGAACCGCCCCCCATTCGCGTTTCAAATATTCGGCGGTACTGCGCTTCATCTTCGATGGACACTCTGGTGCCGTCTTCCCGGCGGCCCCACACGATCTTCGCACCGGAATTGCCCCGGCCCTGCCCGGTATCCGAAACGATGAAGCCGAGACTATTGCGGTGGACGGTTATCGTTGCTTCGTTCTGCATCGCGTATTTCGCTACGAACCCGCGAACCATGCGGTGCGAATTGCGTCGATACAAGGACGCCAGTGGCCATAGGGCAGTTACCGGATCCGCCCAGAGCAAGAATGGCAAGATTTTAGGAGGTTTGTTTAATCCAGATAATTTTAGGATGAGACTGGTTATCCGGCTAGGAATGGATCTGCACGAGATTGCAACCTTTTGCTGAGCTAGCCTTCCTTGTACTGGGTTTATCGGAATAGAAACAATTGGTGGCTTTTCGGATTTTTCCATCCGGAAATGGTCGGCAGCTGGGTCATAGAGTTTCGTGACGGGCGGAATCCCAGTCCCCCTTCATCGCAATAGGAGATTATGCTGTGGCACCCGTTGCTGCGAAGTTTGTCGAACAGCCGCAGGTCCATATCGTCGAAAGCGGAATTGTCCGCTCAACCGTCTTCCCGAACAAGCTTCGCGATCTTCGCCGCAAAGCCGGATACGAGACGCTGACCGATTTCGTTCGGGAGACCGGTTTGAAGGAGATCACCTACATACGGCTAGCCAAGATTGAACGAGGACAGATTTTCCCGCGGCCTGACGAGGTCGTCGAGCTGGCAAGGCTTCTCAACGTCGATCCAATGAGCCTGTTCATTGATACGGCCGAGAAGGATTTCGATCGTGAAAGCTGGGCGCGCGATCATACTGAAGCATCGCTGACGTTCCGCGGCGGAACGCGCGAAGATTTGAGGATCGGCGCCGCATTGCGTATTCGCCGGCGCGAACTCGGCCTGTCGACGACGGATCTAAAAAAGAAGTTCGGGATTCCTGCGGCCACTGCCAGCCGTATCGAGAACGCTGAGCGCCCTTTCCATCGTTGGCCTGACAAGATCCGCAAGGCGATTGCCAAGATGATGGGCGGCGCATCGATGCGGGATATTGCGCGTAGCGTTACGGCATACGAGCAGGAAGGTCGTCTCGATGCGATGATGGCCGAACTGTTTTCGCAGCAGTCGCTGGACCAACGGCATAACGCTTCGCTTCTCGCCCTGGTGCAGAAATTGCCGGGCAAGCGTGCCGAGAAGTTTGCCGCCAAGCTCGAGAAGATGATGACCGAAAAGGGTCTCGTCGACTGGTCGTCGAACCTGAGCCTCGTGGCAGCAGCTGAACAGCCGGATATTGTCTCGGACGACCAGACCATGCCGGTCCTTGAGGGCAGGACTCATGATGGCTGGACGATGCTGTCCGAAACGAAGAAGACCTTCACGCGCAATTTCGAGGGACCGGGCATTGCCCTCAAGCTGGACAAGCCGGTTCTGGGCATGGGCATTCCGACCAGCGCGCTGCTGGTGTTCGAACTGATCGATCGCTCCGAAGTGAAAGGCGAGATGGTTCTCGCCCTGATCGATGGCCCGCGGGTGCGTGTCGTATCGGCTCGGCCGGCCGGGCGCGGCTTCAAACTGGCGCAGGTCAATCCCGAATGGCAATCGTCGCTTTCGAAGGAGAGCAACGTTAGGGTCGCGAAGCTTTCCCAGATCGAAATGGCCTAGAAGCAGAACCAATTCTGACTGAATGAAAAGGGCGCCATCCAGCGCCCTTTTGTGTGCTTGATCTGGAGGGTCCTTCGTACCCATCCGGTGAAGGCCGCGGCAGTGCTATATATCGTGGTCGGCGATGAGCGTTGTGAGGTTTTCGACGCCGTATTCGGTAAATGCCATCGCGCCGTCCGGACGATCAAGGCTGTACACCCAGATCAGCCCGTCTTCCGGGTCCATGCCCGACGCGAGTTCAGCAATCAGATCTTCTTCGACGCTTAGATGACGCGCTACGAGTGCGATCGTGCTGACCGAATGGACCTTGTTAACGTGCGCCATCAAGCTGCGATTCTGGCTCGCCCAGATTCCCAGTTCCAGGGCAGTAGTTCGTCGATCCGGTGGGCAGGATGTCCGGCGATGCGCGCGAGGACATCGGCCAGCCACGCCTGCGGATCGACATCGTTGAGCCGGGCCGTCTGGATCAGCGTGTAGAGCACGGCCGCGCGCTGTCCGCCGCGGTCGGAACCGCAGAACAGCCATGCCTTGCGGCCAAGCGGCACACAGCGCAGCGCCCGCTCGGCAGCGTTGTTCGTGATGCAGATCCGGCCATCATCGAGGAACCGGGTGAAGGCACCCCAGCGCCGGAGCATATAGTTGATGGCCTTGGCCATATCATGGCTGCGCGACAGCTTCGCGAGCTGCGCGGTGAGCCAGGCGTGCAGGCCCGCCATCAGCGGCGCGCTGCGTTCCTGCCGGAGTGCAACACGCTCGCCTGGCGTTTTGCCGTTGATGCCGCGCTCGATCTCGAACAGGGCATCGAGGCGCTGCACGGCTTCTAGCGCGATCGGGTAGATCATGCCGTTGCGTCCGCCGCGGCTTCTCCTGCGCGCGGCTCCCTCGACATCGGCCAGCTCGAAGAATTTGCGCCGTGCATGCGCGAAGCAGCCCGCCTCGATCACGGGTGCTGGCTGACGACCGGGAGCGTAAAGCTCGTTGTAGCCGCCATAGGCATCGGCCTGCAGGATCCCTGCCCAGGACGCCAGATGCTCCCGTGGATGCTCACCGCGCCGATCGCGGGAATAGTGGAACAAGGCTGCTGGCGGATCGGAGCCGGCGAAGGGCCGGTCATCGCGCACATAAACCCACAGGCGCGCCGTATCGGTCTTGCCCTTCGCCATGACCGGCACGGTCGTATCGTCGCCATGGATCCGGGCTGCATCCAGCACATGGGCTTCGATCCGCCGGTAGAGCGGCATGAGTGCGAAGGCGGCGGCACCGACCTGATCGGCCAGGGTCGAGGTGCTGAGCGCTACGCCTTCGCGGGCGAAGCGCTCGGCCTGCCGGTTGAGGGGCTGGTGCTGACCGTACTTCTCAAAAAGTAGCATGGCGAGGAAGCTGGGCCCGGCCCATCCGCGCGGCACGACATGGAACGGCGCCGGGGGCTGCGTAATCGTCTCGCAATCCCGGCAGGAGAACTTCTCACGCACCGTCCGGATCACCTTCCACTGGCGCGGGATCACTTCCAGCGTCTCGGTGATATCCTCTCCCAGCTTTGACAGACGCGCGCTGCCGCAGGACGGGCACGAACAGGGCGCGGGGATGACGACGCGTTCGCGGGGCAGATGTTCGGGGAACGGCTTGCGGCTCGGGCGCTTGCGGTCGAACGCGGCAACCTCGCTCGTCTTCGCCGCAGCGGCTTCGGCAGCGCAATCATTCTCGCAGGCATCGGCCTCGAGATCTTCGAGCTGCAATTCCAACTGGTCGAGCAGACGTCGGCTGCGTTCGGCGCTGGCGCCATATTGCTCGCGACGCAGCCTGGCGATCTGCAGCTTGAGGTGCGCGATCAGCGCCTCGATCGCGCTCTCGCGGGCCCTGGCCTTGGCAAGGCGTGCCTCGGCATCATCGGCGCGTGAGAGCGCGGCGGCCAGCAGCGCCTTGAGCGCTTCGACGTCGTCCGGCAGGGGCGATGCGGCCGTGTCCATAAGGGGCATGGAATCACAGATCGGCCTTCGGTCAAAGCCCAAAATGCGCCAGCCAACGAAGAAAATGCAGCCCCTATCCGGCGCTCTGCGGACGCCATGAATATTGCGGGTTACGCCAGTCGATCCCCTCCAGCAGGCAGGACAATTGGGCATTGGTCAGCGAGACGATGCCCTCTCTCGCCGAGGGCCAGACGAAGCGACCCTTCTCGAGCCGTTTGGCATAAAGCGACATGCCGATGCCGTCGTGCCAGATGATCTTGACCAGCGATCCCGTCCGCCCTCGGAACACGAACAGGTCGCCGCCATGTGGATCGCGCTTCAGGCCCTGCTGAACCTGCAAGGCCAACCCCTGCATGCCCTTGCGCATGTCCGTGTGGCCCATCGCGATCCAGACCCTCGCGCCCGATGGGATCATCGCAGCGCCTTCAAGGTCGCCGAAACCAGTGCGGCAGGCGCATTCGACGAAATGCGCACGCACCGACCATTGCCAAGATCGACCGTGACCGCGGCACACGGATCGTGATCGGCAGGCTGCTCATCATCGGCGAGCACGGCCTGGGCGAAATTTATCTCCGGTACCGGCAAGGACGCAGCCGCCGACTGTTCGCGCAACTTGCGACGCCATGTGTAGATCAGGCTGGTCGAAACGTCGCGCCGCCGCGATACATCGGCAACGCAGGCGCCCGGCGCAAAGGCCTCGGCGAGGATCTCAATCCGCTCCTCCTCGCTCCAACGCCGACGACGCTCCGGCCCCGTCATCACCGTGATCTGACCCATGCTCCGCTCCTAAGCTCGCTCATACGAGCGCTCTTAAGACCGGTCGTTCACTCGCCGGACAAGGCGGGCCTCACCGGATGGGTACGGTCCTTCAGCCTTCGCGGCGATGGTCATTTGCTCGATCATCTGGGCGCTCGCCCCTTCCCACGATCGCGCTGGATACCGCGGCCAGCCGGACTGGCATTGAAATCGGATCGTTCCCAGTCCGCCTTGAAGCTAGCGGCATGGCCAGGTTCGACCGATTGCGCGATTTCGCGAAGCTTCTCATCCTGCCGAATGGGCGCTGACAGTCTTGCTCGCTCTTCTTCGAGCCTGCGCAGCACCTTGAAGCGATCATCGCCGTCCAGAATGGCGGCGACGTTTAGTCCCGGACGAACATACGCGTCTCAAGCACGCTTGCGCGAGGACGGATAAAAATCAGCGCTCATATTTGTCGCCGAATAGCCGCCTGCGAAGCTCTTCGGGACCCAGCGACGTCCATTCCTCGTCCGTGATATTGGATTTTATGCGCGATGGCCCGGATAAGTCGATGTGCGACTTATTGATGCGCGCGCGAAGTTCAGCCCTTCCAGCCCCCTCCTTTGCGCTTGGATCAGTCGTCGCTTTTGGAAACCTCGCATTGTATAGCCAGCGCCTGCTGGCACCGGATCGGATGGCCGTGGCAATCTGCTCGTCTGTCAGGTTCCTGTGCGGCGCCAGATTGATCGCGATTACGGACAAGCCCGAAGCTTTAGATTCCGCCACGTCCGGCAAGGGCTGGCGGTGTTTCAGCATGAACACGATCGCCACCTCCCGGCGAGATTTAATCTTGCTCGCCGCAGCGCGCACGCCTGCCAATTCACCGAAGACTTCGCCGATCACTGTATCGAAGCCAATCGAACGGGTTCGGCCATCAACATCCGGAAGCCGCACGTCCGCTTTGCCCGAGAGGGCTCCTACAGCAAAACTGCACATGGCCGCGAGTTGCGCTTGCCGACAGGCCTGCGCCCCGCCTGAGGCATGCGCGAAATGATGCGTATTGGTCTCACCCTTGCGAGCGACCAGATCCGCCCCGCATTCGCATTTCAGATGCTCGGCCCCGCCGCGTTTCGCATCGTCGATGGACACTCTGGTGCCGTCTTCCCGGAGCCCCCACACGATCTTCGCACCGGAATCCCCTCGGCCCTGCGCGGAATCCGAAACGACAAAGCCGAGGCTGTTACGGTGGACGGTTTTCGTTGCTTCGTTCTGCATCGCCTGTCTCGCTACGAACCTGCGAACCATGCGGTACGAATTGCGTCGATACAAGGAAGCCAGAGGCCATAGCACACCTCGACGGCCGCGGAATGTTCCGTAAGTCAATCAGACGGGAGCCGGTCGCTGACCAGCGAGATGGCCCATCTGTCGCGAGGAATTTATCAGGATAATTGTCGCCCGCACCGATAGTATGATACCGGTTTTTTAGGAGAAGCACATGGCAACCATCCGCAAAACCATCACGCTCAGCGACAGTCAGGATGCCTGGATCAAGGCTCAGATCGCACGCGGGGCATTCACGAACGACAGCGAATATATTCGTGATCTCGTACGCCGCGATCAGGAAGGGCAGAACAGCTTGGCCGAACTGAGGCAGGCGATCGCGGAAGGGCTGGAAAGCGGCGTGAGCGATCTGTCGCTGGACGATATATGGACAACAGCAGAGAAACATAGTCCCTCTGCAGATGCCTGACCTGCAAATCAGCAGGCGAGCAGCATCCGATCTTGCCGAAATCGCCGATTACACGATAGCTGAGTTTGGCATCGAACAGGCCCGCAAGTACCGCGATCTGCTGCAATCCTGTTTTCAATCCCTCCTCGACAACCCGGGTCTCGGCAGAAGCGCCGAGGACCTTGCGCCCGGTCTGCGCCGGATCAGGCAGCAGGCCCATGTTATCTTTTATCGGCCGGCCGGCAGCGCGATTCTGATTGTCCGGGTTCTCCACCACAACAGGGACTTCAGCCGATATCTGTAAATGGGCAGCACCCGCCAACAGGCGCGACTTCGAGGGTCCAATCCGGCTCAAGAAAAATTCGTATTTCGTCCTCGCGGGTGTTCGTCGCCCCACCATCGCTGGCCACATGCTTGCGAGCTTTTGCCATCACGGGCATGGTCCCGCTATGCCCAAACCCCACGACCCCTACGCTTATATCATCCGTCTGGAAGCCCGGATTGTCGGCATCGAGCCAGCGATCACCCGCACGCTGGAACTGCCGAGCGATCTCAATTTTGCACAGCTTCACGAGGTGTTGCAGGCAGCATTCGGGTGGACCGACAGCCATTTGCATCAATTCCGTGTCGGAGGCCTGACCATCGGCGCGCCCGAGGCTATTGAAGATGCTGCTTATGGCCCACGGGTGTTTGAGGCGACTGACGTCCAGCTCAAGGATCTGACATTTCCTTATGAGGTCGATGCGAAGCTCACCATCACCTATGAATACGACTTTGGCGATGATTGGCAGCACAAGCTGGTATTGCGTCGTGCCGAGATCGAAGAGGAGGTCAAATATCCCCGCTGCATCGCCGGCGAACGGTCGGGTCCGCCAGAAGATGTCGGTGGATACCCCGGCTATGCCGACTTCCTGGAAGCATGGCTCGACTCCACGCATGAGGAGCACAAGTCAGTGCGGCGATGGGCGGGCAAGACGTTCGATCCGGAGCGCTTCGACCTTGATGCAACCAACAAGGCCATCGCGAAGGCCATGCGGGCCTGTCGCGGCGATTACCGGCAACGACACATCCGCGACTGAACCGGAGGCGGACCGTCCGGTCTCTGACGTCGCATCGAACGAAGCTGCCAGCGGCTATTCGCCAAGTTCTTCCGGCAGCACCCGACCAACTTAAGCCGTTCTACAGCAAACGCTTGAGTGTCCGTTCACGCAGAAACCTGCCGTTGGCATGTGTCTGATCATCCAGGCGGAAGGCGCCGACATAGCAGTCGTTCCCAGCCTTTGGCTCGGTCATTGGTAGCTGCCATTGGTTCAGCCGTTTCTCTGCGACGGCAACTGGACCGGTAGTCGACCTGCAACTTGCGCGCGTAGAGGAAGGATAACTGCCCGTCGTTCACGTGGCCATCACCTAGGACCTGCCGCCATCTTGCAAAGCCTCAGCGTGCCCGGCAGCATTGGACATCAATTCTGGCAAGGCTGGAGAAGGGAAATGCCGACGATCGCGCAAGGTGAGAGCCGCAACGTCGGAAACGTTGGGAGCTTCTCGTGGATACTTTGAGCCCGGGATCAACGGCTCGAAAGCGCCGCTTATCTGATACGGGAGTTGATTGAACAATGAGCCAGTCTCTCCCTGATGTCACGCTGACGTGCAGTTGTGGCGATCGTTTCTCGACGTCAATGATGGGTTTGACGATCGAGACGGTGGTCACCTGTTCCTCTTGCAAGTTCGAGCACCACTTCACGGGCGAACAGATCGAGCAGATCGATCAAGTGTTCGCCGCCTATATCCGCAATACCGTGGATGCGCGCGAACTGCAGGTATACACCGACGACGATCTCATTTTTTTACGCGTCAACCGTAAGCTTCCGTCCGTCTCGAAGATCTACCCTGGCGTCGCCATGCGCAGCTTCGGGCCCGAGCGGCATGTTGGCCGCAGCGAGCCGAGGATTGATTGGAAGCGCTACGACGAATGGCGAACTCAAGGCGACGAAATCAAGGCGTTTGTCGCCGCCACGCGGGAGCTGGAGAAGAGCGATCCGGATCTGGCCATCGCCAGATATCGGGAAGCGAATGCGCGCTTCATCGAGCACGAGCGCAACCATCCCCCGGATATCGAGAACAAGCAGATCGGATGGTGTGACCAGTCGGCAATTCGCCGGCTTGCCACGTTGTTGCGAAAGCAGAAGCACTATGCCGAGCTGATCGATGAGATCGAGGTCTTCCACATCCGGTTTCCCGCCACGGGGCCGAATGAGAACAACCTGACACGCTGGCTGCGGGAGGCACGGGAGCGGCTCGGCCGCGAGCCCTCAGCAGAATACTTGGAGGCGATGTGCGAGAGCAACCGTCTCGCGGCCGAAACGAGGGAGCGCCAGCTCCAGACGAAGAAGTTGCCCGTCTCGCTGGTTGGCGAGCAGCACTACCGCACGGCGGTGGCCGGCATCGGCGTGGGTGACGAGGTGCGTATCTGGCACGAAGCGGGCAATCCTTACGACGCTCTCGCCCTTGCGGTGACGGATACGCACGGGCAGACGCTCGGTTATCTACCAAAGGATTGCTTCTTGCGACGTGCGATCCACCAGGAAGGCAAGAGCTGCTCGAGCAAGGTGCTGCATCTGCACAAGGGAGAGCGCGGCTTCACGCAGGTGACTATCGAGGTTCAGCTTGGCGGCGAACCTGTTCAGCAGCGGGATTTCTCGCGCAGGTGAGGGGCTGCCGTCCCTCGTGGCGGGCGCGGTGTGAGAATTCGGCCGATCTGTGGTTTCAGCGTTATGCACATTTCTGGCACATTCGTCTCAATGTTCGAGCGACCAGAGGGGATGTCCCGGCGAGTGTTGAAACTTTGAAAGAGGGTGGCGTTGCTTCCCCTGAGCCGTAGGCTCGGGGTGATCAAACCAAGAAAGGAAGCAACACCATGAAGACGACTACCACATCTGCCAGTGCCCTGGCCACCGCGCCTGTCGGGTCTTCGCTTGTCGAGGACGCCTATGGCGCGCTGACGAAGAGTTTCGAGCAGTTCTGCCTGATGGCGGGCATCGAAAGCCTGACGCAGATGATGAACGAAGACGTGGCCCGGTTGGCGGGGGATCGCTATGAACATTGCCCTGGTAAGCCCGGCTACCGTTGGGGTCGCACGAAATCCCAAGTGGGCTTTCATGGCGGCAAGATCGAGGTCGATCGCCCGCGCGTTCGCAGCAAGGCGACGGGCAAGGAAATGGCGCTGCCGAGTTGGGAGGAGATCGCTGCGGGTGGGTATCTCGACCAATGGGCCATGAACCTGATGGTGATGAACATGGCCACGCGCAAATTCGGCCGTGCCGTTCGGCTGCCCGAGGCCGGTGTACCTGCGGACGCGGGCAGCGGCCTATCCAGTTCTGCGGTCTCCCGGCGGTTCAAGGCGCTGACACAGGCCAAGCTCGATGAATGGATGGCCTCCGATCTGTCGGAGCTGGATCTGGTCGCCATCCAGATCGACGGGCTGCATCTGGACGATCATCTGCTGATGATCGGCGCTGTCGGGATTGAGGCTTCCGGGCAAAAGCACCCTCTGGGTGTCGTCGAGGGGGCGACAGAGAACGCAGCAACGGTGCAAGCCCTGCTCGATAATCTGATCGAGCGTGGAGTGAACCCCGAGGGCTGCTACCTGTTCATCGTGGACGGGGCCAAGGCGCTGAGCAAGGCGTTGCGTCGGACCTTCGGGGCGGACATTCCCATCCAGCGCTGTCAGGTCCACAAGGCGCGCAACATCACCGACCGCCTTGCGCCCAAGCATCATGCCGCTGTACGCCGCGCCTTGAAGCAGGCCTGGGAGATGGACGATGCTGAAAAGGCCGAACGCCTGATCCGCAATCTCGCACGGCGCTTCGAACAGGAGGCCCCCGATGTCTCGCGCTCGATCCTGGAGGGGCTCGACGAAATCCTCACCGTGGTCAGGCTGGGGCTGCCGCTTGAACTCAGGCGTTCACTGGCCAGCACCAATATCATCGAGTCCATGAACAGCGTCATCCGACAGGTCTGCCGGAACGTGAAACGCTGGCGGGATGCCAGGATGGCCTTGCGCTGGACAGCCGCGGGCATGTTCGAAGCCAAGAAGGGTTTCCGGCGTCTCAAGGCATACAAGCAGCTGCCAATTCTCAAGCAGGCCCTTATCGACCACCGCCAAAAGGACCAGATTGACCAAGTCAAGAACGCCGCATAACCTCGCAGAAAGCACCGCCGCTCAGGCGAGTTTCAACAGAAAGCGGGACATTCCCGCGACCAGAAGCGGGCCGCGGAATAGCGGTCTGTCATTTCTGGAAAGCAGTACGCTGACGTTCGGGATCAACCAAACTTTGGCATCTCTCGCCGACATTGCCGCCGTTCGAGGCTCAAGCTGAAGCCTTCAAAACTTGCCTTACGTTCATCGATCAATGGGTGCGCCTGAGCGACTTGGTCTGGGACATTTCTGCCAGTCGGCGTCGCGACTGGGATCGTCGCGTTGCGCTGACACCGGCCATTTGTGGATTTGCTTAAGCCCTTTCTCCTAGGTCTCACTATTTGGACTTTCCAAGAGTGTCCTGTGGGATTGTAATGGACGATAATCAGCCTTTCTATCCAAGCCGCACCAGCGTCACCGACGCTTCCTAAAGATATTTGATCGGCCGCAGTGGCTGCATTTCAAAACCGTACCATTCGTCCGTCTTCGCGGTGCTTTTTGCTGGAATGGCGGGTGACGTCGCGTCGAATCGGCGGTAGCGGTGAGTAGAGAAAACAATAGAACTGAATTGCGCCAGGGGGGGCTGCGTTGAAGATCTACGCCGTATCGATCGATAATTTCCGGGGCATCAGTTCTACGAAGCTGGTCCTGCCTGACCACGCCGTCCTCATCGGCGACAATAACACGGGCAAATCCTCTGTCCTCGAAGCTATAGACCTTGCGCTGGGTCCGGATCGACTGAGTCGACGCCCGCCAGTCGACGAGCATGATTTTTTCGAGGGCAACTATCTCGCCGTAGCTCCAGCGGCGCCTGAGGAAGGTGCTGAGCCCAATGAGGGGACGGACGCGGCCCCCGATGACGCACCGAAAATCAGGGTTGAAGTCACGATCATTGGCCTTTCCGAAGAGCAGGAGGCCAGGTTCGGCGGGCATGTAGAATGGCTCAACGTCGCCACGGGCAATTTCTTCACCGATGCCAATCCGGCGGGCGTGGATGCAGCGGACATCAAGGCCGCGCTGCGTGTCACCTTCATCGGCGCTTATGACCCGGAGGAAGACGATTTCACCGGCAGTACTTTCTATTCGCGAAGCCTGACCGAAGGCGACAAATCCGAGCCCTTCACCAAGAAAGACAAGCAACACTGCGGCTTTCTCTTCCTGCGCTCGCTGCGCACGGGGTCGCGCGCGCTAAGCCTGGAGCACGGCAGCCTCCTCGACATCATCCTGCGCCTGAAGGAAATCCGGCCACAGATGTGGGAAGGCACTATCGGAACGCTCGCCGGAATCGACGTGGCAAGCGATCCGGCACTCGGCATTTCCGGCGTCCTAGACAGCATCGACAAGTCGCTAAAGAAATACGTGCCACGCGAATGGGGCGTGAAGCCGCACCTTAAGGTGTCGAATCTGACGCGCGATCATCTGCGCAAGGTCGTAACCGCCTTTATCGCGACCGGCGACGGTACTCATGCGGCGCCGTTCTTCCGGCAGGGTACCGGCACGATCAACATGCTGGTCTTGGCAATGCTGTCGCAGATCGCCGAGGACAAGCAGAACGTCATTTTCGCGATGGAGGAAGTCGAGACGGCGATTCCGCCCTATGCGCAGAAGCGGATCGTGCACGAGTTGCGCAAGCTGGCAGCGCAGTCGATCGTCACGTCCCATTCGCCCTACGTCCTCGAGGAGTTCAAGCTGGAAGAGACGGTAATTATGTCACGGGATAGTGCGGGCAAATTGAGCCAGGCGCAGATCGCGTTGCCTGATAGCGTCAAGCACAAGCGCTACCGTCAGGAGTTCCGCACACGCTTCTGCGAGGGTCTTCTATCCCGGCGAGTGCTGATTGCTGAGGGGGCGACCGAGGCCAGCGCCTTCCCCGTGGCCGCGCGCCGATTGTCCGAGCTTAATCCCGAAACCTATGCCTCGATCGAGGCGCTGGGCATCTGCATTATCGATGCAGGGACCGAGTCGCAGATCGCCGACCTCGCGGGGCTATATAAGGGCCTTGGCAAACGGACTTTCGGGCTATGCGACAAGCAGACTGATCCCGCGAAGGCGGCGATCGAAGCCCAGGTTGAGCGGCTCTTCATGCACGACGAAAAGGGGATCGAGGATCTGATTCTCAAGAATACGACCCAGGAGGCGCTCGAGCGGTTCTCGAATGCGCTCGACTGGCCGCCACACATTCTCAGCAATTATCCCGATCCCAAGGCCAATCTGATGCAGGCACTCAAAGAGTATTTCGGGTGGGCTAAGGGAAATTGGGGCATCGCCGATTTTCTGGGGCAGTGTTCCGAGGCCGAAATTCCATCTTGGATCCGCGACGCGTGCATAACATTGAAGGCCATCTGTGATCCGCCGCCCGCACCTGTCGCGCCCCCAGCACCGCCAGTGCCGCCTGCGCCTCCGCTACCGGCCGCGCCTCTGGCGGGGAATGGTGAACAGACTGGCATTGGGTCCGGTGCTTAGGGGGCGCCATGGTCGACCTGACGCCGACGCAAAAGGAAGTGATGACCGCCGACGGGCCCCAGCTCGTCGTCGGCGGTCCCGGCTCGGGCAAGACCACAGTGTCGATCCTGAAGGCGGCGAAGATTGCGCGTGAAAGACTGCGGCCTGGGCAGCGCATCCTTTTCCTCAGTTTTGCGCGCGCGACCGTCTCGCGCGTTTTCGAGGCGATCGACGAAGAGCGGACAGTAACCAAGGAGGAAAAGATACGGATCGAGGTCGATACCTATCACTCGTTCTTCTGGCGCATCCTCAAGGCCCACGGCTACCTGGTCGGGTTCCCGCGGCGGATGACGATCCTGACACCGCCGAACGAAGCAATCGCATTGTCGTCGATTCGCAGCGGCTTCAAAGCCCCGTCAAAGCTTTCGGACGACGAAAAAGCGCAGAAAGCAGCATTGGAAATAGCTGAACGCATGCGGCTCGCGACCGAGGAAGGAAAGGTCTGCTTCGACCTGTTCGCCGAACGCGTTGCCACCCTACTGCATGGTTCGGTCAAGGTGCGCCAGCTCGTCTCGACCATGTACCCGTTCATCATCCTGGACGAATTTCAGGACACCAGTGCCGAGCAATGGCGCGCCGTCGAGGCGATCGGGAAGAGCAGCACGCTGATCGCACTGGCCGATCCCGAGCAGCGCATCTTCGATTTTATCGGGGCCGATCCCGAGCGGCTGAACCACTTCAAGGCCGCCTTCACTCCGTCGGAGCACGACCTTGCCGGCTACAATCACCGCAGCAAGGGCACCGATATTGCTATCTTCGGCAATCATCTCCTTGCGGGCAAGTTTCGCGACAAACCCTATCAAGGCGTGGGATTCGAATTGTTTGCGTCGAACCCCAATCAAGCTTTCGCCTCGCTTGTTGCTCAGGTACTTCAGGCCCGACAGCGGCTCTTAGCACTAGGTCAACGCGAGTGGTCGCTCGCTATTCTAGTTCCCACCAAGCGCATGACGCGTCTCGTGTCCGACAATCTGCGTGCGCCGTTCGGTAACGTGCCACCGATCGATCATTCGGCAGCCGTCGATATGGAAGGGCCAATTCTTGCTGCTGAAATGATCGCGTTCCTCCTGCAGCAGCGCAGCCATGGCGGCTGCTTCGATGACTTTGTCGACCTGCTTTGCAGCTTCTTCGAAGGACGGGGCGGCGCCACTCCCAGGAATGGCGACCTAAAGGAAGCCGCGCGGTTCAGGTCTGCGCTGGAGAAGTGGAACGGTTGTCTTGCCAAAGGAAAGGCAACGCCCGGCAACAGCGTCTTGCAGTCGACATTTGCAGTTTATCAGGCTGCCAACGCAGTGGTGTTGACCGGCAAGCCAGATTTCGACTGGACTATGGTTCGCGAAGTTCTTGAGACGGGCGACTGCAAGCGGCTCGTGGAGGTTGCCGAAGAAGCCCGCAACCTTCGCCTATTGGAGCGAGGCACGTCGCTCCGTCAGAGCCTTTCGCAGGATTGGCGCGATACCGGCGCCTATGAGAACGCTCTTGCCATTACCCGCCAATCATTCGTTCAGGAACACTTCGCGACGGCGCACAAGCCCGAGTCAGGTGTTGTCGTGATGAACATGCACAAAGCCAAGGGTAAGCAGTTCGATGAGGTCATCATCTTCGAAGGCTGGCCGACGCGGTTCAAAGGTGAGATCAAGCGTAACCCAGATCGGATAGTTGGCGGCAATGTGAGGGCGGGGCCTATGACACAGGCGCGCCAGAATTTCCGCGTCAGCGTGACCCGCGCGAAGATCCGAACGACAATCATGTCGCCCAAGGACGATGTCTGCGTCCTTCTCATCCCTGTGACATAAGAGCCTGATCCGAAATTAAGTTGAGTGGTATCAGCTGGTTAGCTTGACGCTTACTCAAGTCGTTGATTCAGCGGTTTTGCAACGAACCAAAGGAAATCAACGATGTGGACCGACACCACTCGCGCACTGTATGCCCGCGCGGAACTGGCATTGCCAAGTGATTTGACCGATGCCGAATGGGCGGTGCTGGAGCCGTTCTTCCCGCCACCTTCTCATGTTGGCCGCCCTCGCAAGTGGCCGCTGCGGCGGATTGTCGAAGCGATCCTGTATCTGCTGCGGGGCGGACTGCCATGGCGGATGCTACCGCCCTGCTTTCCGCCGGTCTCGACGGTGCGACGCTGGTTCTACCTGTGGCGTGATAACAGGCTGTGGCTGTCGCTCAATCATGTCCTGTTGCTGATCGGGCGCGAAGCTGTAGGCCGCGAGGCGTCGCCAAGCGCCGGAGTGATCGACAGCCAGAGCGTCAAAACCACGGAAAGTGGCGGCTCACGGGGCTATGACGCAGGCAAGAAGATCAAGGGACGCAAGCGCCACATCCTCACCGACACCGATGGAAATCTCGTTCATGCGGTGATCCACACCGCCGACATCCAGGATCGTGATGGCGCACCGCTGGTGCTCGCCGAAATCATCCATCGCTTCCCGTGGCTACGGCATGTCTTCGCCGATGGCGGATATGCTGGCGACAAGCTCCGCCAAGCGTTGCGCAGGGTTGGTAAGTGGACCGTCGAAATCGTCAAACGGTCCGACAAAGCAAAGGGCTTTGAGGTTCTCCCACGCCGCTGGGTTGTCGAGCGCACCCTGGCATGGCTTAACCGAAACCGACGTCTCGCAAAGGACTTCGAGCAGACCATCGCCTCGGCAACCCGCGTGGCTGTTCATCGCCTCGATCCAGCTCCTCACGCGCCGCATCACAAGGCTATGAAATCACGTCGGTTAGTTTTGAATCAGACTCTAAGGTTGAGCCGTAAGCGCTGGCGTTTAAGTTCGGGTAATTTCATTTGAAAACCCGAATTACCGTTGTTGTTAGACTGCGGCGTTCGCGCCGCCAGAAACGAATGTCACAATCTGGCTTTTTACCTATGTTCACGGCATGAGCAGATGGACCAAGGAGACGCTTCGTGCGCTCGATCTGAAATACGCTGAGCAAGGCTTGCACTTGCACCAGCGTCCCTTCCGCGCGGCGATGGAAATCCTTGGCTCGGCATTCGTAATGGGCGTCGGCGGCAACCCCGAAGTCCAAAGAATCATGGATGCATATGCGGAGATGATTCCCGAAGTTGATGATAACTGGCCAGGCATGGGCGTCGGACTGGTTGCGGTGGTTGATCAGGTTCGGCGATTCGTCGTGCCTGTCGTATTCGGCAGCCCAGGCCCGATCAATGTCTGGGCCGCGCTGGGCTTTTCAAGCCTTGAGGACTGGTGGCGCTGGTGCCGGGAAGACCGGGACATGGCCGCTCGCACGAGTTTCGCGTTCGCGGACGTTGCCGACCTTACTTACGGCCTCGATGACATTAAGGGTAGCTTGGGGCCGGAACTGACGCTCTGGCAGATGGCGACTTCTAACCTTGCCGACGCCGCGAATGGGCTTCCTACGACCTTCAGCGTCGATTCTATGCTCCAGCCGATCTGTATGACTGCCGAGCTTTCGTTGAAGGCGGCGCTGGTCAAGAACGGCGCCGATCCGAATTCCTTCAAGGGCCCGGCAGGCCACGATCTCAAAAAGCTGATGGAGAGACTGGCGCGCGAAACTCCACACCGGGACGATGCGACTGCGACGGATATTGTGGCGCACCTTCCGCCCTATGTTGCCAGCCGATATGCGCCAGCGGGCCTCAACCGGTTGCAGGTCGTCAGGCTCGCGCTAGGCGTCCAGTTCCTGGCGGCTTCGACAGTCAGGCGGTTCGGGACTCGCGACCTCGCCGCTGAGATGGAAGCCGGCGATTGGCCCGCGCCGCGGCGCCCGTTCTTCCCGTCCTAGCGGTTCGGCTGCTTACAACGGCTCGGCATCTGAAGCAGGCGCATGCTTGTCGAGCCATTCTTGGATGGCCTGTTCGGCGAAGGCGATCCCGTCTGCGATGATCGACAGCGCATCGGCTGCAACAATCGTTCTTTGGTCGGCGTTTTGCAAGGCGTAGGCATACCGTACCGGCATTGTGTTGGCCAAGGCAGTGTTCAGCATATGTCCCGTCAGGCTGGCCATTGCGACCAGATGTATGGCAGCAAAGCCTCGATCTTTGGCGAGGCCATCGACGTGCATCTCGAGATCAGCTGCGAGCCTCGGAAGCGATTCCAAGAGACCGTGCAGTCGATCGTCCCACTTGACGATCCGTCCAACGAAAATCGATCCTTGGTCATTGAGAGCGAGGACTTCGACCATGTCCGACAGTCCCGCGCACAACCAATCATGATGGCTCAGCGAATCTTGTGACGGATGGTTATGCCACTGACGGACGCCGCAACTCGCGGCAATTGCCGCATCAATCTCCGGGGTGAACGGCGCTCCCTTTCGTCCGGTCGACCTTCCGTACTCACAGGTTCCGGCTGCGTCCACGCATAGCAACAGCTCCATCTCAGCATTGGCGGGATCGCGTGCGAACGTCAGGATCTCCTCGAAGGCCTGAAGTTCGGCCGGGGTGAAAGTCGGCGTGATGGCGGATGGGCCCTTTGCGGCGGGATCGGTAAACCAGCGGGCAGTCATGCGCGGGTAATGTGCGTTCAAGGGAGAATCCGCAATTGCCTTCTAAAAGCAAATTTGGTCAGGTCTCTACTACCCGAGATAACTCCGCCACCGTTCGCGCCAAGGGGTTGTCCTTGTTGTCCAACGACGCCTGGCAAAGTGCTTTCCGTATCGTTGGCTGCTTGCCGGAAGGTCATTTTCTCGGTTCAATGGCCGATGACGGCGCTTGCGGATCGTCCGCTTCAAAGCGCGTGGTCGACAGCTTTCGTTGCTAACGGACGCTCGGCGGGGAGGAGTGAACGACTGACCTTGGTTGGGAGCTGCCGGAAGCGGACGCCGCGTCGTGGGACTTTCCTGCCGATTGGCGTCTCAGTTGGAACCGTCCGATTATGCTTGAAACCGGTCACTTGGGGATCCGTTTAAGCTCCTTCTCTAAGATCTGCTGATGCCTTTCGGCGTGCTGCGTGACATTTTACCAAGCGCTTGGCGGAAGGTGCGGCGATAACCACATTACTGGTGGATCGGGTCGAACTGGGCAATGATAGTCAACCCGCTTCCTCTCATCAGCAGCCAGGTCAGATGTCCAGATCCCTCTCCGCCCTCGTCATCGGCAACGCGAAATACGCCCATGCCAGCAAGCTCAAGAATCCGGGTCATGACGCGGAAGATGTCGCCGAGGTGCTCGAGCGCTGCGGGTTCGACGTCACACTTCTGAACGATGCCACCCATCGGCAGATGGACAAGACCCTGAAGCGTTTCAAAGCGACGCTCGCCGACCAAGACGTCGGGCTGTTCTTTTTTGCGGGGCACGGCTTTCAGATCGACGGCGACAATTATCTCGCGGCCGTTGATACCGAGGTCGAGGACGAGATCGATGCCAAGCACAGCTCGCTGTCCCTCAATCGCGTGATCGCCCAGATGGAGAAGACCGACACCTCCACCAACATCATCATCCTCGACGCCTGTCGCGACAATCCATTCGAACGGAGCTGGCACCGCGGCGTGGCGAGGGGGCTTGCTGCCGTCTACGCGCCGCGCGGCACCATGATCGCCTTTTCGACTTCGCCCGGCCAGTTCGCCGACGACGGCAAGGGCCGCAATGGCGCCTATACCGCAGCCCTCCTCGAGCATATCGACGCGCAGGACTGCTCGATCGAAGCGATGTTCAAGCGCGTGCGCAATACGCTCAGCGCGGCCACCAGCGGCAAACAGATCTCTTGGGAGCACACTTCGCTCGCCGGTGAGTTCTACTTCAACCTCGGCATTGCGAAGCTGATCACCGAATATGGTCCGACCGCACTGAGCGATGCCCTGTTCGTGCTTGACGAGGCGCGCACCTCGCACAAAGCCATCAAGAAGCTGAAGTCGCTCACTTGGCCCACCCAGAACCCGGCGATCGACACCCTGAAGGGGCCGGTGCTGGCGAAGTTCGCCACCGATTCCCTGTTCGTCCTGGGCCGCAATATTTATCAGTCGGCGTGCGGCCATTCGAATTCCGCGGTCGGGTTCATCAACGCGTTCGCCGATCGCACGACCGCTGTGCCGGGCGTCAAGCGCAAGGCCTTGCTCGACGGCATGCTCTTCGAGATCTTCTTTGATAGTGCCGGTGAGGTTCGCGACGATCCGAAGGACGACAAGTTCAACGAGGTGTTCGCGCTGCAGAAGCACAAGGAGTTCGCGGACAGCTTTGCCTTCATCTCGCGCTGCCTCCTGCCCGAAATCGGGCGCTTCCATGTGTTGCCGGGCAAGGAACAGCCGACCGCCGTCGATGTGACGCTCGACGCCAAGGCAGACAATGCGGTGAAGAAGATTTTCGTCGGAGGCGCCAACGTGCTCGGTTCGGTCGACGCCGATTTCAAAGAGGGCGACAAGATCGTGCACCGCACATTGGATCGCGATGATTTCGAGGACTGGATTGCGCGTCAGCTGGTGATCCCGCGCCGGCTGCTCACCTTCAGCTATGGCAAGCCTGCCAAGGGCATAGCGAGCGTCAGGTTCCCTTATGGCTGGTCCTGCCGAATGCCGACATAGTCTTCAGACCAGCGTCGGCGCGCCTACGTCGGTCGCTGGCTTCAGCTTCTTTGGCACCCACAGCTGGTCGGTGCGGTGCACCTCAATCAGATCGTCCGGGAAGCTGCGATCGCGAAAGGTGAGCACATCCTCATCCCTATCGCATTGGCGGACGTCCGCTTCTAGGATCGGCGAATTAATGAAAGAATGGCCGATATTCGGGCGCCTTGGTGAGAGTCCACTTCGGGGCATTCCATGGGCAGCTTTTGATAAGAGCAGACGTTTTCGGTGGTCGATCTGAACGACCGGCGCTGGTCGGGAGCCGTCAGTTTCTTTCGTCAGGCACCGGTGCCGTGTCCAAAACCGCTGCCGTTTCCGCCGAAGTTTCGCAATGAAAGGCACCCGCGCACGATTTACAGGACGATCGCCATTTTCGGTGAACAGCAACTGCCACCGGACAGGTATTTTTATGCTGCTCATTTTCAATGCATCAGGTTCCGACAGGTGCGCTGCGGATCGCCAAAAAGTGGTTCGCACCCAACTTGCCAAAAAAGGGCGGACAGATGACGCAACTTGACCCGACCGAATTTTGCGAAGCGATCCTGCGAAGCGAAATCGCCTGTAATACCGGAAACAACGTTGTCCCGAGCGAGAGCGCAGTGGCCGAGCGGCTGTTAAGCCGCCGCCTCGAAATGATACCCGTCTACTCGGAGCTACACAGGAAGCTCGCCCCCGATGAGCTGGCGATTCGCGTCTTTCTCGGTGTAATTCTCTCGGCCACATTCTGGGATCCCGAAGCGATCGCCGAGGCGCGCGCCGCACGCGCACGCTTGGAGGAAGTCAATGCCGAGATCGCCGACACTGCCGCGGAACTCGTTCAACTTCTTCGCGAGCGCGAGAAACTGCATAATCAGTCAGGCTTCTATTCCAACACCGAATACCATCCGCTCAACCTGATCGATCGGGCCGGCGAGGACGTTTACCTTTACAAATCCTGTGTGCGGGAGCCGCTGAAGGCCACGCGCACCTATGGGCTCAAATATTGGCCGCAGATCGCTGAATGCATCGCTGTTTTGGGGCGCGATGCCGAGGAGGCGGAGATCGAGGCGAGTGACGAAATTACCGAGGCAGCGACCAAAGCCAACCGCAAGGGTCTCGCCGACTATCTCAAGGCGATCTTCGCCGCGATCGAAACCCGGCGCGAAGGCCTGCCGGTCCTGCTGCCGCTCGATTTCAAGCTGAGCGACGCAAGCTTCGCCGCGTTGGTCAACTGCTCGCTCGATCTTGATGCCGACGACGGAGTCGGCGCCGATTTCGTCAAGGGCGTCCGCCAACGCGAGAGGGCGCGCAATGGGGCGGTCACCTGAACCGCAAAGGCCTCGACCTCATCCGGCCGCAGGTGCGCAGGTTCACCGTCAGTCCTCTTCGTCCCACTCAGCCATCCAGCCAAAGCTGTCCCTTATCATGGAGCTGATGCGGTCGATGACGATGACCATCTCCGTGAACTGGACAGGATCGATCGAACGGGAGTGCATTGCGGGCCTGCGGATCGCGTTCAGGCGGCGCATGTCCACCCGAAAATCCTCGGCGTTGCCGAAGATCGGTTGGAATACCGGCCAGTTCTTCTTAAGCGTCACGATAGGGATCAGATCGCCTAGGTCGATAAACGCTATGAGATCGGCAGCCTGTTCGCCAGCGCGTTCGGCATCTGCCTTGCGCTCCTTTGCTCGCTGTAGAATATCGCCGGGAACGCGCTGTTTGAACCACGTGTCCGGGTTTTCGCCAGCGTCGATCTGGGCTTGCACGAGCACACGTCGGACGAGGCCGCGCATCGCGATTTCAAAGCCGGTGATCGCGCGATAGGTCCCGATGCGCGTGCGCGAGGCCGATACCTCGACGCTCAGCGGGCCGGCCTCAATCACGGCGGTGACGCGCTTTCCGCGAACCTGGCCTTTGACAAGTCCGCTCTCAACGAGAACCTCGACGATCTCGGTGTTGCGGGTGTCGATGAGGCCGCGGTCGACTTCCGCTTCCTCATAGTAACGCTGACGGACCGAACGGCGGTGCCAGAATTCTTCAGGAAGGTCAGGTCGGGTCTGCCATTTGCCAAGCAACGAATCCACGGCTGCGCTGCTGGCCTGGCTGAAAGCGCCGATCGTATCGATGGCGCCAGCGAATATCGAAAGTTTGGAGAGTGTATCGCCGATACGGACATTGCGGGCCAGCATCTCCTCGACCCCTGGCGAGACCTTCAGCGCGTCTATCCCAGAGCCACCGCTGATGCCGGCTGCGCGTTCCGCCACGAGCCGAAGCTCTTCGCTGACAAGCCCACCGGTTGCGAACCTGGCGGCACGGCCCGTTGCGCGGTCTAAGGAGTCGGCCGAGAAGTGACCGACCCAGCGCTGTGAGCGCATCAACCGACCGATATCCGAATGGTCCTGAAAGATCGCCCAGTTCGGCAGCGTGCTGCCTGGATAGCCGCTCGCGAGAGCCGCCAGTTTTGAATTTTCCGCGAATATACCGCTCTGCGCGAGCAGGCGCGCGGTGCTGGTCATGTCCTGCAGATGGAGCGAATGCCGGTTTGTCTCATCCAGCATCTGGGCAAGCCTGCTCGTCACGCCGATGTTGGTGAGTGCAGAGACCTTGTCTGCCATGGCCAACCTCTGGGCGCCGGTGCTCAGCTTGGCAAGGGCGCCTACCTGCGTCACCCTCTTGATCGCATCGAAATTGCGCTGCTGGGCACCCAGCGCATTGACCCCAGAACCTATCCTGACGGTGGCCCGAGCGGGCAGGTTTTCGTCGACGTCTCGCTCCGACTGCGATTCGTCTTGGTTCGTCAGCGGATCGGATTCGTCTTCAGGTTCGGTCATGTACCGCGGATTGTTTCCCTATTGTCTCGCCGCACGATCCTAACCGAATGGCGGGCGAGGCACAGCATGAAAGCAAACTTTTTGCCTTTTCGTCCAATGTTTTTGTCTTTTCGTCCGGTGAAGGCCAGAAATTCACAAGCGGAAGGTTGTGACCAATAAAAGGGAGGCAAGAGAGGCTCGCCGACGCCCTTTTTCGGTGTATTTCGATGGGACAACAATCACCAAGCGTCGCAGGCCGGACCAATCTTTGTGTTCAGATTACAGGACGCATCATTGCCGAGCTCGTAGCAAGGCGGGTTTCTAGCGGTCAGCCGTGGACGATCAGCAATCCAGAATGACCGCTATCCGCAATTCGCGCCTTAAAACCTGCCGTTCCGGTTCGTCCGACAGCCCGGACCTGGGAGAAGAGGAGTAAGCGGATCCACGAATGGCCGCTGTCGGAGTAACCGGACGTTCCCAGTCGCGGCGCCGACCGGCAGGAATGTCCCAGACCAAGCCATTCGCCTTGATTCACTTTGACGACAGGTCATCGGCGACGGATCATGAAGCTTCAAATTGACCTGACACCGCTCATCACAGTTCGAGGCCGAGATTCGGCGGTAGCGGAAACCTGTTCCGCATCTGGTCATCATGGCGCTCCCAGTCCGCCTTGAAGCTCGCGGCGAAGCCAGGTTCGACAGACTGCGCGATTTCACGAAGCTTTTCATCCTGCCGGATGAGCGCTGATAGCCTTGCTCGCTCTTCACGGTCGCCGGAATTGTTGACCTCGATCCAGCGGTCGAAGATCGGATCGATACCAAGCGTGAGCGTGCGGGTCTGTGCAGGCTCGTTCGAGCTCGCAAGTTCGTGGGCGCGCGACGGGTCGATCCTGATGGTGGCGCGCTCGCGCTCTTTGGGTTTCTGATCCTCGTCCTTCCTGGGCGCGCGATTGCCGTATCCGCTCGGCTCGTAGGTTCGCCAGTCGGGAATTTCGACGTCGGGAAGATCCTGGGTAGGCATGACGATCTTGCCGTCTTCGATCTTGAAGAGACCGAAGTCCCCTTCCCCGCCCTTTTGGGGTTCGGGCGCCGCGGGCTTTTCGGTTGCAGCTGCTTTGCGCCGATCGAGAGCTTCCATGCGCGCTTTGACGAGAGCATTTTGCATTGCCTGGGTGACTTCAGGATCGCGCGAGAATTGCTTCGAGATGTCGAGCAGTTCCGAAGGAGCTGTGGCGGCAAGCTTATGAGCCTGGCCATTCTCGCCTGCTTGGACCTTGGACGGGTACTTCGCCATGTACGAGATCAGGCGCTTGACTGCTCGATCATGCGTTCGCGCGATCCCTTCGATCCGTGAAATCGAACGAGCGTCGTCAACGACCAGGTTCGCAGGCAGGTCGTATAGCGCTGCGTCGGCTTTGCTGAAGCTGACCTCGATGCCGGCATCTGTCTTCGCGACCTTAGGCCGGAGGTGTTTTGCCCGCATCGTTTCGATGATGCGCGAGTAATCGTGGGCAGGCTTGGGCGCGTGCGACTTCTCGGGTGCTTTGGCATGGGGAGGTTTTGAAGCTTCAACGGACGCAGAAGGCTGGACGATTTTATCTGCGGCTTTGGCCATAAACGCCTGCACCGACTTCGCTGCGCGTTCATTGAGCAGGCGGGCTTCCGCCTTCTTCAATTCGGCAACGATCTCGGGTTCTTCAGCAAAGTTCACGAACGCTGCCTGCATCGCGCGATCGGGCGTCCCGATTTTGAAACGCTCGGCATTGGTGAGCATGTAATGTAGGTCGGTCGGCTCCTGGCGGAACTGCACCATGCGCGGGTTCCTTTGGAATGCCGAAAGGAGATTGCCGATCGCGGCCTGCTGGTGATCCATGATCTTGGCGAGGCGCGTCTGCGCGGAGGCATAGTTTGGCGCGTTGATGATCGGCATGTCCGTGGATACGCGATCGCGCGGCACGATGCCCTTCTGGCTTGGGACCAGACGACGATTGAGTTCGACGATCCTATTGATGTAACTGTCGATGGTCGAGTTGCCGACCACAGGAGCAGCGACTGCCGGTTTTGGGTCGGCAGTTTGTGCGTTTGCTAGCTGGGGGTCGTTGGCGTGGGCTGGCGCTGCAGATTGCTCGTTGGACCTGCGCAACTGGCCGCCAAGTTCGATGTGGCCTTCGATCACGAGCTTTGCGGTCTCGGCGGTGCGCGAATGACGCATGGCGGCTTCATTGCTGGTGGCAATCTGCGAGATCTCTTGGCCCATCATGATCTCGAGACCGGCAAGATGCATCTCGGCCTCGGTGAGCTTGGCTTGATATCGGGGCTTGCTGGACTGCTGTCGCTTGGTCGCGCGTCCGTCTTCGATGGCCCCCAGATGCTTCTTCGCCATCTTTGCAACCTTGTTCCCACGCGAGCGAAGGCGGTCGATATTCTCGGCCATCTGCTTTGCGATCGCGCGGTGCTCGGCAGCGACGCGTTCCGATTGCTCCCAGCGGATCAGCTCACGGTCGGCGTCTTTACGATCCTGGTCGGATAGCTGGGCAGCGCTGAGGCCAGCGCGCCAGACCTTGAGCTGCTGGTCGATCCTCGCCTGGTCGGCACGGGATTGTGCCTCGAGTTTGCGCTGGATGAACTCCCACTGGTTCGCCTCGTTGCGAACCCCGATCTCGGTGGGCACGCCGTTCGATTCGAGCGAAGCAGCCTGGGTGCCAAGATGCTCGTCGCTCTCCTTGTGGATCCCCATCACCGAATATCGACGCGGGTCGACCCGGCGGTCGATGCCTTCAGCCTCAAGTTCGCGATTGGTGAGATGCGCAAGGTTGCGACGTAGCAGCGGTATGAAATCGCGCTTGTTACAGTCTCGGTCCTTCATTTGGGCGAATGGTGTCGTTGTCATCGTGTGACGGTTTGCTTTGCGATATGACCAAGGCACGGTGAAGTCCCAGGACCCCACATGCTTCTGGATGGCAGGATCGTTGATCGCTTCGGCCATGATTTCGTGTTGGCGGACGGTCTTCGATCCCGCTTTTAGTGGGAGCTCTTTAAGGTGGTCCTCTGCAAGTCCAGTAAAGCGGCGGACCGGCCGGTCATGATAAACGAGATGAAAGTGCCAGTTTCGATCATCGTTCGTATGATCTGGTGCGTGCATGACCGCGATATGCGGCAGGTTTCGCGCTTCGAACTCGCGTGTAAAGTCTTTGAGGATCCGAACGCGGGCTTCGTGAGACACTTCGTGCGGCAATTCGCCGACAATTCTGAACTGGACACGGCCGCCCCGACCGTCTTCAAATTTAGCGCCGCAGCTGGCCGCGGCTTCGCGTTCTTCGCGGGCCTCTTTCCGGTCGTCGGTTTCATTGGCTGGCCGGCGTTCACGAGGCTTCCAGCCATGGCGCTTCATGATCGCACGGACGGCGTCGTTATCGCGGGTAGAAATCTTGACGATCTCGTTGGGATCGGCCGCTTCGATCGCATCTCGAACGGGCTTAGGGCAGTCCTTGTCAGCAGCAACCTTCGACCAGAACTCTTCGTTGCCGGCCATGCGGAGTTGCATTTTGTCGGCAGAGGGATTGCTTTCGGCTCGTTCGACCAGCTTCCAGAATTCGCGGCGCTCGACAGGATCATCAGAGATGTTCGAGAACAAGACTGCGGATCCGTTTGCATCGTGCGCCAGGGCCTTTTCGCGCTCGATGTAGACGCTCGCCCTACCTCCGGCGCCAAGATCATCAGAGAGTGGCTGAGCGGGCTCCTGCGAGGCTCCCTCGGCTGACGTCGGGTCGAGGGACAGGCTGCGCGCCAGTTCGGGGTTGTTCTTCGCCTGCTCGAGAAGCTCAGCCTGGATCTTGTCGAGTTCCGTCTGATCGCCTTTGGCGACAGCGCCGTCGCGTTCGATATAGCTGGCGTGATCGGCGGCTGCGCCTTTCCGGTTCTTGGTGCCGCGGGCGGTGACTTTCTCCGCGCGAGTCTTGCTGATCGCCTCGTGCGAAAAATGGAAGCTCGTCGCGCCAGCTGCATTCGAAGCGCGGAGCGGCCTCGCGGCCGGAATGTTCAGCTTGGTGAAACGACGCGAAGCCTCTTCGCCTTTCTTTTGCCCCTCGAGCTCGAGCAAACCGACCGACTTCTGCTGCCGGACGGCTCCTCTGCCAACGGCGCCAGTGATATGGCGATCGCCGAGCGCGAACGCTGTCCGTGGAGGCATGTCCAGACCATCAGCGCCTCGCAAGCTTTTGCGCGCCGCGGCTGAAGGATCGGACGACAATGGTGTGAAGGATGAACTTTCACGCGTTGCGGTCAAGCGGGGCTCTCCGTCGCGGTCAAGGTTTCCCCCCTTCGTCCGCAAGCGTTCGCTCTTGTCGTTCAGTGATTTTAGACTCTCGCGCGCAGCGTCGAGTTCGCGATCTTGGTATCGGTTTGCCATGTGAGTGGTTGTAGGATGCGAGAACGCAAATCGACAAGCAGACCTATAACTCAGCTATGACACGTTGTGATCGAGTTTTTGAGCAAGCCAGATTTGATTGCGAGTGGATGCCGGCAGCGAGAGCGAGATGCCGCGGCGATCGGTTCGTGCAGTCGAATAAAAGATGGAGCGCGTCGCGTTCGAAAAATCAAACCCCAAGGCACCGCCAGGCGCCGCCCCGAGGGCTTTAGCCCGCCCAACGAAGGAGGCCGAGAGGTCGACGTGCGAGCGCCGCGAGCCTTATCCGAAGCCGAAGTGGCGAAGGACGCAACAGGGAGGGGTGCTGCGAAGCTGCGCCTCTTCCTGAGGTATTGCGCCTAATCGGGAGCAATCCGAACAAAATCATTTTCTGCATTCGTAAGTAGCAATCCGGAACCGAAATAGGATTCTGGTTCGTCAGAGATTAGATCTGCTTCACGAACGATAGAGGAATTTTCGTTCAAAACTTTCACCCATCATTCCGAACGAAGATCTCGCTTTGGTTCGCAATATAAGGGCGCCGTAGCGATCCTTTTCTCGGTGTCGGAGTCGACTGATCTCGCGTCGCAAAAAAATTTCGAACGGTATTTGGTGATCGCGAGATTTCATCCTATAACCACTGCATGATGAAACCGAAACTAGATGAAATCGCACGGTGCTTGCTCGCTCGCGTCACCGAGTACGAGCTCGAGAAGGCTGAATATCGGCAACGCTACAACGAGCTTGAGACAAAGGCTCTCCAGCAGCGCAACACCAAAGAAGCCGCATGTGAGGCCTATCAGGCGAGGCAGGCTAAGAAGCACCCCGACCTCATGTCCACTTCGACGAAAGCTTCCAAGCGAGCCGCCGAGCGCCGATTGCAAAAGGCGCAGAACAAGGCCTGGATCGCGATGGTGGACGACTGGAAATGCCGGTTGATCGCCGAAATCGCGGCAGAGGAGGTGGCGGTATTCGCTGAGATTGAAGGAATTGCTCGAGGTCCGTCCGATGCGACAACCCTATCGCCGGACGACAAGCCCAAGGCCCGAGCCAAGAAATCAAAACCGAAGATCAGACCGTCACAATCCGTACCCCCCGACGCTGTTGCAGAAGGGGCTGAAACGCCAGACACGCAGCCGTCGAAAAGCAGCGTACCGGAAGATCTGACTTTCGAAGAAAGGAGATCGGAAGCGCCCTCGAGCGCGAATGAAAAGCCGACGGACGCCGGTTCGAACGTCTGGCCTCATGGCCAATCCGCGTCCTCGGCGCGAGGCTCGAATGAGCAAGAAATTCTTCCGCCGCTTAGCGGAGAAAACGAACAATCAGATATCGAACAAGAGGACCTCTTCTAATGAACGCATTGACGCCGCTCAACCCGATCCAGCAGCATATTGCTGCGGAAACGGAGAGAACACTCTCGCACCCACTGACCTTCTCAGGCTCGGAGCAGTCTGCAACCATTCTTGTCTGCAGAAGTAGGGGCGGAGTTGGCGCGAGCACATTATCATCGACGATATTCTGTCTTGCCGGGGCGGAACGAAAGGGCACCTTCATCGAGTGCGCAGGCATGACTGGTTACGCGCACCGTGCGCATAAAGGGGCCAGGTTCCACATTCAAAATACAACCGACATGGTGATCGCGGAGATCCTCGATATCAGGATTAATCGCCTTGATGAACTGACCATCATCGAGTTCGAACCGGGCCTTTTGCACCGGGTAGATGAAATCTACCGGAAGCTCGAAGCAACTCTCGCCCGCCCCGTTTACATCATCTACGTGGCTGATGAAAACGAAGAAGACCCTCGCATTGTACAGCATCTCGCGCGGGCCGGCTTGCCTGTGCCCCTGATCGTGACCAAGCCGACGGGAGCCATGCAAAAATCGAGCATGTTTGTCACGCTACCTCGCCTCAGCGGCGACATCAAATCAACTTTCTTTCAGAGGCATTCTACGCTCAGCGAAGCGATCGCCACGTCAGCGCAGCCGGGAAGCAAGCTCATGCTCAATTCCGAATTGCGCGCGTTCCGTCTGCAACTCGAGGAGTACTGCCGTGGATAATATCTCGATTCTGTGGAGGAGCCTTTTTGACCGGCGACCGAACGAACTGGAACACCAGCTGATGTCGCGCCTGGTCGAGACGGGAATCGACGATTCATATCTCTGCCTATGCGCACTCCATATTCACTTTCTCGTGATAACGAATAGAGATGCGCACATCCAAGCGCTTGCTCGCGATATGCAGAATTCGTTCAAGCAGTTGCATGACCTCATGCCCGTCATGGCGGCCGGCATCGAGGCGACCATCACGCGTGTTCAGCAGCTGGAATCATCCGCCCGATACACCGAGCACGTGCTAGCGAAGGCGGCCAACACGATGGACAAGATCGATGATGGCAATAGCTTCTGGCGCCGCCTGACGACAGCGGCCCCACTTGCCGAGGATCGGGCGTGGTTCCTGGCAGCTATAATGTTCGTGGCAATGGGCGGTGCGCTGCTGGGAAGTGCGGGGACCATCCTCGCGCTTTTCGCCTAGCCAATTGTCTTATTGTGGGCGCGGGATCAGCTTTCGTGACGGGGATCGTATGTTCTCTTCCGGAAAGAAGTTGGTTCGCCAACACGATGTTCCAAAGTATCCATCCGGTGAAGGCCGCGGTGTGACGCCGGCCGAGGCGTAGCCGAAGTTACGCGGCGATTGCGTCGGGGAGCGGCGCCCAGTTCCATGGCAGAAGCTCGTCGAGCCTGGTGGCGGGGTGATCGGCAATGCGGGCGAGGACATCGGCGAGCCAGGCCTGCGGATCGACGTCATTGAGCTTGGCGGTCTGGATCAGCGTGTAGATGATGGCGGCGCGTTGCCCGCCGCGGTCGGACCCGCAGAACAGCCATGCCTTGCGGCCGAGCGGGATGCAGCGCAACGCGCGTTCGGCAGCATTGTTGGTGAGGCAGATCCTGCCGTCGTCAAGGAAGCGGGTGAACGCGTCCCAGCGCTTCAGCATGTAGAGGCAGGCCTTGGTCAGATCATGGCCGCGCGACAGCTTGGCCACCTGCGCGGTGAGCCAGGTGTGGAGCTCGGACATCAGCGGTGCGCTGAGTTCCTGGCGAACGGCAATCCGCTCGGCCGGAGCCGTGCCATTGATGCCCCGCTCGATATCGAACAGGGCGTCGAGGCGCTGCACGGCTTCCAGCGCGATCGGATAGGTCATGCTGCTGCGCTGGCCACGGCTCTTCTTGCGGGCTGAGCTTACGACATCGGCCAGCTCGAAGAACTTGCGGCGCGCATGGGCAAAGCATCCAGCTTCCAGCACGGGACCGGGATCACGGCCTTCGCGATAGAGCTCGTTGTAGCCGCCATAGGCATCGGCCTGCAGGATACCGGACCATGCCGCGAGATGGGTCTGCGGGTGCTCGCCGCGCCGATCGCGCGAGTAATGGAACAGGGCAGCTGGTGGATCAGATCCGGCGAACGGGCGATCATCGCGAACGTAAACCCATAATCGAGCCGTATCGGTCTTGCCCCTGGCCATGACCGGCACGGTGGTATCGTCACCATGGATGCGGTCCGAAGCAAGGACGTGCGCTTCAATCAGCTTGTAGAGCGGCATCAGCGCATGGGCAGCTGCGCCGACCTGATCAGCCAGCGTCGAGACGCTGAGCGGCACGCCTTCGCGGGCAAAGCGCTCGGCCTGCCGGTTGAGCGGTTGGTGCTGCCCGAACTTCTCGAACAGCAGCATGGCGAGGAAGCTGGGGCCCGCCCATCCGCGCGGGACCACGTGGAACGGCGCCGGGGCCTGCGCGATCTTCTCGCAGTCCCGGCACGAGAACTTCTCGCGCACCGTCTGGATCACCTTCCACGAGCGCGGGATCACCTCGAGCGTCTCGGTGACGTCTTCGCCGAGCTTGGAGAGCCGATCCCCGCCGCAGGCCGGGCAGGAACATGGGGCGGGCACCACGACGCGCTCGCGCGGCAGGTGATCGGGGAACGGCTTTCTTGTGGGCCGCTTGCGTTCGAACGCGGTGACCGTGGTGGTCTTGGCTGCCGCTTCCTCGGCGATCAGATCGTCCTCGGCGGCGTCGGCTTCGAGCTCTTCGAGCTGCAGCTCCATCTGATCAAGCAAGCGGCGGCTGCGCTCGGCGCTGGGGCCATACTGCTCGCGCCTGAGCTTGGCGATCTGCAGCTTGAGGTGGGCGATCACCGCTTCGATGGCGCTCTGGTGGGCATGGGCGTTGGCCAGTTCGGCTGCGACAGTGGCGGCGTGCTGCTCGGCCTCCTCGGCTCTGCGGGCCATCGTCGCCACCAGCGCCTTGAGCGCTTCGACATCGTCCGGAAGGGGCGAAATGGCGGCTTCCATGGAAGGGATGGAATCATGTTCCACCCTCTGCCGCAAGGGCAAAACACCACCTTCTGACGATTATCCTGCGCTCGCCGGGCGCCACGTATACTGCGGGTTGCGCCAGTCGATCCCCTCCAGCAGGCAGGCCAACTGCGAAGGGGTCAGCGACACCGTTCCCTCCTTGGCGGCGGGCCACACGAAGCGGCCCTTCTCGAGCCGCTTGGCATAGAGCGACATGCCGATCCCGTCGTGCCAGATGATCTTGATCAGCGATCCCGCGCGGCCGCGAAACACGAACAGATCGCCGCTATGAGGATTACGCTTGAGACCCTGCTGCACCAGCAGGGCCAGGCCCTGCATGCCCTTCCGCATGTCCGTGTGGCCCAGCGCGATCCACACCCGCGCGCTCGGAGGGATCATCGCAGAGCCTTCAATGCGGCAGCAACCAGCGCCGGTGATGCCGCAGGATAAATGCTCAGCCGCTTGCCGCGCGGCAGATCAATGATCATCACGGGGTGCTCGACCGTGCTGGTCGCCGCTGCGTCCTCATCCACCACCGCTTCGGCAAACACCGGCGCCGGCAACGCCTCGGATAAGCTGCTTGCCCGTTCGCCTGCCTCGCGCAGCTTGCGCCGCCAGGTGTAGATCAGCGCCGAAGAAATATCGTGACGTCGGCACACCTCGGCAACGCAGGCGCCCGGCGCGAAAGCATCGGAAAGTATCCGCAGCCGCTCTTCCTCGCTCCAACGTCGGCGCCGCTCTGGCCCCGAAAACACCGTCACCTGACCCATCGACCACTCCATAAGCGCGCTCACAAGAGCACGCTAAAGAGCGCTCAATACCTACCCAGACAAGGCGGTCCCCGCCGGATGGATACGTTCCAAAGCTGCTGGGGTGGAGCGAGCCTGCCAGATCGCCCCACCCCAGCAAGACAAGACCGACGCCTTCCGCCGGAAGGTGTTGGAGCGCGCCTTTCTGGAAGACACAGGTGAAACGCGGCAGGACGATGGGGTTCGGCGTCCGGCACGGCTTTATGCACTACAAGGCGGGGTTAGTGTGTTCGACCGGCGGGTTTAATACGAGCTGTAGAGACCTGTCACTATTTCGAAAGCTCTATCAGCGGCGTCCTTGACGTGGATGGCCAGCTGGTCGTCGACGGCGACACTCGGCTTCCAACTGCGCATGAAATATTCTTCGTCCTCGTCCCAGGCGAAACCGTCAACCGTCCAATCCTCGTACGCCTTACCGTTTTTGTTTATCGGACAAATGCCGATCCAGGTCTCTCCTGAATCAAAACCGGCCAGCAGATAGATCGACCTGTCGCCGTCTGTATATCTTACGCTAATCTCCCCATCGTCCCAAAGCTCTGCAGCCGCGAAGCCCGTGTCCGATACTGTCATATCCACCGGATCGCGTATCCAGTCCGCGCGATCTCCCCACACCGCCTCGAAAAATCGATAGAGCGCGAGCGAATAATCCCAGCGGACCGCTTCTGCCGAAGCACGTGCCTTGAGAAATGACTCGACCTCATCCCACTCGATCGCGGCAGGGAATTTCCTGTCGGCGAGGATTTCCTCGACGGCAGCGGTCAGGGCCTTGTCGGAGAAACAAGTGCTGACGGTTTCCGGTACGGTAAAAGGCTCGGTCACAGGCAATCCCATATCTGTTTTCGAAAATGCGCGAACTCGGCGTCGTTGTCGGTCTGGTCCAAAAGGCGCTCGAAACGAGCAAGCAACGAGCTCCACGCCATGAAACGCCAATCCTTGTTCCAAGTGAGACGGCTTTTGATGATCGATTGCTTTTTTGGCGCGGCAACGATCAGTGCGAGCCTGGTACTATTGGCAAAACCGGCCCCGATCGCTTTCCTGCCAAGGCTTTTAGAAGCACATTTTCTATAATGGGAAAGCGGGTTGTGAGCGAGGCTTGCACCAAACTTGGCTTCGACCGCGAGCCCCCAGGCGCACCCGTCGGAAACCCCCATCACCAAGAGATCGATCCGCCCGCCTTTGCCGGTCGGAACCTCGGTCAAGATCTCGATCTGCGATAGCATAGCGGGCCACGCCATCCACGGTGCCGCAGCCTTCATGAAGGTAATCGTTCTGGCTGGTGGCCCCATGTTCAAATAATGTTTGATGCCTGCCATGACTTGCGTTTCGGTCAGGCTAAGCCATTGCGGTGTCTCGCAGGCAAAAGGATGAATTCTGTCCGTTATGCCGAACCATCGTCTCGCATCGCCCAGCTCTTCGGCGGGCCGCTTTGCAAGCGTCGGTGCATTGCCGATCTTGTTTATCGCCTGACGATACCCGTTCGGGTGCAACGCCATCCAACGGCGAACGTGATCCAGATCGCAGCTGCGCGGCAAGGCAGCGACAGCGGTATATTCATTGCGCCCCATCACGCCGCAATACCGCGTCATGCGCGAAATCCAAGCGGCTGTCTGACAGCGCCGCGTGCGCGCGCCTCGTTTAGCAACCATCGCGCCAATCGGTCCGCCCCATTCTCTCCAAGCAATCTGGCGCGGCGCGAAACCTGCGCGAAATCACCGGGCGTAAGGCCCACGAGCGGCATCGCGCTGGGTGAATCGATGCCGAACCATCTACGAAACTGTGTATTGGCCCGACCCTCGTCCAACACTTTAAACTCGGCTTGCAGGGTGAACCTGCGCTGCGTGGCAGGGTCGAGCCGGTCGGCAAGATTGGAAGTGGCGATGAAAGGGGCGCGCAGCGCCTCCATCTGCCGCAGCATTTCGGATACCATCGTTCGTTCCCAGCTTCGCACCGCGCCGCGGCGGTCCGAAAGAAAGTCATCCGCCTCATCGATCAGCAACACCGCTTTTTGACGGGCGGCCCGGTGAAAGGCGGCGGCGATCAACCGCTCGGTCCCGCCGACATAGGAATCGAGCAGGTCGGAACCCCGTTCGACCTGGATATCCAGGCCCATTGCACTGGCCACATAATGCGCAAAGGCGCTTTTCCCGGTGCCCGAAGCGCCGTGGAACAGCAAGCTCCAGCTCCTGTCAGCAGAACTGGCGAGACGCCTGGCCAGATCAGTTAGGTCGCGATCCGCGCGGGCGAGTTCCGGATCATAAGCCGCAGGCAGCGAAAACGGCGGCGGCGGACTGCCCGTCAACGCCTCGACCAGTCCGCTGCCAATAAGCTGCGCATCCTCAATGCCACCGCCGATCGTTGCGGCCCCTGATACCGCCGTTTCTAGCACCGCCGGCGAAGCGGGAAGCGCGGCGAGCGCGGATGTTTGCACGCCGGTCAAAGCCAGTCCCGCAATACGAGCATGGCGCCCTACTATGCGGCGACGAACGGCGGCGGGAGGCAAATCGAAGCGCACGGCATGATCCATCCGCCGTACCGTCGTTTCGGCAAGCGAACTGACATCGTTGACGATCCAGATCGTCGGCGGTCCGGGGGCATCGACAAAGGCGTTGAGCCAAGCCTTGGAAAAGCTGTTCCGCGAATCGCTGCTCCAGTCATAATGCAGGATATCGTCGGCCTCGTCCGCGATGATCGCATGACTCTCCTGCCCCCGGGTCAGCTCGCGCAGAAGCGTAACATGAGCTATACGGTCCCTGCGATTGGGTTCGTCACCGTGTTCATCTGTCATGCCGGCCATTACGGGTATGAGCCCTGCGGATCGAACAATATGCAGCGCGAATTCGGTCTTGCCGGTTCCGGGCGGGCCATAAAGCAGGATCGACGCTCCCTTGCGCGCTGCGACAAGGGAAAGAGCCAACTCCGCCTCACGCCCAAGGTGCGCGAAGTCGTGATGGCCCAATCGCGACGGCCCTGCTTCAGGCATCAACCTTTCGGTCAACGCCTCGGGCCGCGACAGCCTCATGCGCGTGAGCCTGGCAAGAAATTGGCCGACACGGATGTCGCCATCGGCATCGCTGTGGATCAGACCAGCCCGAACCAAACGCGACCCTGCGTGGAATCTTTGGTCAAGGACGCCCTTGCCATGCCCCGTCATCTTCGCCAGCAAATCAAGGGTAAGATGACCCGACCGAATGATGGATTCGACGAGCGAGCGCCATTCGGGAAACAGCTCTAACCTGGCCAGAATATTCAGCCCATCCCGTTCGACCCGGTCGAGCCCGAAGGCCCGCCCCAACCAATCCATCCGTTTGTCCAGCGCATTGGACCTGCGCCGGAGCTTCCGCGCGCGAATAATCGCGGGGACAAGCTGGAGAATCTGCGCCGCCCTGGCGCTGGTCTTGTGCCGATCATGCAGGCCAAGCCAGCCTGCATCGATTCCGAACCTGTCCGACAATTCGCACAGGAGGGATTTGCCCACGACATGGCGCTGGTATGTCCCCATCCGTTCAATCGTCTCGGCGATCGTTAAGAGCAGGATGTCCAGCTCCGCCTTTTCGAGATCGTGGGAAGCGCAGTCCAAGGCATGTCGATTCGTCATAGGTCGGGTTTGACGCAGACTGACGGCAGAACCGGTCGTAGTTCACTTTCGGCGCTTCACGCCACCATTTTGTAATCGGTGCCGATCCGCTGCCGTGCGCTTGCCCTTCGAGCATAGACCTGCCGCATTGCCGCCTCTGCATCGGCACGCGAAGAAAACGATTGCCGCATATTGCGGGGCCGTGATCCGCAGCGACCCCACGCACGCTCTACAATAGCTACGCCGAACAGGTCGGTCGACACGGACACACGGTAGAACCGCGTCATGTTTCGCGCCGGATCACGCGCTTCCCAATAAATGGTGATGTCCTCCCACAGGTCCATGCGGGCGATGGTGCCGAGTGGCAGCGGGCTTGGCCAACGGGAATTCTGAATCAGTGCGGACCAACTGATTCAGTGGATCGATCAGTGCTCCGCACCCTCACTCGGATCGCCCAAGACGCCGCCGATATCGCGCGCGCCATGCAGCACTCGCCATACATCGATATGGTCGTGACGGGTGATGTAGAAGACCATCCAGTCATGCCCCTTGACCCGCATGGATCGCAGACCGGGCAGGTTCAGCTCATGCGACCACCGCGGAGAGCCGGTTCCGGGACGTTCTATAATCCGGCGCATCGCGGCCTGCACAGCATCGATGAAAGCGACCGCTGTATTGCGCCCTGATTCACTCATCAGCCAGTCGGTTGCCTGTTCCAGATCGCCGCGCGCCGCTTCGCGCAGGACGACGCGACGCGTGGCCATTCGTCAGGATGCGCGGGCGCGCAAGCCGTCGAAGAAAGCTTCGTCTGCGACCGGCCCAATCGGCGACTGCGCACCATCGAGCAGCAACCCGCGCAGCCGTTCGCGTTCGCGGTCGCGGCGGATCAGCTCGCGGACATATTCGCTGGTGTTGCCATAGCCACGCGCCTGGACCTGACCATCGACCCAGTCACGCAGCTGATCGGGTAGAGAGATGTTCATCGTTCCCATTAGTGCGGAATATGAGCGGTTTGGCAATATTTGGCAAGATGAGCTTTGGCCTCAGCTCTGCTCGACTGCCAGTTCGGCGCAACGCACAACCACCGCGGCCAGTATGCCTCGCCGAAAGGCACTCTCCAGCGTGCCATCGTTGAACCGGTCGCAGCGAACCAACGCCGTCAGAATGTGCTCCAGCTGATTTATTGATGAATTCGCGATCGAGGCCGGGTTGCCGAGAAGGGTTTCAGCCTCGTCACCATCCATCCATTCCGGCCAGTCGATATCAGACCGGATCCAATCATCGTCATAGCAAATTTGTACGAATGCCATCGCATGCGGAGTCAGATCGCTCGCCGACATCATCGACACACCGTCCTCCGAGAAGGCAGCTTCGCTCTCCTCACCAAACTGGAAATCGTTGCGGCGAAAAATGTCCGCGAAGCGCGCCATGCGGGCGAGCCTATCCCGTAAGATTTGGGTCACTGCCGAGCCCTCTTCTTACTCTACTACCGGATAGTGCGGCATCGCCCATTCCTCGTCCGGGTTGTCCATCATCAAATCAATGAACACCGGCAGCAAGCAGCTTAGAATCGCCGCACCATCGCGGACCTGATCGCGGTTGACACTGCTGTTCCACGTCGCCCCGCCGTGCACCAGCTGGTTGCGAAGGACATAAAGCCGGTCGAACACGATGGAGAGAATCCGCGGCGTGTCCTGCGCCTCCAGCGCATGTCGACTATTATGGTAGGCACGGTCCAATTTCTCCGCCCAATCGGCATGCTCATCGGCACCGTTGTGATAAGACCAGAACGGCGCGAACACGTACTTATTGTCCAGCAGCACGCGGATTTCCTGGCTGAAACGCTGCCACACCATGTTGTAGATGCGGCTCTGTCCATCGAGCTTCACCATCGTCTCGAAGAAGTTGCGCAGATGGTCGCGCTCGCGCGCCTCGTCGAGATTGCCTGCATAGGCAGCATTGAAGCCGATCCATAGCAAGATGAAGCGTACGTCCTGATCGTCGTTTTCATTTTCGGCCCGCAGAAGCCAACTAAGCGCGCGATGGACGCGAAGCGTCAACGGCTCGGCAAAACCGGCGCGGAGTTCGCGCTGCTTTGTCTTGAGACTAGCGGCGTGCAGCGGGTGTCCCGCCGGATAGGTCTGCGGCAATTCCAACTCCCCCTTGCGACCGGAAATTGCGCCAAAAGGCGTACGATTTCCAGCACATCCCAAGGGGTAGGCCCAAATTTCCGCAGCTTAAGGGGGAACATGCTCTCGTTACCGCATAAGTTCGTGGAAAATTCATCATAGCGGCGGGCATGACCGGTTTTGTCGTTTTGCAATCCTACACGGAGCGGCGAAAGGACAGGAATGACCACACCGCTAACGATCGTTCACACTTCAGACTGGCACCTCGGCCACGAACTCCACGCCCATCCGCGCGAAGCGGAGCATGACGCGTTTCTTGCCTGGCTGCTCGACCGGCTCGAGGCGTTGGGCGCCGATTGCCTGCTGATCGCAGGCGATATCTATGACGTGGCCAATCCGCCCACCGCGGCGATCCAGCGCCTGTTCCGCTTCCTGCGCGATGCGATGGCACGGATGCCAGATCTGCAGATTGTCATCACCGGCGGAAATCACGACAGTGCGGCCCGCGTCGACCTGCCCGGCGCGCTTGTGGACAGCCAGCGCCTCCACCTTGTCGGCAATCTGCCGCGCCGCGATGGCGAAGTGGATCACGACCGCCTTTTCGCGCAGATAGCAGGCTCAAACGGAGACCCTTCTGCCCTTGTGGCAGCCGTGCCGTTCTGCCGCCCCGGCGATTATGGCGCGGCGGGCCTGTCCGGGCTCTATTCCGCCATCATCGAAGAGGGCTGCCGCCGCGCTGACGGTCTACCGCTGATCGTCATGGGTCATTTACACGTCGCCGGCGGCGAGATTTCCGAACGATCGGAACGCAATATTCTGGTTGGCGGAGAGGAAGCGCAGGCATCGAGCCTGTTCGATGGTCGCTGCGCCTATGTCGCGCTCGGGCACTTGCACCGCCCGCAGCAGATCAAGGGCCCCTGCCCTATCCGCTATTCGGGTTCGCCCTTCCCCTTTTCTGCAACCGAGCGCGAATATCGCCACTCCATCGCCGTGGTGCGCATCGCAGAAGGTGCAGCAGAAGTAGAGCTTGAGCCGATCCCCCGCCCTGCCCCGTTCATCGCCGTTCCGGATCGCGGTAGCGCCCCGCTAAGCGAAGTGCTGGAAGAGCTTCACGCACTTTCGGCTAAGCTCGATCCCGATACGCCGCGCGAGTTCTGGCCGTTCCTCGAAATCACCGTCGCGACCGATGGGCCGCAGCCGTTCCTGCAGCATGAGATTCACCAGGCCATCCGCGACCTGCCTGTACGGCTGACGCGGATCGTGCGGCAATCGGTCCATCAGTCTGCGGAACCCTCCCCGTGGGACGGCAAGCAGATCGAGGAGTTGGAACCCGCCGAGATCTTCTCTGCCCTCTACCGCGGCCAGGGGCATGGCGATCCCGGCGCTGAGCTTCTGTCTGCCTTTGCCGAACTGGTCGATGCGGCCCGGCAGGAGGACGCCTGATGCGTATATTGGCCATCCGCGGCGAGAATCTCGCCAGCCTTGAAGCCCCCTTCGACATCGATTTTACCGCCGAGCCGCTGGAAAGCGCCGGGATCTTTGCCATCACGGGCCCGACCGGTGCAGGAAAGTCGACGCTGCTCGATGCGATGGGTCTGGCGCTGTTTGACACGATGGCCCGGCTTGGGCCGACCAGTTCGGGTTCGAAGATTACCGGCACGGGCGACGAGCTGTCGGCCAATGACGTGCGCGCCATCATGCGGCACGGCGCCGATTCCTGTTTTGCCGAGGCTGACTTCGAAGTGCGCGGAACGCGCTGGCGGGCGCGCTGGTCGGTGGAACGCGCCCGCACGGGGACGCTGAAGCAGCGCGAGCGCTCGCTCATCAATCTCGAGAGCGGCGAAGGCGGTCCTGACAAGCTCACGATAATCAAGGACAAGATCGAGAAGTTGATCGGACTTACCCCCGACCAGTTCGGGCGCGCTGTCGTGCTGGCGCAAGGCGAGTTCGAGAAATTCCTCAACGCCAATGATTCCGAGCGGGCCGAACTGCTGGAAACACTCACCGGTACCGACATCTACAGCCGCCTGGGGCGGCTCGCGGGCCAGAAGGCCAGTGAGTTGAAGCTGGAGGAGCGCGGCATCCTCGAGCAGATCCGCGCGCTCGACGGGCTAAACGATGTGGAACGCGCCGAGCTCGAAGCCGGCGCCGCCGAGGCCGCCGAAGCACTATCGACCGCGCAACAGGCGCTGGAGACTTTGCAGGAAGCCCAGCGCTGGGATCAGACCGGCACGCAGCTGGCTGGCGCCGTGCGGGATGCCGAGCAGGCCGTAGCGGCCGCGCAAGAGGCGCAGGACGAGGCTGAACCGCGACGGGTCGCCTTAGCGGCAGCGAAGCGCGCAGCCCAGCTGGTGCCATCTTGGCGCGCCATGCAGCAGGCGGCGCTCCAAGCGCGAGAGGCGAAGGAGCGGATCGGAATTGCAGAGGCGAGGCTTGCGAAACAATCGCTTGCCCTGGAAACTGCGGTCACAGCTGAAGACACGGCGACGACCGCTCTGGCGCAGGTACAAATTGAAGTCGACGCCCTCCGACCGGAAATCGCCAAGGCGCGGACGCTGGACGAGCGGATCGCCGATCTCACCCGCCGCGTAGTCGAGAGCGATGAACGCAGCCGCGCGCTGGCCAAGGATCTGGAGGACGCGGAGGAGAATTTCGCCGCGGCCGATACAGCTTTCGCGGACTGCGAAGCCGAACTGGCTAACCGCACTCAGTGGATCACCGAGCACGAAGCGCTGCGCAGTCTGGCGCGAGAAGGCGATGCAATCCGGGCGGATCTGGCAGAACATCGCGAATTGACGGAGCAGCTGGCGCGCAGCGGGTCCGAACTTGCCAACGCGCGCAGCGAACTTGAGCAGAATGAGACGCGTGCGAAGCAGGCCGCCGAGGCACGGAGCGCGGCGCAAGAGGCGCTGGCTGCGGACCGCCATGCGCTGGCAGACGCTGAAGCGGCAGCACCGAATGAACAGCATCTTGAGGAGCTGCGCGAGCGGGATCGGCGCCTCTCGATCATTCCCGCCGCCATTCGGGGGGTGGAGAGTGCTGCAAACCAGCTGTCCGAGGCCAGTCAGGCGCTGGACGAACGCCGCAACCGGCAGAAACAAACCGCGCAGAAACTGGCCGATACGCGCGATGAAAGGACCATATTCGCAGAACGCATCCCAGCGCTCACAGCAGAGGCCCGGGGTGCGCGCACCACCGCGGACCGAGTGTCGTTGGCAGGCGATGCGGCTGCGGCGCATTTGCGCGATACGCTGGTACCCGGAGAGCCTTGCCCTGTATGCGGATCGAGCGAACATGAAGCCGCTACGCTGACCGCACTCTTAAATGCGCCCGTATCCGAAGCCATCGGCCATGCCGACGCACTGGAGGCAAAACTCAAGAACATGGAACGGCGCGACGCCGCGCTCGAAAGCGAAATCACCGCTTTCGAGAGCCAGGCCGCGCAGCTGGCGACCGATGTGACGCAATATGGCGAACGGCTTGCCAGGCTCGGCAAGGCGCGCGACGAGGCATGGGAACAGCTGGCCAACGCCACGCTCGCTTGCGGAATCGAGCCTGAGCACGACGACTTGCACGCGCTGGTTGCATCCCAGACAAAGAATGTCTCGGAGCAATTGGCAAATGGTAGGCGATTGCAGCAGGCCGTGGAGCAGACGCGCAGCAAGGAGCAAGCCGCATTGGCCGCGCTGGAAACGGCCCGTGCCGTCGCCGAGGACGCGGAAAGGACCCTTCAGGCCATTAGTGCTCGCGTCATTACGCTGACAGGGCGCGAAACGCAGAACAGGGCAGCGCTCGCGCGCATTGATGAAGACTTGGATCGAAGGTTGAACATCCTGCCCGGCATGGAAGCAGGCTGGCAACAACTGGGCGATGCGCAAAGCTGGCTGGAAGGCCAGATTTCAGCATGGAATGACGCTCAGGCTGCGCACGAGAGCGCCGCGAGCGCCCTCCCCCGCCTTCGTGCAGCGCGCGAAGAGACGCAGACTGCACTGAACGTGGCGCGCACGCGGCAGGACAGTCAGAAAGGCGAAGGCGACAGCGTCAGTGCGGACAAGCGGGCGCTTGAGGAGGAGCGCGCACCTTTGCTTTCGGGCAAAGCGGTTGTCGAGGTGGAAAGCGATCTGCAAAATCGCGTATCCGCCGCTACTAATGATCGGGATACGGCTCGTCAGAAGCTGGGCGAGGTGCAAACGGCACAGGCCTCGGCCAAGTCGGCAGTGGAGGTCACTCGTGACGAAGCCGCCCGGCTCAGCAATAGTGCCGAGCAGCAATCCACCGACTTCTCCGCTGCGTTGGCACGCAGTGAGCTGACCGCCACAGAGATTGAATCTGCCGGTGCGAACGAAGGCGACCGGGAAGCGGAGGAGCTAGCGCTTCAGGCCCTTTCGGATGCGGTCACCGGCGCGCAGGCTGCGCTGCAAGGGCGCCGGGGCGATCTGGCTCTGCACAAGGCAAGCGACCGCCCTGCCCTCTTGGGGGATGCTCTGATCGAAGCCCTTCAGCAGGCCAATTCCGAGCGTCGTGCCGCGGAAGAACGCAAAAGCGAAATCGACGGCAGGATCGCCAGCGACGATAGTCTGCGCAGCCGCACTGCAGCGCTGCGCGCCCGGCATGCCGCTTGGCAAAAAGAGGCTGAACCCTGGCTCAAGCTGGGCAGCTTGATCGGGGATGCGAACGGCAACCGCTTCCGCCGTTATGCACAAGGGCTGACGCTGGACCGTCTGCTTGTCGCCGCCAATGCGCGATTGTCCGATCTGAAGCCACGCTATGCCCTGCAGCGCGGCGGCGGCGGCGATATGGTGATCCAGGTCGTGGATCACGATCTGGCAGGCCAGGTTCGCGGCCTTCACAATCTGTCGGGCGGCGAACGCTTCCTCGTCAGTCTCGCCCTTGCGCTGGGCCTTGCGGAAATGAGTAGCGGACGCGGTGTCCGGATCGAGAGCCTGTTTATCGACGAGGGTTTTGGCTCGCTCGATCCGGCAAGTTTGGGGCAAGCATTATCAGTCCTTGAAAACCTGCACGCGACCGGGCGCCGCGTCGGTGTCATCAGCCATGTCGAGGAATTGAAAGAGCGTATTCCTGTGAAGATTCTGGTTGAGGAGCTTTCACCGGGACGCAGTCGGTTGGAGGTTGTTTCTGGGTAGCAGGCTGAGAGCCGGAAACGTCAGCAAAACGCGTCTTAAAGCGGCTTCGCGATTATGAGTAACACAGCCGCAATTGGCGATCTCATCATACGCCATTTAATGCCAGCGGCCCCGCTCAATTCCACCAGCACCGCCTAAAGCCACCGATGCCTCCGTCTGTAGCGTTCGCACATCGGCATCGGGACGCGCGTTCAATCGCTAGTATGGGCTCGCAGATCTTCCAAGTTGGCAGACGACGTTTGGTCTGGCTCCTCGTTTGCTTTTCAACACCCCAAATAGCACAGGTTTGACTTTCGGACCCATTCCTGCTGTCTAAATCCAAACCGAGTCATCGGAACTGATTCACAGGGAGCCAAGTGCCGATGTCGTACATCGTAAACACGTTGCGCGGAATTACCCGTTCATGCGAAGAGATGAGCGATCGGGTCAAAAAAATCGTATTTGATCCTGAGGAACGGAAAGTTCTCGACATGACATTCGGGCCGGGTGTCGCCGCCGAACTGGTCGGGCGTACGCCTGAAGCTCTGGCCAAGGCAGAGAAGGAAGGCCGTCTGGCGGCCCCAAAACAATTAGCCAACGGCCGACGTTTCTACACGCTTGAGGATTTGACTCAGATCCGCGAATCTTTGGGAATACATCCCGGGAAAGCCGATCACGAAGACGCGGTGGTTATAGCCGTCCAGAACTTTAAAGGCGGCGTCGGCAAATCGACGATTACCAAGCATTTCGCCGATTACCTTGCGCTCCACGGCTACAAGGTGCTTGTGATTGACTGTGATCCGCAAGCATCGACAACCACGATGTTCGATATTAAGCCTGAAATGCTCCTTGACGAGGAGAAGACTCTCGGAAATTTCTTGTCCCCTCGTAGTAATTTCGACGATTTCCCGGCATCTATCCACGATACGGCATGGCCGACGATCAAAGTTATCCCGTCTAGCCTTGGACTCCAGGATGCCGAATGGGACCTGACTGCTACGCTACGTGAAGGCGGACAAGCCGTTCGCGAAGGCCTTCAACGGCTACGTATTGGCATCGAGAACGTCATAAAGGACTTTGACGTCATCCTACTTGATCCGCCGCCGGCAATGGGCTTTCTCGGTCTCAATGTCATGGCAGCGGCCACCGGCCTCTTGGTCCCCGTCCCTGCACGCCAGCTAGACTATCTCTCGACCATCCACTTCATGAATACAATCGCGGAAAACATCGAGGTGCTCGAAGCGAACGACACCCCCGTCGACTACGGCTTCATTCGAGTAGTGTGTTCCGCCTTTTCGCCCAACAAGCCCGGCGAAAACGATATGTGGAAGATGATGCAAGCAACATACGGCATGTATTTGCTCAGTCAGCCCATCCTCGCGTCTGAGGAAATAAAGAACGCAACACAGGCGTTCCGGTCAGTCTACGAAAGCAAACCGTCCGCTTCGCATGCCACCTACAATCGCTGTCGAGAGAATTTGGATGCCGTCTTTAATGAGGTCGTCCAACAGATGCGGCAACAGTGGCCATCCACCAGCATCGCCGGACCTTCATCTGACGCTCTCGCGAGTGCCGCAGCATGAGCCGGCGGTCGATGATTGAGGAAGCTCTCGCGGCGGGTCCCACGGAGCCAACTGCTGTTCCTCAAGACGCACCCCGGGGCGAACCGAGGACGACATTTACCAGCAAGCGCCTCGACGGCTTCGGCGAATCTGCCCGTATGGTGAAAAAGCCCTCCATTCGGCTCAAACCTTCCGAATGCTCTATCTGGCCTGGCAACGCACGCGACTATGCGCTGTTGTCTGAGGTTCGCCTGCGTACCCTCATCGATTCCATTCAGGCGGAAAACGGCAACCGCATTCCGGTGGTGGTTCGCCGGACGCCGAAGGCGGAACGCCCCTACGAGCTAATTATTGGTACCCGGCGACACTGGGCGGTCAGCTGGCTCAACGCTAATCATTATCCCGACATCGAACTCGTCGCGATTATCGAAGATATTGATGACGAGGCGGCATTCCGGCTCGCCGACATCGAAAACCGCGAACGCGAAGACATTTCGGATTTAGAGCGCGGGCTCAACTACAAAGCTGCAGTCAATGCCTACTATGATGGCGTCCAGCGAAAGATGGCTGAGAGGCTTAAAGTCTCAACGTCCAATCTGGCTCGATACATTGGCCTTACTGAGATACCACAGTCCATCGTCAGCGCGTTCAATTCGCCAATGGATCTCCATGTCCGGTATGGCGACAAGCTGCTCCCCCTCATTCGCAATCCGGCGAATCTTGCGAAGATGGAGGAAGCTGCGGCCCACATCGCAAGCGAGCAAAGCTTTCGGCAATCAGGCGATGAGGAACCGATATCTGGTGCCGAAGTCGTTGCCAGATTGGTCAAGGCGACGAGTATATTTAGTCGGGGCCGATCACAGAAAATAATGATCGAGGCTGGTGGTGCCCGAATAGGCCAGGTCGATCAGGACCGAGGCCGGGGCCTCACTTTGACTCTGACGCCAAATGACCTTTCGACGGATGAGATTCTCGATGCGCTCCGTCCATTGATCGAGAATGCGAGGATAAAGAAGGCGGGCCGGTAAGGCCCACACTTTAGCAAGTCTGTGGAATGGCGCTTTATTTAAGTATTACAGTAACTTAACCCCAATGTCCCACGCGTGGGACGCGTCTGGAATGAGTGAGTTTATAATGTGACTTCTGATGCGTCACCGGCCGTCGCAGGCGGCCGGAAAGTCCAGTTCGAGATGTTTTTCACGCTGCCCGACTTCAGCGACATCTCGCTGCGCGACTATCAGGAGACCATGCAGCGCCCCTTCTTCAGCTTGGCTAAGAAGAAGCGCATCAAGCCGATCGATTATATCAGTCCCGACAAGAGCGTTCACGTCCACGTATCCGCCAACCCCGAATACGGTATGGCGACGATTTGGGACGCCGACATCATGATATATCTCGCATCGCATCTGAACGAGCTTCGCGAGCGGGGTGACAATGACCTCTCGCCTACTATCCGCCTCCAACCCGGCAATCTCTTAAAGCGAATCTGCTGGGGGGTCAGCGGTCGTGCTTACGAGCGCCTGATTGCGGCACTCGATCGCCTTCAGGCTACCACGATTAAGACCAACATTCGAGCCAACTCCAAAACGCGCGAGACCACGTTCTCGTGGATCGACAGCTATACGCACCTGGTCGACGAGAAGACGCAACGCTCGCTTGGTATGGAAATCACGCTATCAAAGTGGTTCTTCGAAGGCGTGATGGACAAACGGAACGTTCTTGCCATTTCGCCACTTTATTTTGAAATCACAAGCGGCCTAGGCAAATGGCTATATCGAGCAAGTCGCAAGCACGCAGGTGGCAATGGCGCTTCAGGGTTCGCGATTGGCTTTGAGACCTTGCACCAAAAGAGTGGTAGCGAAAGTTCGCTCTCCTCCTTCAAGAATAAGATTCTCGAGTTGGCGCGAGCGAACAATCTTCCAGAGATTGATCTGGAAGTGATCGGCGCCGACACACCACGCCCCAAGCTCAAAATGGTCATGAGGAAGTACCTGGAAGGGCATCCGGCGAATGATACCCCTCCCCTTCCCCGCCCCTCGCCCCTGTGTGCAGCTTCGTCCTTGCCGACGCCTTCTCCGGCAAATCCTGCGTCCACGGCCCCTTCCGGCTCGGATGAAGAGTTTGTCGACCCACATCTCACACGCCAGATTCTAACGCGCACTGCGACTAGGTTAAAGTTCGAAGACACCAATCCGGCCAACCCTCATGCCCAAGTCTATGGCGAAGCTGCAAGACGCGCACCGCAGCCACCGCGCGGCAGTCGGGCGCAAGACATCCTTGACCGCGAAATCTACGAGGCAATTCAGGCGGAATGCCCTGGTTGGGATCTCGACGTTCTCATGAAGACGTTTGACGCATTCCTCGGTGCCAACCCTGCCGAGTTGCCGAGAAACTATTCCAAGCGCTTCTACGGGTTCATGAAGAAGCACCACGAGCGCAACAAATACCAGCTGCCCGGCATTTGAACGACGGGAGGACCGATTGCCTCGCTTCGGAGCCGTTCTCTGTAGTTTAGACTCACTCTTGCCCCTGCCCGGCCAAGACACTGTCTTGGTCCATGTGCTTTGGCTCAAGGCGATCGACGCTTAATCTCTCATCTTGTTTCCAGGGCAAATGGCGGATTCGGTTTGATTGGCCGTTTCGGGCAGTTGTAATCGCGAGGTCGGCCGAGCTCGTCTAAATGAGGGGATTCTCCCCCAAGCCTTGAAGCCTTGTCAGCCGCAGGATGCGTTCGGGGGGCCGAAGTCTAGGCTCAGCAGATTAGCTTTCCCGCCGGTCTCTCGGCATCACCTCTCTCGCAACGAGTTGAGATCATGACCTTCTGTTTGCTCTACCGCTTTGAGCATTGTTGGCCGCCCCTCTAAACTGACGAACAGCTGCAGCATGCCCGCGTACTAGACTGGTAGTGGCACGGGGCAGGGGGAGGGCAGCTGCACGCTAGCAATGCTAGGAAGGCGGTCTCCACGTCCATCTCAACGTGTTTTTAGGAATGGATTAAGGAAGGTCCTGTTTGTCGAGAGCAGAGCCAAGTCTGTCCCAACTTCGTCCGTAACCTGTCGCCCGATCCCGATCCCAAAGCGCGCTGCTGCCGCGCAGGCAAGCCTAATGTTATCCTGTTGGATCAGAAGTTTCGAGCCAGCTCCGCCTAAGAGTATTTGGCGGGAAAGAGGGGCTGGGAAGAAAATTGGTGCCTAAACCTGGATCTCAGAGATAAAAGGCAAAACCCAGATTCCTGAAAACACGTTTGGCCAAATTACATGGCCATCCTAAAAACACGTCCGCGCCGCAATACCTCAATATGCATCGCACCGTTGGAACCGCTGCTACGTATGCTAACGCCCTCAAAACCGCCTCCGCCGCCAGATAGGTATGGCCGACGAGGACACTCACGGCTTCGGTTATCCACACCGTCACTAATAGCCAACGTGGTATCAAAGCCGCTTTAGCGTGTTATTAGAATCTACCGGTCGTGCTATCAGATTGGTAACACCGTGTTATTGGATTCTATCCACAGGGTCCGACTCGCCGGAGTCTCTTGTGTTTTGGCCCAACGAACCGCTCTTAACTCTCTAACTTAAGATATAACCCCATTAACGATGCGCCTTTGGCGGATTCATTATTGATTTATGGGAAGGGAAGGGGGAGCGTCAGCCAGTCCCCGAGATCATCCGGTCACTTGCCAAGGCCGCCAATGCCCTCAAGAGGTCAGGAAAGTCCAAGACGATCTTTTCCGATGCGGGCAAACCTCTGCTTGAGATCGGTGCAATCGGCCGCAAAGGGATCAAGCTAACGTCTTGACCCAGGGCGGTGGCGAGCGCGAAGTAGCGAGACAGCCCTGCGCGCTCTTCTTGATCAGTATTGAAGCGGATGAGACTGGGCTAGACGCCGAATGATCCCGGGGCTTATCTAATCCGACAACGTCAAGTTCGACATGTTGATCTGATCGCGGCGCGGGTTGAAGCTAGCGCTTCGGTGGCAGCAATTCTTCGAGGGCGTCGTGGCGAAGAGCCTTGCGGAAAAGGGCTAAGCCTGGCCGCTGAGCGTGTCATTAGCGACAGGGTGAGGTGCGGTCGGCAAACGAGTGTTCCTTATTGGCTGGTCGGCCAGAATCTAAATCACGTATATACTCATCGAAATTTCGTCAGCCATGCCGCTTTCCAGCACACGTGTGGGGGACTTAGGCCTTACTCGTGTTTGATATATATTAAAACCTATACGACGAGCTTCGTATATAGATAAGCATATGCAACATCCAAATTATCTGCCACCATAGATCGATGAGTGCGGGAAACAAAGAGATTGCGACAAGCTTAAGAGCTGCCCGGCAAGCAAAGGGCCTGACGCAAAAGGAGCTGGGCAGCCGGGTAGGCATACCGCAGAGCCACATTTCAAAAATCGAAAGTGGAGGAGTAGATCTTCAACTCTCGAGTTTGACTGAGCTTAGCCGCGCACTCGGCCTGGAGGTAACGCTGGTGCCACGAGCGGCTCTGGCGGTCCTTGAGGGGGTATTGCGGTCGGCCAGATCTCCAATCAATGCACGCCAGGTCCCAGCATATAGGCTCGACGAGGATGACGCATGATCAATGCGGCTGCTCTCGATGTTTTCCTTCATGACATCCGCATAGGAAGTCTGGTCCCACTGGATGGTGACGGCAGCATCTTCTCGTTCGACCGTGACTATGCCGCAGATCCCGCCCGACCCACCCTATCGCTGTCGTATAAGGATTCCCTGGGCGGTCTGATCGATACGCCACGTGCCTATCGTACGCAGATCGAACCCTTCCTCTCCAACTTACTGCCCGAAGGGACCTTGAGAGATTTCTTGGCACGCCGGGCAGGGGTGAAGGCAATCCGCGAGTTTCCGCTTCTCACGCAGCTCGGCGAAGATCTGCCCGGTGCTGTGAAGGTTCTACCTGTCGACAATGTGGCGGCTGAATTCCGTCCTATTTCCGACGAGCGCGTAGCTGAGCAGAACGATCGGACAATGCGGTTCTCGCTGGCCGGAGTTCAGCTGAAATTTTCGGGCATCCGCGCCCGGGGTAAAAACGGAGGACTAGCGATACCGGCAGGCGGTACGGGAGGCGACTGGATCGTGAAATTGCCCTCAGCACGGCATCCCGATGCTCCGGAGGCCGAGTTTGCGGCGATGTCACTCGCCAAGCAGCTGGGGATCGACGTGCCGGAGATCGACCTGATGCCGATCGAGGCCATTGAAGGTCTGCCGGAAGGGATACAACGCTATGGGCAGTCCGCTTACACCATAAGGCGTTTCGACCGCGGTCCGCAGGGACCTGTGCACATCGAGGATTTCGCCCAGGTTTTCGGCGTGTACCCGAATGAGAAGTACGAAAACGCGAGCTATCGCCAACTTCTGGCCGTCCTGGCCATCGAGACCGATGAGACCAGCGTCGTGGAGTTCATCCGGCGCCTTACATATTGCGTGCTGATTGGAAATGGGGACATGCACCTCAAGAACTGGTCCCTGGCTTATCCGGATCGGCGTCGGCCCATTCTGGCCCCCGCCTACGATCTCCTGTCGACGGTGGCGTATCTCCCCGAGGACAATTCTGCGCTCAAATTCCATCAGTCACGGCGATGGGACTCGTTCACCTACACCGAATTGGCGGCAATAGCCGACAAGGCGCGTCTCCCTGCTCACCTTGTGGTGTCGACAGCGCGTGAAACAGTCGCGCACTTCGATCAACTCTGGGATCAGGAGAGCCGGCATCTATCCTTTCCAGGTGAAGTGGTTTCGGCAATCGAAAGGCACCGCAAGAAGCTCGTTGTTTGACTACAATTTTCAAATGCTTCGCGCCGGGGGTGCCCCGGTTCCGGCTTGCGCGCTGATCGGACGATATTGAACCAGAGGTGGCAACATGCTACTTTTGGTTCAAAGGAGATGTGAGCCATGGCCAAGTCCATCAAGATCGCGGACGAGTTGTTCGAGACAGTGCAAGCGAGCAGCCAGGCGTTCAGCCGTACGCTTGCGGGGCAGGTCTCGCACTATATCCGTATCGGTCAGGCGGTCGAGAGCCTGCTGTCGCACGATATCGTGGCGCGCATCCTGCAGGCGAAAATTTCGTCGTCCGAGGATGCCAGCGCGCTCGATGCTCTGTCCGCCGTCGCCAAAGACCCCAGTTCGGAGGAGATAGAATTCCATATCGAACGGCAGCTACGTGGCCTCGGCGTCGGGCTCGATGATAGCGGCAATCTCGTTTACCAGCGCGACATCAACGCAGCCAAGGTCGAAGCAGCCCCTGCATGAGCGCACCGACCATGGTCCTGATCGCAGGACCGAACGGGTCAGGTAAATCAACTCTCTATCGAACCCGTATCGCAGGCCGGTTCGCCGGTCCTTTCATCAATGCCGACCTCATCCAGCGCGACGAACTCCAGGATCTCGACGAAAAGGCGGCCTACGCTGCTGCGAAGATTGCAGCAGAGCTTCGCGACCAACACATCGTCTCGGGACAAAGTTTCGTTGCTGAGACGGTCTTCTCCCACCCATCCAAGCTCGATCTCATCAGCAAGGCGCGAGCAGCGGGCTTTATGACGCTCGTCCTGCATGTCGGCGTCAACGATCCGGACCTCTCCGTCGCCCGCGTCGCAGAACGCGTGCAAGAAGGCGGGCACCCCGTTCCTGAAAACAAGGTGCGCGGCCGCTATCATCGGTCACTACCGCTGATCCGGCAGGCCGTCATGCTCGCTCATGTCGGGCAGGTTTTCGACAACAGCCGCCTGGCCGCGCCAGCAAGGCGATGCCTCGAGTATCGCCGGGGAAGGCTGTTCTGGCGAACAGAAACTCTGCCGTCGTGGATCCAGGCCGGATATATCGACGGTGCCGATTAGAACATGGTCTCGTCCTCATCGTGCTCATCAGCATGGCTTCAGACGACTGGGCCTTCCGAGAGGCACGCTACCGCCGCCAGATGGGCTGTCTCTTTGCCCGGTGAAAGCGCTGCATTGCCTTCTGCCGCCGTAAAGTGGCCGCTCATCATCAGGGCAGGGGGCAACGACCGAATCTGACGTAGCTGTATGAAATAGCCTACGCAGGTCATTACTTCAGGGGGCAATCTTGTACATTCACAATGGCGCGCTGCTTCACGCGCCTTCCGATCTTGTCCGGTTTCTCGGCTGCGGCCACGCGACGGCATTGTACCTGCTCGGCGCGACCAATCCCGATGCTGCGCCCGAAAAAGCCGCCGATGGCGAAATGAACCAGCTGACGCAGAAAGCCGGGCTGAAACACGAGGACACCTACCGCAAGTTCCTCCAAGCCAAGGGCGGCTTGGTCGAGATCGATACCTCGGGCTCGCTCGAGGAGCGCGCGGCCGCAACGCGGGAGGCGATGGCAAGCGGAGCGACATCGATCTTCCAGGCCGCGTTCCTCGATGCGCCATGGCATGGCTATGCCGACTTCCTGATCCGGGTCGAGGAGCCGTCGGCGCTTGGCGGGTGGTCGTACGAGCCTGTCGATACCAAGCTCGCGCGCAGTCCGAAGGCATCGCACATTGTGCAGCTTGGACTTTATGCGCGGATGATGGAGGCGGTGCAGGGCCGCCTGCCGCGGCGCGTGCATGTCGCGACCGGCGATGGGCAGACGCACAGCTTCCGCCTTGCCGAATTTGCCCATGTGCTGCGTGCGACAGAGCGGCGCTATCTCGATTTCATAGGGGAGGGCGCTCCCGTTTCGCGGCCCGAACCTTGCGATGCCTGCACGATCTGCGCTTGGCGCGATCACTGCGCCAGCGAATGGGAAGCCAGCGATCACCTCAGCCTGGTCGCAGGACTGGCCCGCCCGCAGGCAGACAAGCTGCGCAAGGCCGGTATCGATACGCTCGGCGCGTTGGCCGGAGCCGGGGAGGGCACGCGTATACCGCGCATGGCTTCGGCCACGCTCGGCAGGTTGCAGGCGCAGGCGCGCTTGCAGCAGGCACGGCGCGAGGGTGGGGACCCCCGCGCCGTGCCCTTGCCCATAGAGGAGGGGAGGGGCTTTGCCGCCATGCCCGCTCCCGATCCGGCGGACCTGTTCTTCGACCTCGAGGGGGATCCGCTGGAGGAAGGAGGGCTCGACTATCTGTGGGGCGTGCATTTCCGCGATGGCTCGCGCCCTGAATTCCGGTTCGAATGGGCGCATGACCATGATGCGGAACGTATCGCCTTTGAAACGATGATCGACTGGATAGCGCAGCATCTGCGGAAAAATCCCGCTGCCCATGTCTATCACTATGCGCCTTATGAGGTCACCTCGCTGCGCCGTCTTTCCACCCAGCATGCGAGCCGCGAGGATCTGCTCGATGATCTGCTGCGCCAGCGGCGCTTCGTCGATCTCTACGGCGTGCTGCGCCAGGCGATCCGCACCAGCGAGCCGGACCTTTCGCTCAAGACCATGGAGATCTTCTTCGCCGAAAAGCGCGAGCAGAATGTGGTGAAGGCCGACCAGTCGATCGTTGAATACAAGAGCTGGCAGGAAAGCGGCGACCAGACGATACTCGACGGCATCCTCGAATATAACCGGGTGGACTGCGAGAACACCGAGGGGCTGCGCGACTGGCTGGTCACGCTGCGTATGGACAATCTGCCATGGCGGGAGGTCGGCCCCGCCACGCCCGTCTCCGAAGAAAAGACTGAGGAACGCATTGCGGCGGAAAGAGCCGCCGCTGCACTCATCGACGCCATAGAGACCGCGCCCGCGCCGCATGACAAGCGGGTGAGGGCGCTGATGGCGCATCTGACGCAATTTCACAGGCGAGCCGACAAGCCGGCGCTTTGGGCCATGTTCGACCGCTGCGAGCGCGATCCGGACGAGCTCGTCGATGACGGCGAATGCATCGGCATGATCCGCCCCGACGGCGAGGACTGGCTGCGCAAGGAAAAGAAGAGCACCATCGCGCGCTATCGTTTCCCGCGGCAGGATACCAAGCTGCGCGTCGGCCAGACGATGATCCATGTCCCGAGCCTGCGCCGGGTGGGCAAGATCGAGAGCCTCGACCTGCGCGAAGGGACACTGGAACTGAAGCGCCAGCTGAAAGGCGAGGAAAGCTTTCCGCTGGACGGCGGGCTGATGGCCGAGCCCACGGTAAACAGCGCGGCATTGCAGGCCGCGATCCGCCGGGTTGCCTGTTCATGGGCAGGCCTGGACCCCGAAACACTCGCTCCGCTGGAAGGGGAGGGGGGTGATACCCGCTACAAGGCTTTGCTGCGCTTCCTGAACCGCAAGAAGCCTGCGCTTCACGATTGGGACGGCGGCGACCTGGTGCGCGAGGGTGAAAGCTTTGTCGAGGCCGCGACGCTGCGCTGTCTCGCTCTCGATGACAGCGTGCTATTCATTCAGAGTCTGATTCAAAACTAACCGATGTGATTTCATAGCCTTGTGATGCGGCGCGTGAGGAGCTGGATCGATGCGATGAACAGCCACGCGGTTGCCGAGGCGATGGTCTGCTCGAAGTCCTTTGCGAGACGCCGGTTTCGGTTGAGCCATGCCAAAGTGCGCTCGACAGCCCAGCGGCGTGGGAGAACCACAAAGCCCTTTGCTTTGTCGGACCGTTTGACGATTTCGATGGTCCACTTACCAACCCTGCGCAACGCCTGACGGAGCTTGTCGCCAGCATATCCGCCATCGGCGAAGACATGCCGTAGCCACGGGAAGCGATGGATGATTTCGGCGAGCACCAGCGGTGCGCCATCACGATCCTGGATGTCGGCGGTGTGGATTACCGCATGAACGAGATTTCCATCGGTGTCGGTGAGGATGTGGCGCTTGCGTCCCTTGATCTTCTTGCCTGCGTCATAGCCCCGTGGGCCGCCACTTTCCGTGGTTTTGACGCTCTGGCTGTCGATCACTCCGGCGCTTGGCGACGCCTCGCGGCCTACAGCTTCGCGCCCGATCAGCAACAGGACATGATTGAGCGACAGCCACAGCCTGTTATCACGCCACAGGTAGAACCAGCGCCGCACCGTCGAGACTGGCGGAAAGCAGGGCGGTAGCATCCGCCATGGCAGTCCGCCCCGCAGCAGATACAGGATCGCTTCGACAATCCGCCGCAGCGGCCACTTGCGAGGGCGGCCAACATGAGAAGGTGGCGGGAAGAACGGCTCCAGCACCGCCCATTCGGCATCGGTCAAATCACTTGGCAATGCCAGTTCCGCGCGGGCATACAGTGCGCGAGTGGTGTCGGTCCACATCGTTGATTTCCTTTGGTTCGTTGCAAAACCGCTGAATCAACGACTTGGGTAAGCGTCAAGCTAACCAGCTGATACCACTCAACTTAATTTCGGATCAGGCTCTCAGGGCCCGCCGGGTACGGGCAAGACATATACCAGTGCCCACGTGATCGCGGCGCTGGTCGCTGCGGGCAAGCGGGTTGGGATCTCCAGCAACAGCCACAAGGCGATCAACAACCTTCTGGGCCGCGTGGCCGATGTCTGCGACGAAAGCGGGCTGACCGCCTGCGTCGCCAAGAAGGCGACCAAGGCAAATCCCGACAGCTTCATGAACGCCGACAATGTCATCGATATCGAGCGTAATTCGGATTTCGAGAACTATCTGCCCGACGTGATCGGCGGCACGGCATGGTTCTTCGCCGACGAAAGCGTGGACCAGTATTTCGATTATTTGTTCGTGGACGAGGCCGGGCAAGTCGCGGTCGCCAATCTGGTCGCGATGGGGACTTCTGCCCGCAACATCGTGCTGGTGGGTGACCAGATGCAGCTTGGCCAGCCCATCCAGGGCAGCCATCCTGGCGAGAGCGGCCAGTCGGCACTTGAATATTTGCTGCAGGAGGATGCGACCGTGGCGCCCGACCGCGGCATTCTGCTCGACACCAGCTGGCGCATGCATCCCGATATCTGCGGGTTCATTTCAGAGGCGGTCTATGACGGACGCCTGAAAGCACATCCCGATTGTGCGCAGCAAACCCTGCAACTGCCCGGCGATGCCGATCCGGTGCTTGCCGAGCGCGGTATCCGTTTCGTGGCGATGGATCACGAAGGCTGCGGCCAGCGCAGCGACGAGGAGGTCGCTCGCATCAAGGAAGTGGCCGACAGCCTGATCGGCACGAAGTTCACCGACCGGCAGGGGAGGGCGGGCACGCTTGGATGGGACAACATACTGATCGTCGCGCCCTACAACATGCAGGTGAACGCGCTGAAGGAAGCGCTGCCTGAAGAGGCGCAGATCGGCACCGTCGACAAGTTCCAGGGACAGGAGGCCGAGGTTGTGATCGTCTCGATGACGACATCGAGCCCGGACGATCTGCCGCGGCACGTGGACTTCTTCTATTCGAAGAACCGCCTCAATGTCGCGATCAGCCGCGCCCGCACGCTCGCGCTGGTGATAGCGGGTCCCAGGCTCTTGGAACTGGACGCCAAATCGGTTGAACATCTGGCGCTCGTCAACACGCTTGCGTGGGTGGCGGAAATAGGGGGCGATAAGTGAAGACGGCTGAATACAAGGCGTGGCTCGAGGCAGAGGGCAACCTTCCTAATACTGTCAGCACACGCATTTCAGATGCCCGGCGCATCGAGAAGCATTTTGGTGACCTCGACGAGGCGTTCAGGGAAGACAAATGCGCGAGGATTTTCGCCAGGCTTGCCTATAGCAAGGCTGACGAGGCGGCGGGGCTGCCCAATCCATCTGCGATTGCCGTCGATGGCAATGTGTATGACACGCTCGCGCATTTCCGCAGCACATTGAATTCCTACGTCAAGTTTCGCGATTCAGCCCATCTTGGCGATTCGGACATTCTGGCGAAGTTTGACAGCAATGCAGATTTCCGGGCTGTACGCGCGAACTGGGACGAGGTTACAGAAGCCTCCTTCTGCCGAATTGCGCGCGCGGTTCATAATGCCGGCCTCGACTGGTGGTTCGTCGACATCGCCCACACGCCGGTTCGGTTTGGCCGAAAGTTCAAGGGCCGTAGTCGCGCACATTCAGTCATAGGATACTTGCGAGCCGCAGACTGTGAGGTCGCACTCAACGCGCGGAATGACGCACTCCAACTAGTCGCTCAATCGCCAGTCGATCTGTCCGAAACAGGCGCACCCCTTTTGGTTTCCGCCATTGAAAACAATTTGGAGAAGCTGCGCCAGCAGTTTCCGATCGATCCGCCTCGGGCAGGCTTTTGGCCAAACGAGCTCGAAGTAGAAGGTGAAGCAGAAGCGGCCGTTTCCAGTTCTATCTATCTCGTCACCGCATTGGACGGCGACGTCGATGGGTTTGACGGCTTCGTGAAGCGCGGCGATTGGCACCTGCTGTACGATAACGGCGGCAAATATAATCAGATGGTTCGCGAAATGCGTTCTGGCGACCACATTGTACTTCGTGACTACCTCCCCGGGCAGCGCAATGCGCCGTTCGAACAAAGAGGCCATCCCGCCACCGCGATGCGTATTCGCGCAACCGGTGTGGTCACGCAAGTGTCGGACGACGGCCTTTCGGTCAAGGTGGACTGGACGCCTCTGACAGAGCCTAAGCTGTGGTGGCTATATACTAACAACGACACGATCTGGCGCTTGCCGGTTGAGAAGAAAGAGGCGGCCCGCCGCCTTGCTGGCTTCATCTATGAGGATGAATCGCAGGATCTCGATTGGTTTCGAAATCACAAATATTGGCGTGATCGCTTTGGCGACAGCGCGGCAAAGGTCTTGAGCATGGCCAAACCCACCAATCTCATTCTCTACGGCCCTCCCGGCACTGGCAAAACCTATCGGACAGCGCTGGAGGCGGTGCGGCTGTGCGATGGCGACGCGGACGACGGCGACGATGACGAAGGCCGTGCCGCCTTGATGGAACGCTATGGCGAGCTGGTGAAGGAAAAGCGGATCGAGTTCGTCACCTTCCACCAGAACTTCGGCTACGAGGATTTTGTCGAGGGTCTTCGCCCTACGACAGGCTCAGCCGACGGACAGACCGCTGGCGGGTTCGAATTGAAGCCCGAGCCAGGCATCTTCCGCCGGATCGCTGACCGTGCCGCGGCGCCTGTCATGAAAGCAGATGCTGCGTTCTCGCTCGATGATCGCAGTGTCTTCAAGCTCTCGCTCGGCGAGGCAGGCAAGGCCGAGTGGGAATGGGTGTTCGAGGACAGCCTGGAGGAAGGCTACGCGATCTTCGGCTTCAAGAACGTCGACTGGTCCGACGAGAGGTTCAGGGACCGCGACGCGATCCTGCGCGAGTTGCACGAGCGTTTCCCGGACGAAAAGCTCACCGTGCAGAATGGTGACGTCAAATCGCCCGACCGTTTCCGCAACCGGATCAATGAAGGCGATGTTGTCATCGTCTCGAAGGGGCTGAATGCCTTTCGCGCGATCGGAGTGGTTGAGGGGTCGTATGAATATGCTCCGCGGCCCGATGGTCGCTATTGCCATCGGCGCAAGGTGCGCTGGCTCTGGGATGACCCGGAAGGGGTCGATGTCCGCGAGATCAGCGAAAAGCGGTTCAGCCTCGATACGGTCTACGAGGTGCCGAAGTCGCGCCTCAACATCACCGAGATCGAACGGCTCGTGAATGCTGCGGCGGCTAGCGAAGTCGAGGATGAGAGCGCCGAGCGCGAGCCGCATGTGCTCATCATCGACGAGATCAACCGCGCCAATATCTCCAAAGTGTTCGGTGAGCTGATCACCCTTCTTGAACCCGACAAGCGGCTTGGACAGGGCAATGCGCTGACAGTGCGGCTGCCTTACTCGAAACGCGAATTCGGCGTGCCGTCGAACTTGCACGTGATCGGCACGATGAACACGGCGGATCGGTCGATCGCGCAAATCGATACTGCGCTTCGCCGCCGCTTCAAGTTCGAGGAGATCGCGCCTGACCCGTCTCTGCTGACAACGGCCGATGGCATCTCGCTCCGGCAGGTGCTCACCGTCATCAACCAGCGCATCGAATATCTGATCGATCGCGATCACCGGATCGGCCATGCATTCTTCATGGGTGATGGCGGCAAGGACCGCCGCGCCATCGATGCCACGATGCGCGACAAGGTCATTCCCCTGCTGCAGGAATATTTCTTCGAGGATTGGTCGCGGATCGCCTCGGTCGTGGGCGACGGATTTCTCGAGAAGACAACGCTGAAGGCGCCGCCCGGAATCATGGGCGACCCACGCGACAGCTGGTCCGTGCGGGGCGTATTCCTCACCGATGCCTATGATCGCTTGCTGGAAGGCTCGCTGCCTGACGAAAGCGAGGAACAGCCGCAATACGAGGAAGCGGCAGAGTAAGCGCCTGTGGCCCATCGCACCGTCCATGAATGGCAGAAGCTTCCCATCGGCACGGGGGAGGGGGGCTTCACCCATGCCCAAGCGGAAAGCCTGCTAGCTGCAGCGCGCAGCCATGCAAATGGCGGCAGCGAGGGACAGCTGATCCTGATCGAACAGAACCGGCATCTGCATGCGCGTCAGGTGGTGGGGGTACTGGCGGGGCAGGGCTGCTCGCTGGAAATCCTGCCGAAGATCGAGCCCGGCGATGGCGAGAGCGATGCAAGCGTGCGCGCTAGGCTCGTGCACATGCTCGATGTCGCGCTCGATCTCGACATCTCTCCCGGGGAAACGGCGGCGATGGCGCGGCAGGATCATACGCTGCTCGATATCCTGGTGCGCATTTTTGCCGATCGGTTGCTAGCTGAAGCCCGCAGGGGATTGCCCCGACACTACAACGCACGCGAGGATGATTTGCCGGCCCTTCGCGGCAGGCTGGACGTGATGCGGCAGTTCACAATCAATGCCGTCCGTCCCGATCGGCTGTCGTGCCGCTTCGACAGTCTCGAAGCCGACACACCGCTGATGCGCGTGATGAAGGCCTGTACGGTGATGCTGCACCGGCATGCCCGCCATCAGGAAACACAGCGCAGGCTGGCCGAACTGCGATTCATGATGACCGATGTGCCCGACATGCCGGTCAAAAGCCTGCCATGGAACCGCGTGGTGATCGACCGCAGCAATCGCCGCTGGCGCAGCCTGTTCGCGATGGCCAAGCTGTTCCTGCGGCGCGAATGGCAGACCACGCACACTCAAGCGGCTGCGGCTGACGGAATCACCTTGCTGTTCCCCATGAACGATCTGTTCGAGGCCTATGTGGCGGCCGGCCTGCGCAAGGCTTTAAGCGAACCGGGGATCGAGATCGTGGCGCAGGGCGGTCTCGAATATTGCCTCGGTCATTGGTGCGAGGGCGAGGATATCAGGCCAAGCCTGTTCCAGACCAAGCCCGACATCCTGCTGCGCGAGAGATCATCGGGCCGCGTGCGCGCTATCATTGACACGAAATGGAAGAAGTTGGCGTCGGATCCGTTCGACCGCAAACGCGGCGTGAAGCAGGCCGACGTCTACCAGCTGATGGCGTACGCCCGGCTGTATCGCTGTGACCGGCTGATGCTGCTTTATCCTTCCGTGCCGGGCACAGTGGGACAAGCACGGCACGAATTCGGATTGGCACAGGGGTGCGAGCGTCTCGCGGTTTCGACAGTCGACATCTCGTCCCAGAAGCTCTTTAAGCGAGATCTGACCTCCATAATTCTACGAGAATTGTCCGAGGAGAGTCATCAAACAATTCAAGATAGGGCTGTCAATGATCTTTGAATAACATAAATCTTCAAAAAGCCACATCATTCATGGTTCGCACCGTTGCCTTCCACCATTGAATGCGGTTTGGAAGAAACTTCCAGATAGACCTATCAGCATCAGGTAAATTACTGATCTCAACCACCGCCAGTATTATAGCAGGCGCCATTAGGATTTGTTATGCCAATTGATCTGACTATGGAGCCTCGCAACGAGACGGATGCAGCCTTCTTTCGCGAATTAACCTGTTACATCAAGGAGCGACTGGCCGCTGACGCCAAGGTTGGTGTGCCCCCAATAGACCTCTCTATGGTCGCAGACGGTAGCAGCGACGATGCAGTCGGTTTTGTTATGGACCTGCTCAACATGCACCGCTATGTTTTGAAAGCTGCTATCGAGTTAAGACCAATAGCACAATTGGATCGGACCTGTTCGATGGTGGCAGGACCGCTTTACACCAGCCCTGAATTTCCTTGGCCGTCAAATGACGGCCTACATCTTGAGCCTATCCTGCAGCTTGATCTCGACTGGCTTTCAGCCGAATCCGGCCGCAACGTAGGTCAAGGGTTGGTCCAGGTATGGATGGATGGGAGTGACAGCCTAACGCGTGTTTTGCCTGGCCATTCTGTCACGCTGGACCAATTGACCCCGCCACCTTTGGCGAGGCCACTGACAGAATTTGACTTCAGTCGAAACGTCTATTCCTGGGATGCGACATCCGCAAAGCGGACCGTTTGGGTAGAGGCGGGGCGCCAGATAACGGGCATAGCCGGACGCACAGATCAGTTGCATCAGATGGTAAATCGCCTTCTTGATATCCGAAGTGAGGACCACGCGGACGAATATGATGCGAATTTTGTTCAGAGAGCAGAATCAATAGCGAAAGTAAGTCTGCCTGACTCGTGTCGATTTCATTTTGACACAATCGAACTGTTCGGAAATTACTTCCCCTGGAACTGGGACGCAGGAATTTCCTATCCTCTTATTAAATTCGAGGATGACATGATTTTCAACTTTCACACCGATGGGTACGGTGTGCTATTTTATGATCGCGAGCCGAATGGCAAGTTTTACTACAACTTCGATTGGGGTCTTTAAGTTCGACATGTAACGCAGTCCGATCTCGTGTGATCACAGATCTGGTTCTATCGGATATCCAATCTTCCCGTTTAATCGCCGTTCCATGTCCGCCACGGCGTCGGCCCATTCGACAAATCCGTGCGGCAATGCGGGATCTTCATTTTGGTGCGCGGCCTTCCAGTTGCTGGCCTCACTAAGTTCTGTTTCGTCGAAGACAGCAGGGGTGACGCCGACTTTGGTCTTGTCGCCAGCAACCCAGAATCCTGAAAACTGCATCGGTGCATCCTTTTTGAAATGGTGGAGCGAAGTTGGAGAGGTACTGCGACAGAAACGGACATGGTCCAAATAGCTAAATCAGCGATCATCGCTGATATGGCGATAATATAGCCATACGAGCCCAACGACTGTTGACGTGCAAATTATCGCGCCGAGGGTTTCCTCCTTCGCAAATTTCACCAGTTCGATCCCGAACGCCAACAAGGGCAGCCCGAACACGACGAGCGCAATCAGGATCTGGCTCAGGCAACCGTCGCTCTTACGCACAATATCGCCTTACATCTCGCGTTCTTCACCCCAGAATTTGGTCACGACCGGGAAGCGGGGGATCCCGTCCGGCGTCAGGTGGAAATAGCGCACGGTGACGACGCGATGAGTTTCGTGCAGTAGCGCGGCCGCTCGCTTTTTGTCTCCGCGGATTGTAGCTCCGAATGTGCGTCCATCGGGAAGTTGGCATATGACGCTTTTGGCAAGTCCTGCCCAGTTACCTTCTCCTTCCCGAATTTCGAGGCAAGGATACTCCTCGTCCGAAAAGTCCTTGCGTTTGCGCAGCATCTTGGTTCGCTTCTGCTCGTACACGGTGTCGCTGCGCCACATCGATCCTTCATAGCCCTGCTCAATCCATTGGCCGTGGAAGGCATCATAGGCTTGCTGGCTGTCGATCAGCTCTGTCGGGACCGGCACTAGCGTAGGCGCTTTCAGATTATCCAGGAGCGATGTGACAGTGTCCATCCGCTCCCCAAACGCGACAGGAGATGAGGGTAGGTCGTAGACGTGGAACTGCACCAGTTCGCACGACTTTTCCAGATGGGAGGCATCGGGCACCTTGCGACGGACCATGCTGACAATCGTGTTGAAGTCGTCTTTCAGCGCATGGTTGTAGAGTTCGCCGTCCAATATCAGGTCCGGATCGGCTTCGAACAGCGGAGCAAGATGAAGATGGATATGCGGGGCGCCGTTTATTGGCCTGCCTTCACGCGTAAACAGCCCTTCGGCTCGCGCGATGCAACGTATCCCGTCAAGTTTGGGCTGGGCATAACCCGGCGCGAATTCTTCGTATTTGTGGGCCAGCATCGGCTTGAAGAAGCGAGCGGTGTCGATATCTGCCGCATTCTCGTGATACTCACGCCGCAGGTGAAACGTATAGGCGCTTTCAATTTCGAAGAGGGCCTGCGCGCGATCAGTCCGGCTTTGCTTGCCAATCGCTGTTGTCCATCCCGTGACGGCGTGAGTACCATCCACCACCCCAGAATGAACGCGATAGGAAATTCCATCCCGCTCAATCCGCCAGAGGCGGGTTCGCCCATGCGCGTCGCGTCGGTAGATGGCTGGATACAGCGCTATGCCCTCTTCCGCATGGGCGGTTTCGATATTGGCCTGCAAGGCCGCGCTTAACGTCATTCGGTTTCCTTTGTTTGCTTAAGCAGAACGATGGACCCGACCTGCGACAAGATCGGACGGAGAAAATGCGGCTGTGAGTTCATCACATACCAGATGAATCTTTCAGCTATCGTTATCTGTGATCAGCACCGCTCTGCGGACGATGTGGTGAGTGCTATTTGTCGAAGCGATCTGGGGAAGGGGAGATGGTAAGCACTTTCGACTTTGATTTTAACGGAATTCAAGGGTTTTCATTGCATTGCAACTCTGCAAATAGACACGACGATTACGGTCGCAGCCGGGGGCAAAGCATTGGCGACGAACGGGGGATGAACGGTGCGCCGCGCCGCATGGGTAAGCTCGACCGAGCTTTGACCATGGTCGAGATGCCGGCGACATCGAGCGAACGCCTGGGTGTCGACCGCCGGACGGTCGAACGTCTCCGCAATGTCGTGGCCGATCACTTCGACATCGACGAGGTGATGGATGACCGCAAGAAGCGTTTTCGCATCCGCGACAGCCTGCGCCGCCATTACACACGGCCCAATGCAGCAGAGGTGGCTGCGCTTCACGCCGAATGCGATGCCCGCAAGGCCGAGAACGCGCCCAATGCCGAATTGCTGCAGAGCTTGCTGACCAAGATTTTCGCCTCGCTCGACAATGCCGAAAAGCGGAAGATTGACACTGATCTCGATGGCCTCGGCAGGCTGCAGCGCACCCGGGTGACGGCAGGGCCGGTGGTTGAAGTGCCGCCCGAAACTCTCGACGTAATGCAAGAATCCATCCTCGCCGGTTACTGCGTGGAATTCGATTACATTGCCGACGGCAGGGCTGAGCCGAAATGGCGCCGCGTGGTGCCTTATGGCCTTTTGCTTGGCCCGAGCACCTATCTCGTCGGCAAGTTTCCTGATCGGGAACAGGAGCCCATCAACTTCCGGCTCGACCGGATGAGCAATGTGCGTCTGTCCGATACGCTCGGATGCGCGCCTGATGACTGGAGCCTCGACGGGTTCCTCTCCAACAGCTTCGGTATCTGGCAGGAGGAGCCGCATGACGTTGTCCTGCGCGCCCGCCCTCATGCCGTTTCACGCGCGCGGAGCTGGCGGTTTCATCCCAGTCAGAGCTTCGAGGATGTTGGTGACGAGCTGATCATTCGCTTTCGCGCCGGCGGCTTGCGGGAAATGGCGGAGCATCTTTTTACGTGGGGAGGTGATCTGGTGATCGAAGGGCCCAAAGAGCTTCGACAGGAAATGCGCGACAGGCTGGGTGCGGCGGAGAGAAGTTTGTGAGATGCCGAAAAGAGATATATAGCCGTATCGTGTAACTTGACGGGATACGACCATGCCGCTAGACTTCCGCTATGAAGATCAGGAATGTGATCCACAAAGGGTTGCGCCGCCTTGTGATCGATGACGACGAGCGCGGCTTGGATCAAGCGGCGGTGCCAAAGCTACGCCGGATGATCGGCTTCCTTCAGGATATGGAGAGCGAAGAGGAAATTCGAACCGTTCCCAGCTGGAAAGCCCACCTGTTGACCGGTGATCGGAAAGGCACATGGAGCCTGTTCGTCACCAAAAATTGGCGGCTCACATTCAAGATCGACCGGGACGAGATCGAGATCATCGACCTCGATTACGAGGATTACCACTAGGAGGTGGTCATGGCAGCACTTGACGGAATTCGGATGAAGAACCCGCCCCATGTCGGCGGTTTCATCAAGCATGAGATCCTCGAGCCGTTCGGCCTGTCCGTGACGAACGCTGCCGAGGTGCTTGGCGTTACGCGGGCAACGCTTTCGACGTTGCTCAATGAACGCGCGCATCTTTCGCCGGAAATGGCCGTGCGGATCGAGAAGGCGTTCGGCGTGTCGATGGCAACACTGATGCGGATGCAGAACAGCTACGATATTGCCCAGGCTCGCAAGCGGGCAGGGGAGATCAACGTCCTGCCCTTCCAAGGCAAGCCGCTCGATCCTCAGTCGGTTCTGGTTCGATAGAACGGGTGTGCTTCGAATTTGGAATGGCACAGGGGAGCGAGCGTCCCTTGGTGTCGACGGTTGATATCTCCGATCCGAGGCGATTTACGCAACGCCTGGCCGGCATCGCTTCTGCCGAATTGAGGGCAAGCGAGAAGGTAAACAGGTCCGATCTGGTTGTTAACCGGATCCAAGGGGTTTTCAGCGCATAGCGCGTCTGCAACTACTACGACGATTTTGGTCATAGCCGGGGGGCTGAACTTGGGGGCAGAAATGATTGCGCGTGGGGGCGCAAGCGGCGGGGCCATCGGCTCAGGCCGCCGCATGGGCAAGCTCGACCGGGCCTTGACCATGGTCGAAATGCTGGCGACATCGAGCGAGGGCTTGACGCTGGACGAGATGGCCGGGCGGCTCGGCGTCGATCGCCGGACGGTCGAACGCCTCCGCAATGTCGTGGCCGATCACTTCGACATCGACGAGGTGATGGATGACCGCAAGAAGCGCTTTCGCATCCGCGACAGCCTGCGCCGCCATTACACGAGGCCCAATGCAGCGGAGGTCGCCGCGCTGCACGCCGAATGCGATGCACGCAAGGCCGAGAATGCGCCCAACGCGGAGCTTTTACAAAGCCTGCTTACCAAGATCTTCGCTTCGCTCGACAACGCCGAGAAGCGCAAGATCGATACTGATCTCGATGGTCTGGCGCGTCTGCAGCGAACGCGTGTGACGGCAGGGCCTGTGGTCGAGGTGCCTCCTGAAACGCTGGACGTGATGCAGGAGGCCATCCTCGCCGGTTACTGCGTCGAGTTCGACTACCTAGCCGACGGTAGAGCCGAACCGAAATGGCGCCGTGTCGTGCCATACGGGCTGCTGCTGGGGCCTATCACCTATCTCGTCGGCAAGTTTCCCGATCGGGATCAAGAGCCGATCAACTTCCGGCTCGATCGGATGAGCAATGTACGCCTCTCGGAATCGATAGGTTGCGCGCCTGATGACTGGAGCCTCGACGGGTTTCTCTCCAACAGCTTCGGTATCTGGCAGGAGGAGCCGCATGACGTTGTTCTGCGAGCCCGCCCTCATGCCGTTTCACGCGCGCGTAGCTGGCGGTTTCACTCCAGCCAGACCGTCGAGGATGACGGTGATGAGCTGATCATCCGCTTCCGCGCCGGTGGTCTGCGCGAAATGGCAGAGCATTTGTTCACATGGGGCGGGGATCTGGTGATTGAGCAGCCAGAAGATCTTCGACAGGAGATGCGCGACAGACTGGATGCCGCACACAAAGCGTTGGAGGCGGGTTCCTAAATGAGCACGACCGAAAATGACGTAACATCGATCATCTTGAGCTCATGAACGGAGCGACGACGCTTTACGCCGACCGCATTCACGATGCGCCCGCCCACGCAAAGAAGAATTGCAAGAGGTGTGTGCTTGAAAGCAGGTCACAGCAATTGGTTAGGGCCCACAAGGAGCCGGGTAAGTGAACGTTTTCGATCTCGATCGAGCCCTCATCGCGCGATACGAACAGTTTGCACGGTCATTCACTGAGATTCGCGCGGATGATCTTCGTGGCGCGATCGATGGCATCTACGGCGATGGCAAGTTCTGGCCCGAGCCACTGGTCAGCCTCAACCCGCAATACCGACGGGGCAGGACAATCGATGAGATCGCCGCCGAGGGTTCGGTCGATCCGGCGCTCCCCGCCGTTTTCGCGCTCGGCAACCCGCGGGCACCCATCAGTCTGTTCCGGCACCAAGAACAGGCTCTGGCGAAGGCTGCTCAGGGCAAGAACTACATTGTGACCACCGGCACCGGCTCGGGCAAATCGCTGTGCTTCTTCGTGCCAATCATCGACCGTATCCTCAAGGCCAGGCGTGCGGGGGAGGGCAAGCGCACTCGCGCCATCATCATTTACCCTATGAACGCATTGGCAAATTCGCAACTCGAAGAACTCGAAAAGTTTATTGGCTTGGCTGACCTGCCTGCGGACCTGAAGCCGACCTTTGCCCGTTACACCGGGCAGGAGAGTGATACGCGGCGCAAGGAAATCCGTGATCTCTGTCCAGATATAATCTTGACCAACTTCATGATGCTGGAACTGCTGCTCACCCGGCAGGACGATCTCGATCGCGCGGTGGTGGAGAATATGCAGGGTCTCGAATTCCTCGTTCTTGACGAACTGCATACCTATCGCGGGCGACAGGGCGCCGATGTCGCGATGCTCGTCCGCCGCGTACGGGAGAGGATGGGCGGGCATCGGATGACATGTATCGGTACTTCCGCGACGATGGCATCCGGGGATGAAGATGTTGGCCGTGCTGCGGTTGCTGGTGTCGGTTCTACACTTTTCGGCGAGCCGGTGGAAAAAGAAGATGTCATTACCGAGACGCTCGAACGCCGAACCGAGTTCGTCGGTGACGAAAGCATACTCCGGGCAAGAGTAGTCGAGGCGATCCGCTCCCGATCAGCTGTGCCCTCCGGTTCTGCGGCGTTCCGCAACGATCCTCTGGCAGTGTGGATAGAACTAAATGTCGGCCTTGAAGCTGGGGAAGTGCTCAAGCGAGCCCGGCCGCTGACGATCTCGCAAGCGGCTGAAAAGCTCGCAACATTTAGCGGGTGCGATCCTGCGGATTGCCTCGAAGTACTGGCGGGGCGTCTGGTGGCAATGAGCGATATTCCTGATGGCGAACAGCAGGCCTTCATGGCGTTTAAGCTCCATCGGTTTCTCTCCGGCGCTGGCCACGCCCATGCGACCCTTGAGCCTGCAGGTCAGCGGCTTGTCGATCTGTCGGGCGAGCTTTTCCATCGGGACCGGCGCGACGCCCGGTTATTCCCACTATTCTTCTGCCGCTCCTGCGGGCAGGAGGTGCATTCGGTCTCGCTGACCGATGATCGGCAATTGCTGGCAAGACCAATAGACCAGACTCCGCAGGATGCACCGGACGACGAGGGCATTCAGCATGGCTTCCTAGTGCCGGACGCCGATGGCATGCTGCCGTTCTCGGGAGCGATTGAGGATTATCCAGAGGACTGGATCGAGCAGGCTGCAGCAGGACTTCGCTTGAAATCGAGCCATCGGGGAAAACATGACGGGAGAATGCTCCATCTAGGGCCGGAGGGGCGTCATGTTGAATCAGGCGTGCGGTCGTGGTTCTTTCCTGGCAAGTATCGATTCTGTCCCCGCTGTAAGCACCAGCCCGCGCCCCAGGCGCGCGACCAGAACAAGCTAGCCAGCCTCTCAGCAGAAGGGCGCAGCTCAGCAACGACACTGATCACAAGTCAGATCCTGGATTGGATGGAGCGGGAGAACGTGCCGTCCGAACGAGAGCGGCGCAAACTCCTTGGCTTCACCGACAACCGTCAGGACGCCGCGCTCCAGGCAGGACATTTTAACGATTTCATTTTCGTCACTTTGTTGCGGGGCGCAATCCTGCGTGCAGTGCGCCGAGCCGGACCAGAGGGGCTCGAGTACGAACGCTTCGGTGACGCAGTGCGAGTGGCGCTCGGCTTCGATCCCGCCGACGAGATGCGACGTTCTGAATGGATGCTCGATCCGGAGCCTTCTAGCTTCAAGGCGCTAGACGAAGCGAAGCGCTCGGCCAATCGAGTGTTGGCGCATAGAGTTTGGAACGATCTTCGTCGTGGATGGCGCTATACCAATCCAAACCTCGACCAACTCGACTTGATCCGGGTGGGATATCCTGGCGTCGCGATGCTCGCCGCGGATGAGAACATATACTCCTCATCAGCGCATGAAGGCATCGATGAGGATTTTAAGCGCGGTCTCTTCCTGCTGGCCGGCGCGACGGCTACGCAAAGGGAGGAGATGTTCCGATCCCTCTTCGATCACATGCGCCAGAATCTAGCCATCGCGGTCGATGCTCTCGACCAGACTGAACTCGAGCAAGTCGCCGAGCGTTCGCGCGGGACCCTGAAGGAACCTTGGTCGATTGGCAGAGAAGAGCAAAACCATGAGCTGGCGGTGCAGGTCTCTCTGGTTGTCGGCAAAGGCGGTAATCCGCGAGACCGAATTGTCCGAGTGAGCGGGCGGGGTGGATTGGCCCGCAAGCTTGGAAAAGAAGTGGGCGATGTTTCGATCGGCGATCGCGAGGCGCTGGTCCAGGCCATGCTGGTGACGGCGGAACGTCACCAGATCGTCAGGCGCTTTGCAGCGGGTAGTCTGACGGGATGGCGTCTCGCACCTGATGCGATCAGGCTTTCGGAAGGCAAGAACAAGCCCGATCCCCAGGATGCAAATCTGTTTTTCTCTCAGCTCTACTCCGATGTAGCCGAGCGCCTTGGCGATCCTGGCCGATTGCCGATGGCATTCGAAGCGCGCGAGCATACAGCCCAAGTGGAGCAGGAGCTTCGACAACTTCGTGAGGACCGGTTCAGGTTCGGGGATACTGACCGGAAGCGATTGAAAGAGGCCACCGCGACACTGCGCCTCAAGGAAGAGAGGCCGGATTTCTTGCCCCTGCTATATTGTTCGCCGACCATGGAGTTGGGTGTCGATATTTCGCAGCTCAACGTGGTCTATCTGCGTAATGCGCCGCCGACCCCTGCCAACTATGCGCAGCGCGCCGGTCGCGCTGGACGCAGCGGGCAGGCGGCCCTCATAATTACATATTGTGCAGCTCAGAGCCCGCACGATCAGTATTACTTTGAACGGCGGATCGACCTAGTGGCAGGCATCGTACAGCCACCAGCAATCGATCTCGCCAATGCCGACCTTCTTGCGGCACATGTGCACGCGGAATGGCTGGCGGCGGTACGTGACCCTCTTCTAAAGTCCATCCCGGACAATCTCGAAATGCCGCAAGATGGCCGTCCACTGGGACGACATCTGGAACCCGCGTTTCTGAAGGCGACTGGTGATTTAGCAGCGCGAGAAAAGGCAATCGCCGTCGTTCGATCAGGCTTGCAGGATAAGGTCGTCCCCGAGATCCAAGATCTGAATGACTTCGTGAAGGATCGATGGAAAAGCGCGAGCGCAAGTTTTGACAGCGCCCTTGATCGCTGGCGTACGCTCTACAACTCTGCCCAAGAAGAGCGGCAGGCCGCCGCCGCGCTGGGCGATAGATCTGGACTGTCCAAAGCCGAGCGCGATGCCGCCCGTCAACGCTACCATGCTGCGGACAGGCAGGTTGGGCTGCTAGAGGCCGGTACATCTTCGGCCAGCTCGGACTTCAATATTTATCGATATCTGGCAACCGAGGGCTTCCTGCCCGGCTACAATTTCCCGCGTCTGCCCCTTTATGCCTTCATCGACGCAGAGAAGGGCACTGCCGTGTTGCAGCGTCCGCGCTTCCTAGCTTTGGCGGAGTTTGGCCCGAACAGTCTCGTCTATCACGAAGGCAAGGCTTATCGGTGTAATCGTGCTAAGCTTGCGGCAGGGACGCGCGGAGAAGAAGGCCTGCTGGTTACCCGCGAGCTTCGCTGTTGCGAAAATTGCGGCGCGGCGCATCAGGAAAAGACGCTCGAAAAATGCCGTGTTTGCGGTGACCCGCTTACCAGTGAAGGAGATCTCACTCAGCTTTATCGTATCGAAAACGTGGATGCTGTTCCCGGCGCGCGGATTACTGCCAACGATGAAGACCGCCAAAGGCGCGGGTTTGAATTACGTACGCTATTCGAGTGGGACAATAGTCGACGGCGCAAACTGATGCTGGAAGAAGGGGGAGCCCACCTAGCTGCCCTGCAATATGGCCCGCAGACGAAACTTTCTCGCGTGAATTTGGGACTTCGTCGCCGAAAAGAGCAGTCGGTTCACGGTTTCGATATCGATACGGTCAGTGGCCGTTGGCTGAAGAATGAAGCGCAAGGGGACGATGAGGGTGACGACGTAGCCAAGCCTCAGCGCCAGCGGATCGTCCCGCTCGTGGAAGACACGAAGAACTCCCTCCTGTTGCAATTTGACCGGTCACTGAAGCTTGGCAAAAACCAGATGGCGACACTTCAGCATGCGCTGACCAGGGCCATCGAAGCAGAACATGTCTTGGAAACTGGCGAATTGCTCGGCGAGCCCATGCCCACTCGGGACAGCCGAAACGCGATCCTGTTCTATGAGGCGTCTGAGGGAGGCGCTGGCGTACTCAAGCGCCTTATGGAGGGGGCCGACCAATGGCGCGCACTGGCAGAAAAAGCCCTCGACCTCATGCATTACCACCGTGACGGCGCCGAGTTTGCGGACAAAAACGATGCGTGTGTGAAGGGCTGTTATCGCTGTCTTCTATCCTACTACAATCAACCCGATCACGAACTCATCGACCGACAGGATGAGGAGGTGCTTTCTGTTTTGCTTCGCCTTGCAGAATGCACAGAGGATTTCGCTGCAGCTGCCCCGGGAAAGAGTAAAGCAACAGGGGAAAGTATTACCGAGGATCCTTGGCTTCGTGCGTTTGACACTTGGAAATGGCCCCCGCCAGAAAAACGAGGAGTTGATCAGTCTTACGTTTGGCCGGGAGAAATGGTCGCTGCAACTGCAGGGCGCCCCACCGAAGAGCGCCGCGTTTGGTGCGACAATGCCGGTTTCCTTTTAATTGAATTAGCTATGTCTCCGGGCGATCAACCACCGGGCAATTTGGCACAGGCACTGGGAATTTCGGAATGAACGCCATCGATTTGCGAACGGGCGACCTCGTTCAGGCGAGGGGGCGCGAGTGGATTGTGCTCGGGTTGCCGGAGGAAGGTCTCATTCGCGTCCGTCCATTGTCTGGCTCCGAGGAGGACGCACAGGTGATCGCGCCTGCTCTAGAGATAATGTCGGTCACACCGGCCCGGTTCGCTCCGCCCTCCGCAGACGAACCCGACACACAGGATGGGGCGCGCTTACTCGCCGACGCGCTTCGCCTTTCATTGCGCAGGGGGGCAGGGCCTTTTCGCAGCGCGGCGCACCTAGGCGTCGAGCCGCGCGCGTACCAGCTCGTGCCAATGCTCATGGCGCTGCGCCTGGAAACCAAACGTCTGCTGATTGCGGATGATGTCGGCATCGGCAAGACGATCGAAGCAGGCATGATCCTGAGGGAAATGATCGATCGGGGCGAAGTCGATCGCTTCACAGTATTGTGCCCACCACACCTCGTCGACCAGTGGGTCGGGGAGCTCGCCGAAAAGTTCGACATCGATGCGGTCGCCGTTACATCATCGAGAGCCCGTTCCCTCGAGCGCGGATTGGCGCTCTCGGAAAGCATCTTTGATGCCTATCCCTACACGGTCGTCAGCCTGGATTACATCAAGAGCGACAATCGTCGTGACAGTTTCGCCCATGCCTGCCCGGATTTCGTAATTGTTGATGAGGCCCACAGCTGCGTCGGCGGCAGCGAACGCGGCACGCAGCAACGATTTGCCCTGTTGGAGCGGCTCGCTGAAAAGCCCGAGCGGCACATGTTGCTGCTGACGGCTACTCCACATAGCGGGAATCAGGATGCGTACGGAAGGCTGCTCGGACTGATCGATGCTGACCTCGCCGATGCGCCCGGCGGCGCGGATTCTAATGCGCTCGAACGCTACCGCCGCCGCTTGGCCCAGCATTTCGTGCAGCGCCGCCGGCCCGATATCGAAGAGGCCTGGGGAGATGGCAGTGCTTTTGCACGCGCGCATTCCCGCGAGGCACCTTTCCAGCTGACCGGCGACTTCCAGAACTTCCAGGAAGATGTGCTCGACTACTGCGTCGGCGTGACGACCAACGCCGATGGAGACAGTGCAAGGCGTCTGGCATTCTGGGGAACGCTGGCCCTGATGCGTTGCGTGGGTTCGTCGCCGGCGGCCGCGGCAAGTGCTCTCCGCAACCGCCTGGGCGGCATGGCGGAGGAAGAGGCACTTGAGCCCGTGCTATTCGATGACGATGAAGGCATGCTTTCCGACACCGATGTCGAACCCGCGACTGCACTCGCCGGGGAAGAGCGCGAGCAGATTTCCAGGCTCATCTCGCAGGCCGAAAAACTCGCTGACCGGGTCGACGAAGATCCAAAGTTCCTGATGCTGGTTAAACAGCTCAAGGCGCTGGAGAAGGAAAACGCTCGCACCGTCGTCTTCTGCCGGTTCATCTCGACTGCCGATGCGGTAGGCGAGGCACTGCGCAAGATCTTCCGCAAGCACCGTATCGAGGTCGTCACCGGCCGACTGACGCCCGAAGAGCGCCGCGAGCGAGTGGATGATATGGGTGATGACGACAGGCGCATTCTCGTCGCCACCGACTGCCTGTCCGAAGGCATCAACCTGCAGAAGCTGTTCAATGCGGTCATCCACTACGATCTCAACTGGAACCCGACACGCCACCAGCAGCGCGAGGGGCGCGTCGATCGTTTCGGGCAGCCGGCGAAGGATGTCTGGTCGGTCATGATGTTCGGCGCGAACTCGATGATCGACGGGGCCGTAATCCAGGTCATCACCGATAAGGCAGACCGAATTCGAGAAGCGCTCGGCGTCACGGTTCCAGTGCCCGAGGATTCCGCAAGCGTCACCAGCGCGCTTATGCAGGCCGTGTTGCTCAAGTCCGAACGCCATCGATCGCAAGGCATGTTCGATTTCGGCGAGGCGGATGCTCAGCTCGAGGTCGAGTGGCGCAATGCCGAAGACTCGGCGAAAAAAAGCCAGGCAAGATACGCACAAGGCGCGCTCAAACCCGCCGAAGTCCTGCCCGAATGGCAGCGCCTGCGCGCGCTCAACGGCGGGCCTGAAGAAGTTGAACGCTTTGCCCGCCGCGCGCTATCACGCCTGGAAGCGCCGCTGGACACGACCGGCAAGCATCCCCGCGTTCACTATGACCGCCTTCCCACGCAATTGCGCGAGCGCATGGAGGCGCGCGGCTTCACCGGCAGTCGGGCGGTAAGCTTTGCCGACGATCCCGAACCCGATGTCACCCACGTTGGCCGCGTGCATCCGCTGGTGGCGATACTGGCCGAAACCCTGGCCGAAGGCGCGCTCGATCCCGGCGGCACGCGTGAGATCGAACCGCTCGGCCGCTGCGGCACATGGCGCACGCGCGCAGTAGAGAGCGTTACCACTGTGATGCTCTTGCGGTTGCGCTTTACCCTCACCGTCAGCGGCCGGCGCACCTTGCTGGCCGAAGAAGCCACCGCGCTCGCATTCCGCAGGGGCGAGGAGCAGCCTTTCGCAACCGGGGCCGAAGCTCTCGCGCTGCTGGAACAAGAAGCCACCGGCAATATCGAACGCATCGCGATCGAGCGGCAGGTGGGCGAGGCGCTGAACCGGCTCGACGATTACGAACAGGCGATCGCCACCTTCGCGCATGAACGGGCCGAAGCACTCCGCGAGGATCACGACCGGGTGAAGGCGGCCATGCGAGGGGAGGGCGCCACCACCGAAGTCGAGTCCGCGCTGCCTGCCGACGTCATCGGCCTCTATGTCCTCGTGCCGGAGATCGCCTGATGGCTCGCCGTAACCGCACCACCGAACTCGGTCTCGAAGCCATCGCCATTGAGGGCGGGCTGATCGCGCCCGAACAGGTTCTCAAGATCGCTGGCGCCGAACGCAACGCGAAGACCGCCGCCGATTACGGCTGCCCCAAGGGCACCAACCTTGCCGACGAGATCACGCGCTACTTCCGCATCGGCCAGGCGCTCTGGCTCGACTACAGCAAGATCGACCAGCCCACCGTCACACAGACTGCCAGGTTCGCGCGCGATCTGCTGGAACAGGCCTTCGGCTTCGAGGACCTGTCAGGACCGAAGGATCACCACGACGGCGCCCGCCGCTATCGCATCGCTCTGGAAGGAAAGGGCGGCCACGTCCCCATCGTCGTCGCCGCGCCAGTCGAGGACGGCGACGGTTTTTCCAAGGCCATGCCCGAATTCGGTGACGGGGAGGGCGGCCGCGCCCGGCGCAATCCGGTCGTGCTGCTGCAGGACTGGCTCAACGCCAGCGACGGGTTCTATTGGGGCCTCGTCTTCGCCGGCGACCGCGTGCGCCTGATGCGCGACAACGCCAGCCTCACACGCGCCGCGTGGATCGAGGCAGATTTTGCCGCGATGTTCCGTGACGAGATGTTCGCCGACTTCACCGCCTGGTGGCTGCTCACCCACGCCACCCGCTTCGGCAATCCCGGCCAGCCCCCCAGCAGCGCCCCGCTGGAACAATGGCGCGAGGCCGGGATGAAATCCGGCACCGCCGCGCGCGATCGCCTGCGCGAAGGGGTCGAAGATGCCTTGCGCGAAATGGGCCAAGGACTGATCGAGGCCAATCCTGAACTGCGCGCAAAGATCGAGGCGAACGAAGTCTCGCTCACTGCCCTGTTCGAGGAATTGCTGCGCACCGTCTATCGCCTGATCTTCCTTGCAGTGGCGGAAGAGCGCAACCTGCTCCACCCCCGCCGCACCCCGCGCGCCGCGCGCGATCTCTATGAAAGCAGCTACGGCTTCGGCTTCTGGCGCGAACGCAGCCGCCGCCGCGTGGCGCGCGACCGCCATTTCGATGCGTGGGAGGGGATGAAGGTCACCTTGCGCGCGCTGGAACGCGGGCAGGAAATGCTCGGCCTGCCTGCGCTGGGCGGCATGTTCGCGCGCGGCAATACGCCGGTGATGGACGCCAGCAAACTGCCTAACCGCCGCTTCCTCGAAGCGATCTACCGGCTCGGTTACCTGAAGCAGGACGGCAGCCTGCAGCGCATCAACTGGCGCGACATGAAGACCGAGGAGTTGGGCAGCGTCTACGAAAGTCTGCTCGAAATCCACCCGCGCCTTGCAGCCAACGGGGAATTCGAGCTGGACAGCGGAGCCAAGGGCAACACCCGCAAGACCACCGGAAGTTACTACACGCCCGACAGCCTGGTCGAAACGCTGCTCGACAGCGCGCTCGACCCGGTGTTGGAGAAGGCGGAGGCAGAAGGTGAGACGGCGGAGGACAAGGTTCGCGCCATCCTCGATCTCAAGATCATCGACCCGGCCTGCGGGTCGGGGCATTTCCTGCTGGGCGCGGCGCGGCGGATGGCGGACAAGGTGGCCGAGCTGCGCGATCCCGATGCGCCCGACCGGCAGGCGGGCTTACGCGACGTGGTCGCCCGCTGCGTCCACGGGGTGGATCGCAACCCGATGGCGGTGGAATTGGCCAAGGTGGCGCTGTGGATCGAGAGTGTTTCACCGGGGCAACCCTTGGGCTTCCTCGACGCCAATATCCGCTGCGGGGACGCGCTGCTGGGCGTGTTCGACCTCGAGGCGCTGGAACAGGGGATTCCCGACGATGCCTACAAGCCGCTGACTGGCGATGTGAAAGAGGCGGCCGCCTACTACAAGAAGAAGAACAAGGACGAAAAGAAGGGCCAGGGCGCCTTCGATTTCGACAGCGGCACCGGGGCCATGCCGCCAAGGAAACTGGCCGCGAACCTTTCCACCATTCGCCGCATGCCGGAAGACACGGTGGGGCAGGTGGAAAAGAAGCGGGAGGCGTTCGAGGCCTGGCGTAAAGATCCAGACCGTTGGGCCACCAAGGTCGCCTGCGATTTTTACACTGCTGCCTTCCTGCTACCCAAGGTGGAAGTGCCGGAAAACTATCGGCGCTCAGCCGTGCCGACGACGGCGGACGTCTGGAAGCGCCTCGGCGGAGGGCAGGTTTACGGCCCGCTCGAAGCCGCCGCCGTTGACGCTTCGGAAGAAGCCCGCGCCTTCCACTGGCCGCTCGCCTTTCCCGATGTGCTGATCGGCAAGGGCGGGTTCGACGTGGTGCTGGGCAATCCGCCGTGGGAGCGGATCAAGCTGCAGGAGCAGGAGTTCTTCGCCGGGCACGAAGTGGCCGATGCACCCAATGCGGCGGGCCGCGCGAAGGCGATCAAGAAGTTGGCCGCTGCGGAAGAAGGGTCGCCCGACCGACGGCTTTATGACGCCTTTCAAAGCGCCAAGCGGCAAGCTGAAGCGGCGAGCGCCTTCGCGCGTATTTCTGGCGGGGACGGAGGGCGATACACCTATACCGGCACGGGTGATGTCAACACGTATGCTTTGTTCTCAGAACAATTCCTGAACTTGCTAAGCGACAGCGGACGTGCGGGGATCATCGTGCCCACCGGCATCGCCACCGATGCAACAACTGCGCCGTTCTTCGGTCATCTTATTGATAAGCGGAAATTGATCTCGCTTGTCGACTTCCGAAATGATCGTCGAATCTTCCCACATGTAGCAGGGTTGCTTCGCTTCTGCTTGCTCACGATCGGAAAAATCAAAGCTGAGGAGAAAGCCCAGTTCGCATGCCTATTGCTGGATTTCGAAGAGCTAGAGGATAAACGGCGCTCGTTCGAACTCACGGCCGATGAGATCGCTCGGATCAATCCCAACACAAAGACTGCCCCTGTCTTCCGCGCGCGCAAGGACGCCGAACTCACCGCGAGCATCTACAATCGCGTTCCGGTTCTGATCAACGAGGCGAAAAGCGGAGAGGCGCGCAATCCGTGGGGCGTCAGCTTCATGCGAATGTTCGATATGTCGAACGACAGCCACCTTTTCCGCACCGCCGAAGAACTTGCGGCAATGGGTTGGGAACTGCTCGGCACCGACTGGGCGCGCACTTCTGGGCAAGTTGACAATTCCCCGAACTTTAACCTCTCCGGCGGTTCCGAGGCAAATGCAAACCAAGAGCGATATTTGCCGCTCTACGAAGCCAAAATGATGTGGCATTTTGACCATCGATATGGTTCCTACCCACCTGGCAAAACTGACAATACAAGAGCTTTGCCTAGGCTGAATGAGGATCAGCTCAGCGATGTCACTTTCGAGCCGACGCCTCGAGTTTGGCTTCCTAAATCGGAGCGTGATCGGAAACTCCGAAATGTGCCAAATTGCAGCTATTTCTTTGGCTTTCGGGATATCACCAACACAAATAACGAGCGGACAGCAATAGGAGCATTCGTCCCCGATTTTGCATTTGGCAATCAACTTCCGTTGATATTCTTTGAGGAGCGCCTCAAACGGGTGCTTACAGCAGGTTTCGCTGCAAACTTCTCATCTCTCGCTTTCGACTATGTCGCCCGTCAGAAGGTAGGCGGAACTCATTTGAATTTTTTCATATTGGAGCAACTGCCCATCCTCCCCCCCAGCGCCTACAGCGAGGACGATCTCGGCTTCATCGTCCCGCGGGTGCTGGAACTCAGTTACACCTCGCATTCCATGGCCCCCTTCGCGCGCGACTTGGGATATGAGGGCGAGCCGTTCCGCTGGGACGAGGACCGCCGCGCGCAGCTTCGCGCCGAACTCGACGCCTGGTACGCCCTCGCCTACGGCCTCTCCCGCGAAGAGCTGCGCTACGTCCTCGATCCCAAGGACGTGATGGGCGAAGACTACCCCAGCGAAACCTTCCGCGTCCTCAAGAACAACGAGATCAAGAAACACGGCGAATACCACACCCGCCGCCTCGTCCTCGCCGCCTACGACAAGCTGGTGACCGAAGGCATGCGCCCACGGGTGGAGGGGTATCGGTGACAGCGCGTCGCCTGCAGGTCTCGTTGAAGAGGACACCCGCCATGACAGTTCGGCGCGTGGCGCTGGAGCACGAGCGGCAAGTCTATGTCATCTGCGCCGATCGCAAGCTGCGTTATGAAAACGGCTATTCGCACATCGCCTATATCGGCACGACCAGGAAGGGGATCGCCCGCGTTGCCGGCAGCGCGGCGTACCGGCTGAAGATGTTCTGTGGTCGCATGGGGTACAATCATTCGATGTACGGCTCGTGACCTGCCGTGGGCGCAACGGCATCCGTTCCTGGTGTCGGCTCGAGCGCGCCATGATCATCTCCTTTCGCGAAATATTTGGAGAGATTCCGCTGTGTAACGTCCAAGGCAGCGGATTTGCGGAGGATCGCGAATTCGTGACCTTCGGCCGCTCGCGCATCGATCAGGTGATCCGCAACTTATCCAATCAAGGATCCATCTCCGAGCGGACACCGATTACCGATACAATTGCTGAGGACGACGAATGACTTTGGGAGGGGGTAGCTTGGAAGAGTTGAAGCCAGTCGCACGTGAAGCGCTCGATGCTTTCGAAAGCATCGCTTCATCAGCACGCGAAGGCCTTTCCCGTCGCGGTATCACGCTCGACTCTTTCGCGATGGTCAACGAGGCGACTGCAGAGAAGCTCTCCGCCGACTTGCGCGAGCGGAACGAGGACCGGATAGGCAATCTCCAGCGCCTGCGCCACGAACCCGCCATCGCCAGGCTGGTTATCGAGGATGAGGACGAGAGCTTGCAGACGCTGTATATCTCGCCTGCCGGAACCGTGCCTTCCGCAAAGGTGGAGCTGTGCAGCTATATGAGCCCGAAGGGCAGGCTCGCTCCGCGTGATATCGGCGATGATGTTGAGGTGCCGCTCCCGGGTGGTGCTCGCTGGTTCCTGTTGAGGGAGAAGCTAACTTTCAAGGCGCTGGAAGACAGTGCCGGTTGGGATGCGCAGCCGGCGGTGCACTTTCGTGAGCATGCGACACCGCGTTCGGTTAAATCGCTACGCGACCTGCTGCGAGAGGATGGCTATTCTGAAGAGCAGATCGACGCGCTGGGAACGTGGCTTGAAGAGGGCGACACCGAGGAGGGGGCCCACAACGAATATGAGGGCATCAAGCGTGATGCTCTAACCGCGATGCAACTTCGCATTGCGCCGATCCTCGACAAGTTCCAAGACGACATCTTCCGTCTGCCGATCGACCGCCAGATCGCCGTGTTCGGCCCGCCGGGGACGGGCAAGACCACGACGATGGTCCGTCGCCTGAGGCAGAAACTCGATCATGCCTATCTCGATGAGGACGAGAAAGCACTGGTTGAAGGGGCGGACGCAGCAGGTCTGGCGCACGCCGACAGCTGGATCCTCTTCACCCCAACCGAGCTGCTGCGCCTCTATGTGAAGGAGGCCGCTAGCAAGGAAGGCGTGCCCGCGCATGACGAGCGGCTGCAGACCTGGGACGATTACCGCTGGGCTACCGCACGCAACGTGCTGGGTATCCTGCGAAATGGCGGCGGCGGCGGATTTACGATGCCCTTGCCGCACGATGATCGATGGCTTGGGGAAGGCACATTGCTCAATCAGCCCCGCTGGTTCGAAGCCTTCGACCGCTGGCAGGCCGACAACTTCATCCAGCAGCTGGCGGTAGAGGCCGAGCGGCTCGCCAAAGCCGACGACGAGCGCGCGGCTCTGGTAGGCAAACGTGTGACCGCCGCGATCGCTCGCTCGGGCGGAAGTATTATCCAATTAATGGGTGAACTTGCGGCAATGCGGCCAGATCTGTTCCAGATCACACGGACCTTGGGCGAGGGAACGAGAGGCGCACTAGCGCAACCACTTCGGGCTCTGGCTGGCGAAGATGACGAGTTCCTTGATGCGCTGGCGACGATGGTAACGTCCATGCTGACGGAACAGTCGGAAGACGAGGAGGCCGAAGACGGTGAAGAGGACGAGGGCGAGGATGATATCGAACCTGAGGCCGAAGAAACGCGCCCGACGCTGCAAGGTCGGCGACTGGTAGCCGATATCTTCCAGCGGGCCATGAGGACTCTTGCCTTGCGGCAAGCATCCGGCAGGAAGCCATCTGCCAAAAGTCGGGCCGGGCGCATTATTGCCATTCTGGAAGCGCGGGGACTTGCTTCGCCGGACTTGAAAGAGGTGGGCAAGATACTCCTTCTGCAGCGCGCCGCCGGTATGTTGGGCAATGCTCCCGCAAGCTACTTACGGCGCTTTCCGGGGCGCTATCGTCGGTTTCGGCGCGCAATGCGGATGGAAGGGCTGTGGTACGGCGAACAGTCGGGCAAGCCGTCTCATGTGCATCCAGCGGAGGTCGATCTGATCATGCTGGCGATGTTGCGGGCAGCGGCGGGCTTCGAAGCCGATCGGCGGCTGTCGTCAGGACTGGCGGAACGGCGACCCGCATTGCTAGACGCCATCGGGGCCATGCGGCGCAACCAAGTTCTGGTGGATGAGGCAACCGACTTTTCCCCACTGCAGCTCGCCTGCATGTCCGTGCTCGCCCGTCCAGCGACCGGTTCGTTGTTCCTGTCCGGCGATTTCAACCAGCGGCTGACGTTGTGGGGGAGCCGGTCGGAAGACGATCTCGCCTGGGTGGCGCCGAAGCTTAAAAAACATACAATTTCGATAGCTTATCGGCAAAGCCGCAAGCTTTCGACATTCGCCCGCAAGTTGGCTGAACTCCAAGGGGCCGAATTCGACGATGCGGCGCCTGACTATGGAGAGAACCTCGGCTACGATCCGGTGCAGGGCGTCTCGCTTGATAGTGATGCCGCGCGGGCCGACTGGTTGGTGGCGCGGATCAAGGAGGTTCAGGTCCTGTCCGACGGCAACTTACCAACAATTGCAGTTCTCGTTCCCAATCAGGGCCAATTACCGGGCTTGACCGCGGCGCTCAACGCCAGTCTGGCCGATCTTAGCCTCAAGGCCAAGGCCTATGCTGATGGAGAAGCCATAGGAAAGTCGAACGATATCAGGGTATTTCCTATCGAGCACATCAAGGGGTTGGAGTTCGAAGCGGTCTTCTTCCTTGACGTGGACCGTCTGGCCGAAGAGCGGCCGGAACTGTTTGATCGTTACATTTATGTCGGTGCAACCCGTGCAGCCACCTATCTCGGGTTGACCAGTACCACCGATCGGTTGCCGACGAAACTCGACGACCCCCAACTCGCTTATGGACGCACTTGGTGAAGAATACTGATGATCGCCTACGCCATCCGGGACTCATCTGGTCGTCCGAATTGCGCGATGCCGCCTATTACCATGGATACCGCGGCGAAGGTGGTGAAGCGGATGGCTGGCTCTACTTCCGCAACCAGGAAGGAGTGCCGGGCGAGATCGCGCTTGCGATCGGACCGGCAGACGATGGTTCGCCTTGGTTTATGGCGATCGACCACCCTGGCGTCATTGCCGAATTTGAGGCAGCATCTGCCGGGCCCCCGCCGGGCCGGTTTCGTGCTGCCTATGCCTTCGCTACGAGAGCGCAACTCCATGACGGCATAAACCGCGTGTTTCACCTCGCACGCAGTGTCCCAGACTATCCGCTGACGGCCTTCCTAGAGGAAACCGCTTATCTTGGCGATACCGAGGCAGAACGCGTATTGCGGCAACGTAAGGGTCAGGATCGCTTCCGGACCGCCTTGCTCGACTATTGGCAGTCTCGTTGTCCATTATCCGGCGTTGCTGAGTCCCGTCTACTGCGGGCAAGCCATATCGTACCTTGGGCTCTTTGTGACAGCGATGCGAAGCGTCTGGATGTTCACAATGGCCTGCTGCTAGCGGCACATTTGGATGCAGCATTTGACTCTGGGTTGGCATCATTCGACGACTTCGGCGCACTGCTGCTGAAGAATGAACTTGGACCTGCAGAGATCGGCCTGCTGGACGTAAGCGGACGGCGGATTGCGAACCTTACCGATGCACACCGGAAGAATCTCAGCTGGCACCGGCGACATTTTGGCTTCTAATTACTGAAGATAGATTTTACATAAGATATATTATCATTCTAGCGGATCAGCTCGGCCTGCCTTTCGGAACCCTTCCCAGGAAAGCTTGTGCGCGGATCCGCTACCAAGTAGCGCGCGTGGCCCTAGGACTGATCTCGGTCGGTCGCCGGATGAGCGGGTCACGTCCGTATCACTCCCAACCTCCCAATTCTCATCGCTCGAATACGTGCGATCGGGCTCTGGCGCAGCATAAGAAATAGACGAGATCCTTGAAGAACTGAGCTATCTGACACGAGACGCCGCCCGCGAAACGGAAACAAGACTATGTTTTCCAAGCGGAGCCCGGCATGCTAACTTTTTGCAGTATCATGGCATCCGAAAGACGCTCGACCGCTCCTGCGATTGTTGTGCAGCTTTTGCTGGGCATGGCACTCTTTGGCAGTGCGACGCCGCTCAGCAAGCTAATCGGGCAACAGTTCTCGGTCTTCACGGCATCATGCATGCGAATGCTGATCGCTTGTCTGGTCCTTGCTCCATTTACATGGCTGCTGACGAAACGGTTTGCCGGTGCGAAGCGGTCGGACTGGTGGGTGATTGTCGCGATTTCATTATTCGGGATGGTCGGTTTCACCGCAGCCATGCTTTTTGGTATGCGTCTCACTACAGGCGTGATCGGCTCGACGATCATGAGCGCAACACCGGCAGTGACTGCCGGCGCGGCCGTAGTTTTCTTCGGTGCCGCAATGAACTGGCGGACGTCGGGAGCACTGGCCCTTGCGGTCGCGGGGATAGTAGCAATCAATCTGCTACGAACGGAAGGAGGCGGAGACACGGAAGCTCCGATCCTCGGCGCAGCTCTTGTCGCAATGGCCGTGTGTTTCGAGGCAGCCTACACCCTGCTTTCACGGAAACTGTCCGACGGTATAAGCTCGCTGGAGGCCACGCTGGCAGCCTCATTGATTGCTGCGTTGGTTTTTGTTGTTCTGGCTATCGTTTTCGACCCCCAACCGTTCGATTTTTCCGACGTAGGTCAGACTGGGTGGTTTGCGGTAGCCTTCTGGGGCGCGGCTACAGCGGGGCTTGCTCCTGTTTTATGGTATAATGGTGCCCGCAAAGCGCCGGGAGCACTCACGGCAGGTGCTATGGCGGTCATGCCCCTCAGCGCGCTTGTGCTATCTTATTTGTTGCTCGGCGAACCTTTTCGCTGGTCTCACCTCTTGGGCTTTGGGTTGGTTTTCTCAGGGCTTGTTCTGATGATAGTCGAGCATTCGAAGTCGGAAGATTAGGCTCCGGACCGGGATTCCCAGAGCCGCCATAATGTGATCCCGCAGCGCCCCCCAGCAAGTTGCGCGCAAACTTGACGCGGTTTCCTGCCGTGCTGCCAGCCTATTCTCGACGAGAAAACCGCCGGGCCGTTCGAGCGCCTTGCTCATATTAAATGGCGATCAGCCTACTGCTTCAGTGACTAACCTTTGTTATCAAAGAGGATTTTTGCGACGAGCGGAGAAACTATCATCGCGGTGCGAGCGTTACTCCGCTGTGACCAAGTCACTCTTGGTCAATTTCAGTCGGAAAGGAGTTATCACGATGTCGCATCAAAACGTAAGGAGCAGCGATCTGATTGGCAGCGACCGCGTCGAAGGAACGGCGGTCTATGGGTCCAATGGCGACAAGATCGGTACTGTCGAACGTGTCCTGATCGAAAAACGCGGTGGTCAGGCCCGCGATGTCGAGATTTCGGTGGGCAGCTTCCTTGGTATGGGCGGCGAGTTGCACAGCCTTCCTTGGGAGAAGTTCGACTACAATACCGATCTGGGTGGCTATCAGCTCGACGTGACCGAGGATCAGTTGAAGGGCGCGCCGACCTATAAGGAAAGTGAGCGCGACACCGCTTATGACCGCGATTACCAGACGCGGTCGTACGACTATTGGGCGGTCACACCTTACTGGTGACGGAAGCCACGAACCGAGCGCGCACGAAGTGGCGAGAAGCATATTGAGTGGAGACGAGGAGCAGATACCATGCCGACAAAATCGAAAGCCCAGCAAAAAGCCGCAGGAGCAGCTCTGTCTGCGAAGCGCGGCGATACCAAGGTGAGCGATCTGCAAGGCGCTTCGAAAGACATGTACGACTCGATGAGCGAGGACGAGCTTGAGGATTTCGCCAAGGGCGAGCGCCAAGGGAAACCCGAGCACGCCGACAAGGATGATTGATCGCCGGTATCGCCGTACTGAAGCTTTGTCGATCAGGCGACCGCTCGCCCACCCCGCTCGGTATGTGATACAATAAATTGGTTCCGCGCGTCCTGATCCAAGACTCTGTTCGAGAGACTAGAGAGGCTTTAAACAATGGCGGAGGCTCAGGCGGTCCGCTTTGATGAAGCATTGGATATGCCGGAAAGCATAATTCTGGACGTCATGCGATGCTGGCGCGATGCCAAGGATCATGGCGAAGCGGTTCAGCCCTACATATACCAGACGCTGGCGCGGCATCGGCTTGAAATTCTCGTCCCAGTTTTTGATAGCCTGATGACCCTTTGCGAAGCGGCTATGAAACGATCCTTTGTTGCCGGCGAAGATGGCGATCGAAGCGGCGACGAAACCGCTCTGATCGATATGCTCGTCGATCCCGAAGACGCGCGAATTTATATCGGCTGCACTCAAGAAGATCGCATTTTGTTGAATTGCGCTTTGCGTTCGACACGATTGATGATGGAACAGGCGGTCGCGGGGATATCGACAGGCCGCCCACAGCAATATTAGACCAGAGCTGTCGGCGTATGGTCAGCGCCGCGTCCCTTCCAAAATTTCCGCCGAAAATTTGCATCTCACATGTCACACGATCCGAAACACTTCCCCTGTCCTGGTATCGCGGTAGAGATCAACCCGCTCCCCATCCCAATGATAATCAAGATGGCGACCCTGGATCGCATTTGAGGCGAGGTCGGGATAGAACAGGCCAGCACACTCGCCACTTTCGCGGCGCACGCTGGAATAAGCCACGCCGTTGGACCCGGCTGCCCGTAACTGCCCTCCCAGCGTTTGGCTTGCCGAATAGTCATTCGGATCCGCGGCTTTACTAAATCGTCCCTCATCCGCGCGGAGATCATGCAACCGCGCATTGATGTCCATCACGACCTCGCGGAATTGCGAAGTCCAGCCTGGTGCTTCGTTCGTGCGCGCCATGAAGCGGCTATGATGATGAATGGTTTCGAGCAGCGCGACCTCGAAGCTGTTGCCCGCATAGAGCACGCCATAGCTGCCGTCACTGAATCGCGTCGGGCGGTCGGGGCTGACATGGGTGAACGGTGCCATAAGATACGTCGCCCCCGGTCCGCCGACACGCCGTTCTTGCGGTACGAGGTCGAGATTGCCGATATTTTCCATCAATCGCGGATTGGTCTTTTGCTCCGCCGAGATGAGCAGCGGCCAGTCGGCAGGATCGGCAATATCCTCGAACAGATCGATCGGCGGATGGATGCTGCGGATGATACGGACCGCGTCTTGCCATTCAATGGTGGAAACCGGGACCGTGTCGGGATCGATCACCAGCCGCCACGCTCGGCGTCGAGATAGCGGCGCACCCGCATCAGATCGGTCAGTTCGCCGCCCAGCATGATATCGAGCGCGGAGCGACCCTGAAATGCGCTATTGGGTGCCTTGATCCAGTCATGGGCGCGCCGTGTCTCACGAAAGATATAGCGCAGCGCCTTGTGAATACCGATCAGGTTGGACAATCGCGCCTTGCCGTCGCGGTCGATCCGGCCGGGTTCACCGTCCGCTTTCCAGCGGCGGTAAGACCGCACGGGGACGTCAAGCAGTGTGGATGCCTGTTCGTCGGTCACATCCCATTTTCCGAACAGGTTTACCACCGCACGAAACATCGCAGCGGCCTCGTCATCGGTAATCGGGACGGGCCGAAAATCGCGAATTGCGGTGTCTACAGGCTGAAATGCAGTCATCATGATACTCCTATATGGCATCGTATGGGTCATATAGGGCCATTTGGCAACCTTCGTTTGTAATATCGGGGTTCTTGTCGCTTGTCCCCCGTCAGCGCCAATGGCACAGATTTGAGGTTGTGATTTAAGGAGGATTTGGGCTTCGTCGTAGTGACGAAGGAACGAAGATGAAGCCCAAATCCTCAAGCTCCAAAAAGCCCGCCGAAAAGGTGGTAAAGGACATCCGCCGCAAGACCCGCCGACACTTCTCAGCGGAAGACAAGATCCGGATCGTGCTCGATGGGCTACGAGGCGATGACTCCATTGCCGAGCTTTGCCGCCGCGAGGGTATCGCCCAGAGCCTGTATTACACCTGGTCCAAGGAGTTCATGGAAGCCGGCAAGCGCCGTCTGGCTGGTGACACTGCGCGTGCTGCGACCACGGACGAGGTGAAGGGTCTGCGCCGTGAAGCGCGCGATCTGAAGGAGTGCGTGGCCGATCTCACTTTGGAGAACCGCTTGCTCAAAAAAAGCATGATCGCGGATGGGGGAGGCGACGAATGAGATACCCCGCATCCGAGAAGCTCGAGATCATCCGGATCGTCGAGCAATCGCACCTGCCCGCCAAGCGCACGCTGGACCAGCTCGGCGTTGCTCGCCGGACCTTCTACCGCTGGTATGATCGCTACCTTGAAGGCGGGCCCGAAGCGCTGGCAGACCGGCCATCGACGCCGAGCCGGGTGTGGAACAGGATCGCGCCCGAGGTTCAGGATCAGATCGTCGACATGGCTCTGGAACACAGCGAGCTATCGCCGAGAGAGCTGGCGGTGCGCTTCACCGACGAGAAGCGCTACTTCGTGTCCGAAGCCACGGTCTACCGCCTGCTCAAGGCCCACGACCTCATCACCAGCCCGGCCTATACGGTGATCAAGGCGGCAGAGGCGTTCCACAAGAAGACCACGCGCCCGAATGAGATGTGGCAGACAGACTTTACCTACTTCAAGATCATCGGGTGGGGCTGGATGTATCTGTCGACCGTGCTCGACGATTACTCGCGCTACATCATTGCATGGAAGCTCTGCACCACCATGCGAGCCGAGGACGTCACTGACACGCTCGATATGGCGCTAGCAGCCTCAGGCTGCGATCACGCCAACGTGCTGCACAGGCCCCGCCTGCTCAGCGATAATGGCCCCAGCTACATCGCTGGCGAACTGGCCGAATACATCGAGGCCAACAAGATGAGCCACGTGCGCGGCGCACCCTTCCACCCACAGACCCAAGGCAAGATCGAGCGCTGGCACCAGACCCTGAAGAACCGCGTGCTGCTAGAGAACTACTTCCTGCCCGGCGATCTCCACCAGCAGATCGAGGCCTTCGTCGAGCATTACAACCACTGCCGATACCACGAGAGCCTCGACAATGTGACACCTGCCGATACCTACTTCGGCAGGGCTCCTGCCATCATCAAACGAAGAGAAAGGATCAAGCGAAAGACACTCGAACATCGGCGCTTGCAACACCGCAGGCTCGCCGCCTAACATTCAAACCTCAGACGAGGCCCGCACTCCGCAAACCTACGCCGCGAGTTGTGCCAAATGTTCTGACGACGGACAGCGGTGGCAATCAGCAATATCAGCCGGGTAGCGCTGCTGTGGGCAGGCTGCGCACAGCCATCAGCACTGCAAAAACGCACTTTGCGCAAGTGAAGAAACCACCCAAGGGCCACGACTAGGAAGGCTGCGATTGTGAGCGGCAAGTGGTAGGGAACAAACCATGCGAGCCCTCCAGCGCCAAGGCCGACCGCGACAAGGGCCAAGGGCAGAACGCAGCAAGCAGCCGCGGAGAGAAGCGCAGCTGCACTTGCCAGTACTCCGACGCCAGCCACCCCGCGATCGCTCACGTTTTTCGGCTCGTCGTATTGGATAGTCTGCTCGGTCATCTTTGCTTCCGCTCGATTCGATCCCTATGTACTTCCTGTAGTAGATATAGGTGCAAGGAGATTCGACATGGGCGGCCTGTCGATAGGTGAGCTGGCGCGCAAGACCGGCGTCAATATCGAGACGATCCGGTATTTCGAGAAGATCGGAATGCTCGGTGCGCCGGAGCGCACAGCAGGCGGTCACAGGGTGTTCGACGATGGTCACCTTCGCACACTCAAATTCATCAAGCGGGCGCGCGAACTAGGCTTTGCGCCAAAGGAGGTTCGGACACTTCTGGACCTGGGCGGTCCTGCCAAAGCATGCTGCGACGAAGTGCGCAAGATTGCAGTTCATCACCTCGAAGAAGTGCGGGGCAAAATCGACGATCTCGTCCGATTGGAACGGCACCTAGCCGCCACCGTCGAGCAGTGTTCGGGCGGGCATGTGCCCGACTGCGCAGTCATAGACATGCTGGAAACCGCCCGGCCCTAGACCCACCCCTAGACCATGTATCCGATGTCAGACGCGCCGGTTGGATAGGCGAACATCGTAGTCTTCAGATCGTCCGCAGTGAGCCCATGGCGGATCGCCAGTCCGAAAATATTGATGGTCTGATCTGCGCCGGGTCCGACAAGGTGGGCGCCCAGTATCTTCCCCGTCTGCTCATCAACCAGTGTCTTGTAGCCGTAGACCGGTTCAGCGATCCGCCTGGCGGTGAACCATTGAGAGGTCCGCTCGCACTTTGTTCGAAATTTCAGCCCCGCCTCTTTCGCGTCGGCCTCGGTGAGGCCAACCCGGGCGATAGGCGGAAGCGTGAAGGCCACGCTCGGTACACCTTTGTAGTCGGGCTTGCGGTGATTGCCTTCGACGAGATTGGTCGCGACAACTTTTGCATCATGGCTGGAAACGGGCGTGAGTGGCGGCCCGTTCGAGGCAGCATCTCCGGCAGCGTAGACGGCCGGATTGCTCACGCTCTGCAGAAATTCGTTCAGCTTCAGCTTTCCGTTTTCGACTGCGACACCGCCCTTTTCGAGATCGAGCCGCTCAATCGCCGGGGCCCGTCCTGCCGCATGAACGACAAGATCGGCCGCAACCTCGATCGGCCCCTCCTTGCCACTCGCATGGACCGTATACTCTCCGTCCCGTTCTCGAATGGCATCGACGGTCGTATCGGTAATCACGCGGACACCGATCCGATTGATCGCATCCATGAGCCAGCTCACCAGTTCTGGTTCGAACTGCGTCAACATGCGCGGTCCCCGCTGGAGGATCGTTACCTCGGCTCCCGCGCGGGCGGCGATATGCGCAAACTCGGCGGCGATATATCCGCCGCCGACCATCACGATCCGCTTCGGCAGCGAGGGCAATTCGAGAAAGCCCTCATTGTCGATCAGGTGCTTTTCGCCCGGGATGACTAGAGGTATAGGTCTGGCTCCTGACGCAATCAGGATTTTGCGGTATTCGATTTCCTGGTCGCCTACGGAGAGCCGATCAGGCCCCGTGAATTTTGCCGTTCCATGCAAGGTCACGATGCCGGCCTCTTCATACCGACGCTCATGCTTTTCAGGCACGGGGTCGGTGAAGCTGCGCTTGAAGCGGATAAGGTCGGACCAATCGATGCGTAAAGTCCCCTCTACCCCGTGACCTGTCATTCGTTGTTTTGCTTCGATCGCTTCTGCGCCGGCCACCAGCATCTTTTTGGGATCGCAGCCGCGTAGCGCGCAGGTGCCGCCAAACGGTTTCTCGTCGACGACCGCGACTTTCCAGCCAGCTTTCGCAACGCGCATAGCGCAAACCATGGCTGCAGTCCCCGTGCCGATCACTACCAAATCGTATTCCATGTTCACTCTCCTGCCCGCTCAACGAAGCTGGAGCGGCTACAGGTTCCAATGCCACCATCGAAAGATCGGTGAAAGGCAAAAGTCATTCCTTGAGAATATCTTAGCCTGCTCTAAATTAGTAATAGCTAATGGAGAAGATTATGGGCCAGGACGGGCATTCAGAAACGGATTTCATTCGCCAGGCTGGCGAGGCCAGCCGCCTGCTGAAAGTGATGGCCAACCAATCGCGCCTGCTGGTCCTCTGCTTCCTGGCTGAGGAAGGCGAGTTGTCCGTCGGCGATCTGGCGCAGCGAGTCGGGCTGAGCCCGTCCGCCCTGTCGCAGCACCTCGCAAAATTGCGCGAAGACGATCTCGTCGCGACCCGCAAGGAGGCCCAGTCGGTGTTCTACCGTGTGTGCGACCCGAATGCGCAGCGGGTTCTCGAATTGCTGCACGACATCTTTTGCCCCGAACTCGGCCAATCCCCCCAGCCGAGCGACGACATCGGAGAGATAGTATGAGTGACGACACGAATATCGAAAAGGCCATTGCACAAGTGAACGGCGTTCTTGCCGGCAATCCGCGAGCGCCTCACGTCAAAACCTTCTTCCATGAGCCGACCTTTACCGCGACCTATGTCGTCAGCGACGATCAGACCAAGCGCGCAGCCATTATCGACAGCGTCTGGGATTTCGATCAGCCCTCGGGCCGCACCAGCCTGGAAGCGGCGGACGAGATCATCGATTATGTGCGCGAGGCAGGCCTGACCGTCGACTGGATTCTGGAAACGCACGCACATGCCGATCACCTGTCGGCCGCGCCCTATTTGCAGGAAAAGCTGGGCGGCGAAATGGCCATCGGGCGCGGGATCGTCACCGTGCAGGGCGTATTCGGCAAGGTGTTCAACGAAGGCACCGAATTCGAACGCGACGGCTCGCAATTCGACCGCCTGCTGGAGGATGGCGACGAATTAATGATCGGCGAGATACCGCTGATCGCGCTCCACGTTCCCGGCCATACCCCGGCCGACATGGCCTACATCGTGGGCGATGCGGCCTTTATCGGCGATACGATGTTCATGCCCGATTATGGCTCTGCGCGGGCCGATTTTCCGGGCGGCAATGCGCGCAACCTCTATCGCTCGGTCCGGCGACTGATGCGCCTGCCGGACGAGACGCGGGTATTCCTGTGCCACGATTACAAAGCGCCCAATCGCACCGAATTCGTGTGGGAAACCACCATGCTCGCACAGCGCACAGCCAATGTGCATCTTCACGAAGATGTCGATGAAGATCAGTTCGTCGAGATGCGCACGCAGCGCGATGCGACGCTGGAGATGCCGCGCCTGATCCTGCCAGCCATCCAGGTGAACATGCGCGGCGGCCATTTGCCGCCGCCGGAAGATGACGGCACGTCCTACCTCAAGATGCCGGTGAACAAGCTGTGATGCTGCCCGGATTTCCCGATGCCGCACCAGTGGCCGGATTGCTCGGCGGCGTGCTCATCGGCCTCGCGGCCGCGCTGATGCTGCTGGGCGCAGGGCGAATTGCCGGTGTGTCAGGCATCGCCGCGCGCGCCTGCGGCATCAGCGGGGACGGTATGCCCAGATCCGCAGCGTGGGCGTTTGTCCTGGGCCTGCCGATTGGCGCAATGCTGATCGCCTGGATTACCGGCGGAATCGAGGCAAGCTTTGCCGGTTACGTACCGCTGATCGTGGCGGGCCTTCTGGTCGGCATCGGCGCGCGGATCGGCAGCGGCTGCACCAGCGGCCACGGCGTATGTGGCGTCAGCCGGTTGTCGCAGCGCTCACTTGTTGCCACGGCGACCTTCATGGCGGCCGGGATCGCGACCGTCGCCGTCATGAACGCCTTGGGGCCAGAGGTGCTGTCATGACGCGGCTGGTGCCGCTCCTATCGGGGACATTGTTCGGCGGCGGGCTGGCGCTGGGCGGCATGGTCGACCCGGCGCGTGTACGCGGCTTTCTCGACATATTCGGGCACTGGGATCCTACCCTCGCGTTTGTGATGGGCGGCGCGGTGATCGTGATGGCGATTGCCTGGCGGATCCAGGCGCGCATGGCGCAGTCCTTGATTGGAGCCACGTTCGCCCTTCCCGACCGGACAGACCTGACCCCCCGCCTGATCGGCGGCGCCGCGCTGTTCGGCACCGGTTGGGGAATTGCCGGCCTGTGTCCCGGGCCAGGCTTCGCCGCGCTGGTAATCCAACCGGCAAAGGCGGCGGCATTCGTCGCGGCGATGCTGGGCGGAATGCTGATCGTCCGCTTGTTTGAGCCGCAGCGCTAAAGCGTCGTCGGAGCAATCGAAGCCATGGCCGAGCCCAACCTGCTGGCACGCTACCTCCCCATTCTGCAATGGGGGCGCACCTATAATGGTTCAGTCTTGACGAACGATCTGGTGGCGGCGGTGATCGTTACGATCATGCTGATCCCGCAGAGCCTCGCTTACGCTTTACTGGCCGGCCTGCCACCGGTCGTCGGGCTATATGCCTCGATCCTGCCGTTGGTGGCCTATGCGCTGTTCGGGACGAGCCGGACGCTGGCGGCGGGTCCGGTCGCGGTCCTGTCACTGATGACCGCATCTGCTGCGAGCGCTGTCGCTGCGCAGGGCACGGCCGAATATGTCGAAGCGGCGATCACGCTGGCCGCTCTGTCGGGTATCCTGCTGGCTGTGCTGGGCTTTCTTCGGCTGGGCTTTCTTGCCAACCTCCTCTCGCATCCGGTGATCAGCGGTTTCATCACGGCCAGCGGCATTCTGATCGCCACGAGCCAGATCAAGCATATCCTTGGGATTCCGGGCGGCGGCGACAATTGGCCGGAGATGCTGGGATCGCTCGCGTCCAATATAGGCCTGACCAATCCGTGGACGCTGGCCATCGGTATACCGGCGACGCTGTTCCTGTTCTGGGTCAGGGGCGGACTGAAACCAGCCCTCTTGAGGATCGGGCTGAAATCGCGCGCCGCCGATATCGCTGCGAAGGCGGGTCCCGTGATCGCGGTGGCGCTGACCATTCTGGCGGTCGTTATGCTCGATCTTGCGGAAAAAGGCGTCGATCTGGTCGGGGCCATTCCGCAGGGGCTGCCGCCCTTCGCCACCCCGTCGACCGACATGGACCTGATCGCGCAGCTATGGGTGCCCGCTCTGCTGATCTCGGTGATCGGGTTCGTGGAGAGCGTCTCGGTCGCGCAGACCTTGGCCGCCAAGAGGCGTCAGCGTATCTCGCCCGACCAGGAGCTGATCGGGCTGGGCGCATCGAATATCGCAAGCGCCTTTTCGGGCGGCTATCCGGTGACGGGCGGGTTCGCCCGCTCGGTGGTAAACTTCGATGCCGGCGCGGAAACGCCGGCTGCGGGCGCCTATACGGCCATCGGGATCGCCCTGGCATCGCTGTTCCTTACGCCGCTGCTGTTCAGCCTGCCTATCGCCACGCTGGCGGCCACGATTATCGTCGCGGTGCTCAGCTTGGTCGATCTGAAGACGTCCGGTCAGCTGTGGCGCTATTCCAAGGCGGATTTCGCGGCGCATCTGGCGACCATCGTCACCACTCTCTTGGCTGGCGTGGAACTGGGCGTGATTACCGGTGTCGTGGTTGGTCTGCTGCTGTATCTGTGGCGCGCATCGCGGCCGCACGCGGCCATCGTCGGGCGTGTTCCGGAAACCGAACATTTCCGTAATGTGGAGCGGCATGATGTCTTTACCGTTTCGCACGTCCTGTCGATCCGTATTGATGAAAGCCTGACCTATCTCAATGCGCGCTGGCTGGAGGAATACGTGCTCGAGCGCGTCGCGGACCAGCCGGAGGTGCGCCACGTCATCCTGATGTGCAGTGCGGTCAACGAAGTGGACGCCTCGGGCCTGGAAAGCCTCGAGGCGATCAATCACCGGCTCTCCGATAGCGGGATCGACCTCCACCTATCGGAAGTTAAAGGTCCGGTGATGGATCGGCTCAAGCGAACCGAATTTCTCGAGAAAATCGGCGGGCGTGTGTTTCTGTCGCAGAACCGCGCGTTTCGCGAATTGTCGCGGGATAATGGCGATCCGTCTCTGCCCGACGATATCGCTCGAGGTTTGATATGAACGAATATCCAAAAAGGAAATGGAGATTGGCATATCTCTCGGCGTCCATCGCTATAGGCATTTTCGACGCACTTGTTTTTCCTCATCGTCCGCCCAGGCGGCACTTTTCCTGTGAACTCGCAATCCTTTACGGTTGCCAACCGTTTTGCTCGGAGGCCTGCTTTCGGCCTGACCGCATCCCCTCGTAAACCGACCAGAAGGAAACTCATCATGCTTCTCGAAAAAATCAAGACACCCGGCCTATCCCATCTGTCCTATCTCGTCGGGTCCGGCGGGCAGGCGGCAGTGATCGATCCGCGCCGCGATTGCGACATCTATATCGAGAAGGCCCGCGCCGAAGGCTTGGCGATCACGCATATTTTCGAGACGCATCGTAATGAGGACCTCGTTTCCGGCGCAGCGGTCCTGGCCGACATGACCGGGGCAAAGGTGCTGCACGGCCCGAACGCCGATGGCGAAGTCGTCTATGCGCAAACGACGTGCGAGGGCGACAGCTATCGCGTCGGCCAGCTCGAATTCCGCGTATTGGAGACGCCGGGCCATACATTCGATCATCTCGCCTACGCATTGTTCGACACCGAATATCCGGAGAAAGCCGTTGCCGTGTTTACCGGCGACGTCTTGTTCGTCGGCGACGTCGGACGCACCGACTTCTATCCCGACCGCAAACGCGAGGTCGCAGGCCTGCTCTATGATTCCCTGCGCAAGATCTGCGACCTGGGCGATCAGGCCATCATTTATCCGGCCCACGGCGCCGGTTCTGTTTGCGGGTCGGGCATGGCCGACCGCGAGTTCTCAAGCGTGGGCCACGAGCGGCACAACAATCCGCGGCTGCAGATCGAGGACCGCGAAGCCTTTATCGACTTCAAGGTGGGAGAGAACCATTATCAGCCTCCCTATTTCAGGTTGATGGAGCGGCTGAACCTGGAGGGCGGGAGTCCCGCTCCGCGGGTCATTGAGCCGAAACCGATGTCGCTACAGGAGCTAGGCGAATGCGGCGCGGACCACCTCGTCGATATCCGCGAGCCGCTCGCCTATGCGTCGGGCCATCTGCCCGGCAGTATCAATCTCCCGGTTGGGATGATCCCCGCCTTTGCGGGGTGGTTTATCGGCGAAGGGGAGAGTGTCGCCCTGATCGCCTCGTCGCAGGGCCAGCTGAATACTGCCATGGAACACCTGGTCCGCATTGCACTGGACAACGTTCTGGGTGGTTACGTAGGCGTGGTGCCCGCGGCGGCGGCGGGCAAGAAGATGCGATCGATTCCGATGGTGGATACCGAAACAGTCGAACGGCGGCTGACCGGCGAACACAACGAATGGACACTGCTCGATGTGCGTGATGCCGATGAACGGGCGGCAGCCGCGATCGACGGCTCGGAGCATATTTATGTCGGCGAACTGTCTAAGCGCTGGCAGGATCTGGACCCGGCCCGCAGCTACACCCTCATGTGCGCGAGCGGAATGCGGGCGACAGTGGCGGCAGGCTGGCTCGACGCCCACGGCTTTGACAATGTGGATGTGTACCTGGGTTCGATGGGCGCGTGGAAAGCAGCGCAGAATTGAATTGCTAAAACCTATCCCGATAGCCGACTGACCAATTGCGGAACGCGCTCCTTGCATCTGCGAAGGTAACGCCGCAAGGCGCGCATCCGTATGTCACGCGAGCATCGTAGACTCGCCCCGATCTCAGCGAGGCTTTTTGCAGCGTCGAGCAATACGTCGGGTTCATGGATCTGGACCCGGTGCAGCCGGTCACTGATCCGATCGATCAGGACCGTCAGACACCGGTATGTCGGCAAAGACGGTCAAGCAAACTGCGACGAAAACGTCCTGCTCGATATGGTGGTTTCTCTCGATGATGCGGAAAATCACGTGAAAGACACGCATGAAGCTGTCGCCTTGATGATATGCGCCTTGCGTTCGACCAGATTGGATGATGCAACTCCTTCGCGCGAAAGTAGAACTGCACCATGAGCAGTAGCATCTGGACATGATCTTCCGTGGCTGGCCCGTACGGTTGCTGTCAGGTCAGCAAAGGAACTTAAGAAACCCGTCCCGAAAGGTTGCCCCACCTGCCCCGCAACATCCCTTCCTCCTCGCCCATATATCCGCGCGTCAAGGGCAAAGCCCGCCGATCCCGGCAATACTGAATCTGGTAATTGCACATTCCGCCATTTTCGAAAGCCGCCGTGGCGCCGGCTAGGTAGAAGATCCACATGCGATAGAACCGCGCATCGAACATTACCTCGATCCTCTCGCGGTTGGCTTCGCAATTGGCATACCATGCGCGCAGCGTTCTGGCGTAATGCAGCCGCAGCACTTCGACGTCACTGGCAATGAGACGATATTTCTCGCTCGCCGCGACGGTTTCCGAAAGCGCCGGAATATAGCCGCCGGGGAAGATGTATTTGCGCGTGAAAGCGTCGGTTGTCCCCGGTGTGCCGATCCGACCGATCGTATGGAGCAGCATCACTCCGTCATCCGCGAGCATATTGGCGCAGCTGCGGAAGAATGTCTCGAATTGCGGGCGTCCGACATGCTCGAACATGCCTACAGAGACAATCCGATCGAAACGCTGCCCGCTGGCGGCAAGATCGCGGTAGTCGATCAGTTCGAACTTCACGCGGTCGGAGACGCCCGCTTCGTCGGCGCGTGTACGCGCAAGGCCGAGCTGCTCCTCGCTGAGCGTGATGCCCGTGACGCTCAGATCCATTGTTCGGGCGAGATAGATCGCCATTCCGCCCCAGCCACAGCCGATATCGAGAACCTCTTGACCCGGTGCGAGCGCGAGCTTCGCGGCGATATGGGCGAGCTTGGCCTCCTGAGCTTCGGCCAGTGTCTCGACGCCTTCGTCCCAATAGGCGCAGCTATACTGCATGTGCTGGTGATCGAGCATCAGTTGGTAGAACGCGTTTCCGATATCGTAATGATGCGCGACATTGCGCTGCGAGCCAATCCGCGAATTCACCGACTCCAGAGCGAAAGCGGCACGGTTACGCCATCGTCGCAGGCGGCTCGGCCGACCGATCGAGCCTCCGCGGTCCCACGGCGCGTTGGCGCGCAAAAGTTCGACCAGTTCCATGATCCCGCCGCGCTCGATAAGCAGCCGCCCGTCCATGAACGCCTCCGCCGCACCCAGTCGCGGGTCCAGAAGTATGTCCCTCGATACGTTGCGATCGGCAAAGTGGATGGTGACATCCGGGAAGTTTTGCGAAGGTGTACCGAAGTTCTCGCTTGCACCATCGGCGAAATACACCGCCAGCGTTCCGCGCTTGATGATGCCGGCAAGATAGCGGGTGATCAAACGCTTGCTCATTCAGGCACTCCACGCGGCGCGGCACTCCGCCGCCAAATCTCTGATTTTCTATACTATCTATAGGGCAACTCGGAACAAGTCTCCGGCCACACGGATTGGAACCGGTGATGATCGTTCCCCGTTCCCAACCGCAATCGCGCGATGTTTCTGGTCACTATGACGAGCTCGATCGTGTTTATCGCGAGGTCTGGGGCGAACATGTCCATCATGGCTATTGGCGATCGGGCGACGAGCGGGCCAGCGAGGCAGTGGACGCACTAGTCGATTTGGTCGGTGAACGCATGGAACCCGAAGCCGGGCAGCATTTCTGCGATATTGGATGCGGCTATGGTGCAACGGCCGAGCGTCTTGCCACGTCCTATGACGTGGAGGTTACCGGCCTCACGATTTCGCAGGAGCAACATGCGCGCGCAGAGCAGCGGACTGGCAGTGTTCGATTTCTGCTCCGCGACTGGCTGCACAACGATCTGGCGGAACAGTCTTTCGACGGTGCCTATGCGATCGAGAGCACCGAGCATATGTCCGACAAGGAGAGATGCTTCGCCGAGGCTCATCGCGTCACCAAGCCCGGCGGCAAACTGGTGATCTGCGCCTGGCTTGCATCGGAAAGCGCGCGCTCATGGGAAATCCGCCATTTGCTCGAGCCGATTTGCCGCGAAGGGCAACTCCCCGGAATGGGAACGCGTGAGGAGTATGTCGACTTCGCCGAATGCGCTGGGTTCGAGCTTCTCTCTTTCGAGGATATAAGCCATCAGGTAAGGCGGACCTGGGACATTTGTCTGCTTAGGCTCATGAAACGGCTCGCCACCGACAGTTCCTATCGTAAACTTGTCACCAGCAGCGAGACGCGCAACCGCAGCTTTGCGCTAAGTTTACCCAGGTTGATGCTCGCCTATCGGACCGGTGCCATGCGTTATGGTTTGTTCACGTTTGCGCGCCCGGCGACCGAACCGGGAGTGCGCGGCGAATCCGAACTACAAAAGGAGGCTCCATGCGCCTGAACGCTTTTTCAACCTGCCTTGCCTCCCTTGCTCTTGCCGGATGCGGCCATGTGGCGGATATACCGGTGGAAGCCGCAAGTGGGCCGGCGCCGCAGATCGTCGAACCGGCCGAGACCCTTTTGCCAACGTTCGATGTCGCTCCCGCCACCGGCTGGCCCGACGGCGCCGCGCCCGTGCCGGCACAAGGCATGGCGGTCACGTCATTCGCCACCGGACTGGATCATCCTCGCTGGCTCCATGTTCTGCCCAACGGCGATGTCCTCGTCGCAGAATCCGCAGCGCCGCCGCAGCCCGAGCTGGGCAAGGGTATCAAGGGTTTTTTCATGAAGCTTTTCATGAAGAAGGCTGGTTCGGCGGTCCCGAGCGCTAACCGTATCACGCTTTTGCGCGATACGGACGGTGACGGTGTCGCCGATATGCGGGCGCCCTTCATCACCGAACTTAATTCGCCGTTCGGGATGGCGCTGGTCGGGTCCGATCTCTATGTCGCCAATACCGACGCGGTCCTGCGTTTCCGCTACGAAACCGGCGCCACGAGCATTCCCGATGCGGGCGAAACAATCGCCGTCCTTCCTGCCGGACCATACAACCAGCACTGGACGCGTAGCCTCGCCGTCAGTCCCGACAACACGAAACTGTATGTCGCAATCGGTTCGGCGAGCAATATCGGCGAATACGGACTGGAGCATGAAGTCGGTCGCGCCGCAATCCGCGAGATCGATCTGCGCACCGGTGCCGAACGGCTGTTCGCCAGCGGTTTGCGCAATCCGGTCGGAATGGCGTTCGAACCGGAGAGCAACCGGCTCTGGACGGCGGTCAACGAACGTGACGAGCTTGGGTCGGACGTTCCGCCCGACTACATGACAGCGGTCGAGGATGGCGGATTCTATGGCTGGCCTTATTCCTACTGGGGCGATCATGTCGACGAGAGGGTCGAGCCGGGCCGCCCCGACCTCGTTGCTTCAGCGTTGGTTCCCGACTACGCGCTCGGCCCGCACACCGCCTCGCTAGGGCTGGCATTCACCGGTTCAGCGCATCCGGCGCCGCTCGGCCTGCAAGGTGCTTTCATAGGTCAGCACGGCTCGTGGAACCGCAAACCCCCGAGCGGATACAAGGTCGTGTTTGTCCCTTTCGCTGAAGGGCGACCCAGCGGTCCGGTCTACGATATCCTCACCGGCTTTCTGAGCGCCGATGGCGAGGCTTACGGTCGGCCCGTCGGGGTTGCCCTAGATGGGCGAGGCGGGCTGCTGGTCGCCGACGATGTGGGCAACACGGTCTGGCGGGTTTCCGACGAGGAGATGCCAGGTCGTGCGGTCCAGTAGGTCAGATCCGACAGGGGACGGGACCTGAGCAGGCGGGGAGAAGCGAGTGGCACTGTCGCCCAAGTCGGATCATCTCCCCGGCGCATTCACTATGCCGGCAGGAAAATAGCGCGGGTCAGGTCGATCGCGGATCTCCGCGCCCGGGCCCACAAGCTCATGCCCCGGTTCGTCCTTGAATATCTCGAGGGCGGCGCGGGGCAAGAAGCCACACTGGACAGGGAACGCAAAGCCTTTGCAGAATGGCGAGCGATGCCCTTCACGCTGTCCGACGAAGCGTGCCGCGATGTTTCCGCAAAAATGCTGGGCCGCGACGCATCGCTCCCTCTTGCGATTGCGCCAACCGGCCTCAACGGCATTTTCATGCGCAATGCCGATGTCGCGCTGGCGCAAGGCGCTGCCGAAGCCGGCGTACCGTTCATCCAGAGCACGATGTCGAACGACAGGATGGAAGATGTCGCGGCGGTGCCGGGGCTGCGGCACTGGTGGCAGCTCTATGTCTTCGGTGGCGAGGAAATCTGGCAGGAGCTCGTCGACCGCGCCGACCGGGCAGGCTGCGAAGCCCTGGTGGTCACCAGCAACGCCCAGATCTTCGGTCAACGCGAATGGGACGAGCGGAACCGAACCGCTAGCGGTTTCCCCAACCTTCCCGGACTGATCGACGCTGCACGTCATCCTCGCTGGCTGGTGACGACGCTTTCGCGCGGTCTGCCGGAGTTTTCCAACGTCATCGACTTCGTCCCGAAGGACGAGCGCTCGTTCTTCGACAGCGCGAACTGGATCCGAGAGCAAATGCCGAAATCGCTTGGCTGGGACGACCTCGCCAGGATCCGCGAACGATGGTGCAAGCCTCTTTTCCTCAAAGGTGTTCTCAATCTCGAGGATGTGTCACGCGCGATTGAGCATGGTGTCGATGGCGTTATTCTTGGCGGTCATGGGGGTAGGCAGGCAGACTGGGCGGTTTCGGCGCTCGATATCCTGCCGCGCGCCCGAGAACTCTCCGGAGATCGTATCGCGCTTTACATCTCGGGTGGCATTCGCCGAGGCAGCGATATTCTCAAAGCACGCGCCTTGGGCGCGGACGCGGTTCTGACCGGTCGGGCCACACTTTATGGCCTTTACGCTTTCGGGGCTGCGGGAGTCAGCCGCGCGATCGAACTTCTCCGATCCGAGATGATGAACGAGCTTGGCCAGTATGGCGTGCCGAACCTCGATGCGTTGTCACCCGACCTGTTTGTCCGGGAAGACCGTCTGCCGCTCTAATCCGGAACTATTCTGCGGGAAAGGCCATCGTCGACAGGAGGGAGATCTCAGCAGCGCGACTGTCGAGCCGGGTATGCTGGACGATGATCGGAACATCGCTTTCGATGATGCTGGCATAGCTGGTGTCTCGTGGTACCGCCTCCGGTTCGGCCAGATCGTTGAACCGCATATGCAGTGTTCGCCGGGGCCCGACATCGATTTCATAAGGGCCGACCGGATCGCGATCAGTGAAGAACAGAGTGATCCGCACCTTGGCAGGCTGATCACCGGCATTGAGAATACATGCGGTCTCATGGCTTTCCAGTGCCCGATCGGCGTTCACCATGCTGCTTCCGGGAATATAGCCCTCGGCGATAACCCAACGTTTGCAACCGATCGCATCCATGGTGCACCTGCTCCTGTTTTCTTTTCAAGACCTCGGTCTTTCGGAACTCTCGCCGGGCACCTTTCGTTTCCCAAATACGACGGATGGGCCTGACTCAGGAGACATCATGGCACAGACAGTATCGCAATTTGTTTGGAAGCGCCTTCACGAATGGGGCGTGCGCCGGATCTTCGGCTATCCCGGAGACGGCATCAATGGTCTTGTCGGCGCCCTCGACGAGATGAAGGACAAATTCGAATTCGTTCAGGTGCGCCACGAGGAAATGGCCGCCTTCATGGCCTCGGCGCATGCGAAGTTCACCGGCGAGTTGGGCGTGTGCTTGGCGACCTCGGGCCCCGGCGCCTCGCATCTGCTGACCGGGCTCTACGATGCGCGGATGGACCACATGCCGGTGCTGGCCATCGTCGGCCAGCAGGCGCGCACCGCCGTGGGCGCGCATTACCAGCAGGAACTCGACATGACCTCGATGTTCAAGGACGTGGCGGGAGCATTCACCGGCTATGCCATGGTCCCGGCGCAGGTGCGCCATTTGGTGGACCGCGCAGTGCGGATCGCCAAGGGCAACAACCGCGTCACCGCGCTCGTATTTCCCAACGATCTGCAGGAAGAGGACATGGCGGAACCGCCCCGCAAGCACGGGGCGGTGTTCTCGGGTGTGGGATATAGCAGGCCGAAGATCGTCCCGGCGCAGGACGACCTCCAGCGTGCGGCGGAAGTTCTCAACTCAGGCAAGAAGGTGGCCATGCTCGTGGGCGCTGGCAGTAAGGGTGCGACGGATGAAGTCATCGCCATCGCCGACAAGCTGGGTGCAGGCGCGGCCAAGGCGCTGCTCGGCAAGGACGTGTTGCCCGACGATCTTCCGTGGGTGACCGGATCGATCGGCCTGCTTGGCACCAAGCCGAGCTACGATCTGATGATGGAGTGCGACACGCTGCTGACGCTCGGGTCCGGTTTCCCCTATTCGGAATTCCTGCCCAAGGAAGACCAGGCGCGCGGGGTGCAGGTAGATATCGAGCCCGGAATGCTCTCGATCCGCTTCCCGCACGATGTGAACCTGCAGGGCGATGTCGCGCTCACTATCGAGGCGCTACTGCCCCTGCTCGAGCAGAAAACCGACACTGGCTGGCGCGACGATATCGCTGGCTGGAAAAAGGACTGGGAAGAGACGCTGCACGACCGCGCGATGGTGGAAGCCAACCCGGTCAACCCGCAACGCGTGTTTACCGAGCTATCCCCGCGTGTGCCGGATCGCGCGATCCTGACAAGCGATTCCGGCTCCTGCGCCAACTGGTATGCCCGCGATGTCCAGATGCGACGCGGCATGATGGGCTCGCTTTCGGGCGGTCTCGCCTCTATGGGCGCGGGCGTGCCCTATGCGATCGCCGCCAAGTTCGCCTATCCCGACCGGCCGGTGATCGCGATGGTGGGCGACGGCGCGATGCAGATGAACAATATGGCCGAGCTCATTACGGTGGCCAAGTACCATCACAAATGGGCCAACAAGACCTTCGTCGTGTGCGTGCTCAACAACGAGGATTTGAACCAGGTCACTTGGGAGCAACGGGTGATGGAAGGCAATCCGAAGGCCGAAATGACGCAGCGCCTGCCCGATATGCCCTATCACAAGTTCGCCGAGATGATCGGCCTCAAGGGAATTTTCGTGGACGACCCAGGGCAGCTCGGTTCTGCATGGGAAGAGGCGCTTTCGGCAGGGAAGCCGTGCGTTCTCGAGGTGAAGACCGATCCGGAGGTCCCGCCGCTGCCGCCGCACATCAAGTTCGAGCAGGCCAAGGCGTTCATGACGAGCGCGTTGAAGGGCGATCCGAACGAAGCGGGCATGCTAAAAGGTGCAGCGAAGCAGGTGATGAGCAAGGTTTTCACGGAAGACTGATGCCCGCCGACGATAGACCTCACGCTGCGGGACTGATTGCCGGAGGCGCGGCCATTGTTGCCGGTTCGGTGCTGTCGGATTCCTCTGTGGAGCATTATCGCGGCTCCTTTGCCAACAAGGCGATGGTCCTGCCGCTCGGGGCTTCGGCGTTATCCCTCATCACTGACGGCGCGCTCGTTGTACGAGGCGGAGCGAACAGCGCGGTCAGACCGTGGTCCATCGGCGTTCATGCCGCCAGCGTGGGGATAGGTGCGGCCGGTCTGGGCTTCCATATCTACAACATTGCCAAGCAGCCGGGTGGTTTCAGCCTCGGGAATGTCTTCTACCAGGCACCGATCGGTGCACCTGCCGCGCTGGTTGTTGCGGGTGCGCTCGGCGCAGCCTCCCAGGCACTGGGTTCCGGCGCCGCGGCGCTGGGTCCAGTGCCGTTGTTATCGGGGCGTGCGCTTGCCGGCTTCACCGCTTTGGGCCTTGCCGGGACAGCCGGAGAGGCCGCACTGCTCCACTTCCGAGGCGCGTATCACAATCCCGCAATGTGGTTACCAGTGGCAATCCCGCCGGTCGCTGCCCTCGCGCTGGCGCGCGCTGCCCTGACCGGGCGCGTGACCTGGATCACCACTGCCTCGCTCGCCGCCACCGCGGCGCTGGGCCTGCTGGGATCGGCGTTTCACGCCTATGGCGTGTCGAAGAACATGGGAGGCTGGAAGAACTGGCGACAGAACGTGCTCGCCGGGCCGCCCATCCCCGCGCCACCGTCCTTCACGGGGCTTGCCATCGCCGGCCTTGGAGCACTGTTGCTGATCCGTAGATTCGCCCGTGACTGACCCTTTTCCGACCTATGACGTGCTTGCCAAGCGAGACACACCGAGCTGGAACGAGCAAACCCGCGAAGTCGTCGACAGGCGGCTTGCCCTTGCCGTCGCCGAAGGCGTGCTCAGCGATACCCAACTGGCAACACTGCGTGCGATCACAACCCGTGTTTGCCCCGACTCACCGGAACGACCCGCAACCACCACCCTGGCGATGGTGGTGCGAAAGATCGGCAAAGACGAAGGCGACGGGCACCGGCTGGACTGCCTGCCCCGCACCGCCGAATGCTGGCGCCGGGGGCTCGATGCGATCGAAGCGGAAGCAAGGCTGCGCTTCGATCGCGACTTTGCGGAACTTGAACCCGATAACGCAAACAAGGTTCTGGGGATGGTGGAACATGGCGAGGTCTGCGCCGAACTATGGGAGGACTTGCCGTCCGAGCTATTCTGGAAATGGCGTCTGCTGCCCGATCTGGCTTCCGCGCATTGGGCGCAGCCCTCGCTGTGGAGCGCGATGGGGTTTGGCGGACCGGCATCCCCGCGCGGCTATGTCCGGCTTGGCGAGAACAGGCGTGATCCGTGGGAAGCCGTCGAGGAATCACGGCGTCCCCTTCGCGGGTGGCCGCAACATCATGAACGATAACCCGCAAGAGCGGCCCCGCGCGCTGAATGGCAAGGCCCCCGATGTGTTCACGCGCGGCGGCTGGGTTCCCATGCGCGAATATGGCGAGGAAGAAGTAGACTTCGTCATCGTCGGCACCGGTGCAGGCGGCGGCACGCTTGCCTGCAAGCTGGCCGAAGCGGGCTTCTCGGTTATCGCCATGGACGCCGGAGCCTATTGGCGACCGCTGGAGGATTTTGCCTCGGACGAGCATCACCAGTCTAAGCTCTACTGGACCGACGAGCGGATTGTCGATGGTGCCGATCCAATTCATTTGGGCGCGAACAATTCGGGCAAGGCCGTCGGCGGATCGACCGTCCACTACATGATGGTCTCGCTGCGGTTCCGGCCCGAATGGTTCAAGAGTCGCAGCAAGCTGGGTTATGGGGTCGACTGGCCGCTCGATTGGCGTGAGATGTGGCGCTATTACCGCGAGGTCGAGCAAACTTTGAGCATCTCGGGTCCGGTCCGCTATCCTTGGGGACCGAAGCGCCCGCGCTATCCCTATCGCGCCCATCCCCTGAACGCCCCCGCCCGTTATCTCGCAAGGGGCGCGGAGAAGCTCGGTATCGCTTGGGCCGAAACGCCGATCGCGACGCTTTCAGCGCCACGCGGCAAGGCCCCTCCGTGCGTCTATCGCGGTTTCTGCGCCGCCGGTTGCTCGACCAATGCCAAGCAGTCGGTGCTCAACACCTGGCTGCCTCGGGCGCTCGCCGCCGGGGCCGAAATCCGCGATCTGGCGATGGTCGGGCGGATCGAAACTACGAATGGGCGAGTGACCGGCGTCCACTATCATCGCGGTAATGAATGGCGCTTTCAGAAGGCCAGGAACGTCGTGGTGGCGGGTTATGCGATCGAGACACCCCGCCTGCTCCTCAACTCCGCCAGTTGCGAGTTTCCCGACGGTCTCGCAAATTCGTCAGGTCTGGTCGGCAAGAACCTGATGGTTCATCTAAACCAGTCTGTTTACGGCTATTCGCAAGACGAGATCCGCTCTTACAAGGCACCGCCCAGTCTCGCCCTGACAGAGCACTGGAACTACGAGGACGCCGGCAAGGATTATCACGGTGGCTGGTGCTACATGGCCCCGGGCCCGTTGCCGGCGGACTGGGCCAGAACAGTCTCGCAAAGAGGTCTGTGGGGCCGCGAGCTACTCGACGAGATGACCCGATACAACCATGCGGCGGGACTGAAGATGGTCGGCGAAGTGCTTCCCGGCGAGCGCAATCGCGTTACGCTTGTTGACGAGACGGACCAGTACGGACTTGCCATTCCGCAGGTCACCTTCTCCTTCGGCGACAACGAGCACGCCATGATCGAGCATGCGCTGGATTTCATGGACCGCGCACTGGAAGTCGTCGGAGTCACGCAGCGTTGGCGCAACGAGAGCGAGACAGCGCATTTGATGGGCACCGCCCGCATGGGCCATGATCGTGCCACGAGCGTCGTCGATGCCGACTGCCGCAGCTGGGATATCCCTAATCTATGGATTTGCGATGGCTCCGTTTTCCCCACTTCGGGCGGTGTAAACCCTTCGCTGACGATCCAGGCGATCGCCTGCCGCACCAGCGACCGAATTGCGGAACTCGCAAGCAGAAGGGAGCTATAATACGACATGGATAAAACGAACTCGAAACCAGTCGTGGTGGTTACCGGTGCTTCGGCAGGGGTCGGACGGGCGACCATACGGCGGTTCGCCCAAGACGGCGCGAAGATCGGTCTGATCGCCAGAGGACGCGATGGTCTTGAAGGCGCGATGCGAGAGGTCGAGCAGGCTGGCGGCGAAGGCCTCATCTGCCAGTGCGACGTCGCCGATGCCGGAGCCGTCGAAGACGCGGCAACAAGGATCGAGCAAGAATTGGGACCGGTCGACGTATGGATCAATGCAGCCTTCGCCGGCGTCCTCTCGCGCTTTGTCGACATGTCGCTCGAGGATTACGAGCGGGTCACGAAAGTGACCTATCTCGGACAGGTGCACGGGACCTACGCCGCGCTGAAGCGAATGGTGCCGCGCGACCGCGGCTCGATCGTGCTGGTCGGGAGCGCCCTCGCCTATCGCGGCATACCCCTGCAATCGGCCTATTGCGGGGCCAAGCATGCGATCCAAGGTTTCCACGATTCGGTCCGGTCCGAATTGCTCCATGACAAGTCCAGGGTGCGGATCAGCATGGTCCAACTGCCCGGCGTCAACACCCCGCAGTTCGACTGGATCAAGACGAACCTGCCGATGCAGCCCAAACCGGCGAGCGCCCCCTACCAACCCGAAGTCGCCGCAGAGGCGATACACTTTGCTGCAAGCGCAGGCCGCAAGGAGGTGAAGCTGGGCTGGCCGACATTGCAATCGGTTTGGGGAGACAGGTTCGCCTCGCCGGTACTGGATCGCTATCTGGCTAGTACCGCCGTTTCGGGCCAGCAGACCGACGAGCCTGTTTCGCCCGACCGGCGGCACAATCTGTATGAGCCGGTAGCGGGCGATCATGGTGCGCATGGCTCGTTCGACGCCAAGGCGAAGCGACGCAGCAGTCAATTGTGGCTGACGAAAAACCGCGCTCCCCTCGCGATCGGGGCGGGTCTGATCGGCATCGCGACGGCCGTTGCGCGCCTGTGGCGAAGGTGAGGGCTGATCAGGTTGACGAAGGCTTCAGGCCACTCGCCGATTACGCTGTCATCGGAGATATGCAGGCCTGTGCTCTGGTCTCCAAGGCAGGGAGCATCGACTGGCTCTGCCTGCCCAACATCGCGGATCCGGCGCTATTCGCCGGCGTGCTGGGGGCTTGGGGAGGAAGATTTGCAGTCGGGCTGAAGGGAAAGAGCACCACCGAACGCTGCTATATCGGTGGAGCGCCGATCCTGCGTACGCGCCTGATCCAGGATACGGGCATTGTTTCAGTAACCGATTTCCTTGCGCTACGCACAAACGGCCTCGGCGGAACTCTCGAGCCCGAGCGCGAACTCATTCGCATTGTCGAGGCGGAAAGTGGCAACCCCACCATCGAATTCGTTTACGAACCTCGCCCGTGTTTCGGCAAAGACCCGCATCTTGCAAAACGTGGCAAAACATCGTGGGCCTGCCAGCACGAGGCCGATCTGATCCTTTTTCGCACAGATGTTGCGGATTGCGACAGCGACAGCCGACAGGTCGCTGGATCCGAAAAGTTGCAGACCGGCGATCGCCGGTACTTTTCATTGTCCTTTTGTCGCCGCGACATCGGCGTCATCCCTGTGCTTGGCGAAGAATGCGAGACGAAGCGTCAGGCTGCCGAGCAGTGGTGGAGCGCGTGGTTATCGCGCAGCAATTATAGCGGCAATTTTCGCGAGCCTGTCCGGCGGAGCCTGATGGCCTTGCGGCTGTTGGCCAGCCGCGAAACGGGCGCGGTCGCGGCCGCCGCCACATCTTCGCTCCCTGAATGGATCGGCGGCAAGCGGAACTGGGATTACCGCTATTGCTGGATGCGCGATGCCTATTTCGTGCTTTCGGCTTTCGTCCGCTGCGGACTGCAGGACGAAGCCGAGGCCTATTTCAATTGGCTGATGCATGCGACGCAAAGGGACAAGCCCGAACTGCGACCTGTGTACGACATTTTCGGCCGAAGCGATCTTCCGGAAAAAGAGGTTTCCCATCTTGAGGGCTACCGCAATTCCGCCCCCGTCCGGATCGGCAATGGCGCCAGCCAACAGGTGCAGCTCGACAGTTACGGTTCTGTGATCCTGGGCGCCCGCGCACTGGTAGAACAGGGCGGGACTTTCGGTCGGTCCGAAGCGAAGAGACTGGCCGGTTTTGTGGAGACCGTGTGCGGGAACTGGCAGCAGCCTGACAATGGCATCTGGGAGATGCGGCGAGGCCGATTGCACCATCTTTACTCGAAAGCGATGTGCTGGGGTGCTCTCGATGGCGCGCTGTGGCTCGAAGAGCGCGACCTTCTGGAACTCGACCGCGACAAGGTGCGCTCAAACCTCGACACGATCCGTGCCGTCGTGTTGGAGCACGGCTGGAACGAGGACAGACAGGCCTATACCGGAGCCTTGGACTGCGAGCATCTCGACGCGAGCGTTCTGCTGTTGCCCAAGCTGGGGATCATCGAGGCGGATCATCCGCGAATGGTTGCGACCTACGAGCGGATCGATGCGGAGCTTGCCAAAGGATCTTTCGTCTGGCGTTACGATCCGTCCATAGACGATAACAGCTCCCCCGAAGGAGCGTTCATGGCCTGTAGTTTCTGGGCGGCCGAATATCTGGCGCTGGCGGGCAGGCGCGACGAAGCTGCGGGGAGGATGCGCAAGCTCCTCGGGGCAGGAAACGACCTGAGGATTTTCTCGGAAGAGTACGATCCAGAGGCACAGATCATGCTCGGCAACCTTCCGCAAGGTCTGTCGCATGCGGCGCTCGTCCACGCGGCCTTGGCCCTTGGCGAGAAAAACGGAGACGAAGTTTGAACGAAGCGCTGCAGGAGGTTTTGGCGAACTGGGTCACGCCGGCAGTGTGGGGCCTGGTGGCGACCGCAGTGATGACCAGCATTTTGGAAGGCGCGCAACTTTTCGGCTTTTCCCGCCTCAGCCTGCCGTTTCTCTTCGGCACATTCGTGGCCGCTGACCGGCGACGGGCTCTGATCTTCGGCTATCTGCTCTATTTGCTTGGTGGCTGGTTCTTCGCTTTCTTTTATGCCTTGTTGTTCGCTAGCCTACATATATCCGATTGGTGGCTCGGCCTCCTTTTGGGAACTGCCCATGGCCTGTTTCTGATAGCCGTTTTCCTTCCTGCGCTGCCTATAATCCATCCGCGTATGGCCACCGAATACGATGCTCCCAGCCGTCAGCACCGGCTCGAGCCGCCGGGAGCATTCGGACTGCACTACGGAAAGCTCACCCCCCTCACGACGGTACTTGCGCAAGCAACTTATGGGCTGATTCTGGCCTTGGCTTATTCCGCCTAAGCGTATTCCGATCAAGAGCGGGAAGAAGCCATTCACCGATCATGCTGCTTGCTACCGTTGGCCTTGCCGGTGAGTATACTGTAGAACTTGCGCGAAGGTCTTTTCGCTTCTTCTTCGGGCGCCGTTCCCTGTCCCGCTGCCGCCACGCCGCCGCCATGGGCATAAACGATCTCTCCGCCCATCCAGGCCTGAAGCGCTATGCCGGCGAGAAGTATCCAGGCGAAGACAAGATAGAAAAGCGTTGGTTCTGCCAGAGACCAACGCCATACTGCCGCGACAAGGAGAGCGGTCAACAGAACCAGCCCGGAGTTCAAGTGAAGGTGCACCAGCTCGTGTGTCTCATCCGCCAGATCGTCTCGCTTCATGTCCCAGTAGCCAGCGATACCGGCAATTACCGCACCTGCAGCAGCAATCGCCATCGACCATTGCCCGAGAACGAGCAGCGAGGGGAGGTGGGCGACGAGCGCGGCGGTGTCTGCCAGGACCGAGGTGGCTCCCAAGGCGATGGGATAGTGAACGAACACGGGGTGGACTGGTGGCACGGTACTATTCTTCCTTTGCCAGCTTCACTTGCGACGACACCATCCTTCAAATAGGTCGGTGCACCGAAGCAGTCGGGACCGCAACGGCGCGAGCGCTCCCGTTCCGAACACCGGCATCAGTGACCACCCCGATACGCGGCATATTCATCCTCGGTCATTTCCGGCATGCTTTTCACGAACGCTGCAATGTTCCAGATTGCCCGATCGTCGTGCGTGCCGCCGAAGGCAGGCATTCCCGATGCCTTTACGCCGTGTTTGACGAGCCAGAACACCTCTTCGTCCGACCACATCTCCGCGGCTGTCGCCAGAGCAGGTGGATGCGGCAGCATGCCTGCGCTCCATTCCGCCCGCCCCTCGCCGACACCGCCATGGCAATGCGCGCACATGGCCTTGTAGTCACCCGCGCCGGCCGCGACCATTGCCGGAGTGAATTCAGGTGCTTGAAGGTCTTCGGCGCGGCTTTGCACCGAATTGGTCATGGAAGTGTCGAGTGCCCACTCGGTAGTCGGCAAATGACGATCATCGGCCGCTACATTGTATGCACCGGTTAGGATGACGATCAGCGCAATCGCCACCAGCAGCAGCAGGGTTGCGACGATACCGAGGCCCAACCCCTTGGTGAAGCTTGTCACAACGTAACTCCTTCATCGCATTGTACATATCCTCGATAGCCCAGCTCGTCTTTCGCCCCTGGCGGGACGATGATGATTTCCTGAGCTTGAAGACCGGCATTTCCTTCTTCATCGACAAGCCGTGTCGCGATCAGGAGTTCGCCGCTCGAATAGCGATCGGGGCCTTCGGCGGTAAGGGGAATCAGCTTGCCGTTCAGCTTTACGAAGCCGCGAACACCCGGTTCGTAGACGAACGTCGGGAAACCCACTTCGGTTAGCCGATAAATACAGCGTCCGCGCTCGCCGCCGATGGTCTGGACCTCGGCTGTGGTCATCGTTTCCGGTTTGACGATCGCCGTGGCGATGTTCCGCAAAGCACTCGCCGCCGGCTCGATCGGCGCGGGAGTGGGCGCTGGATCGACCTGCGCTTCGCGATCGTTGCCGATGGCGGTGTTCTGGTTGCAGGCAGCAAGAGCGAATGCCAGTCCGGCAAAAGTGTAGAATGTCTTGTTCATCGCATTGCTCCTTGCGGAGTTTCGATGTCCTCGGGGAGCCTCTCGGTGGTCCTCACTCCGTTCTCTTCGATATCGGCGATAAGATATTTCATCTGCGCGATCTCGCGGCGCTGGGCGAGGATGATATCGTGCGCGAGCTTGCGCACGCGCGGATCGCGGATATGCGCCCGTTCGCTGGTCATGATTGCGATCGAATGGTGCGGAATCATCGCCTGCATGTACTCGCTTCCCGTGACCGTCGTCTGACTGCGGACCAGCCAGAGCGCGAGCGCGAAGACTATGGCTGCGACGCCAATGATGATGAAATTTTTCTTTCTGTCCTTGTACATCCCCCACATGAAAAGGATCATGACGACCATCATCATCGCGCCCATGACGAACATCATCCAGAAGCGCGTCTCGCTCCAGAAGAAGTGGTCGGCATCATAGGTGTTGGCATACATGAGGAAGAACATGAGCACCGTCGAGGTCGAGACCATCGCCATGAAGCGCCAGTAATTACCGCCGCTTTCCGCTCGTTTCGATTGGTGGTTCTCGGCCATTCGCTTCTCCTGTTCCCTAAGGTTTGGCGGGCGCGCTCAATCCGCAGTACAGCACCTCGATGACGGCCTTTTTAAGCCACGTTCAACGACAGATTAGATCAACCCTTCGAGAGCTTAGCGGTTCCTTCCCGAGTAGCCTTGTAGGGAACTTTTCGCTCAGCCAATTTACGCGGCGGTTCGCATACATGCCCGCAATAACCGGGCAGTCTCCTGTGTGTCGCCTGAGATCGTGAGGAATCGAACGATGAAATTCGCAAAAGAGATCACACGCCTGCGACGGATCGAGGGTCAGGCACGAGGCGTGATATGCATGATGGAAGACGAGCGTTCCTGCGTGGACATTCTGCAACAAATTTCAGCCATCGAAGCTGCCTTGCGAGCAACGAGAACCAAAGTTCTCGCCATCCATGCGCAGGAGTCCATCGCAGCCATAATCGAAAGCGGCGACGAGGAAGCACAGCGAATGAAACTGGCGGAACTTTCCGATCTCTTTGGAAAGTTCAACCGCTAGAGACGGTGTCCCCCCTCCTGAAGGCTGTTTCGAGAAAGACCTGAACGGCAGCGTGGGAAAAATAAGCAACCAGTTGCCATCCGCATTCTGCGTCATGATCGAAAATGCTTGGCGCGCTCCACCATATGGTTCATTTGGGTCGCTGCGTGGATGGTCAGCGGATGCTGCTTCGCGTCGGGCCGCGGCGTTATAAAGTCCGCCATTTCAGCGATATGCTCCAGCTGCTCGTTGCTTGCCTTCGACAGAAGGCTGAGAACGATATTTTCCAAGGCAATGACCCGGATGCGCAGCTGGATGAGCTCCGCGTCCGACAGGGCGGGGATATCCCACTCGTCGCAAGTGGCTGCTAGCGCTTCCTGGGGACCGCAGGGCAGTGCCCCGCCCTCGCCTTCCCACCGCGACACTGCGATGTCTTTCTTGTCATGTGTCATGTTCTCAAACTCCAGACCGAATTGCCGATGCCGCAAGCGGCGCATTCCAAACGGCGACAAACATCGCCATCGCTCAACCTATCGCGACGAAGATGCGAAGAGGCTTTCCAGTTCCTCGCGAAGGGCAAGAAGCCCTTCAAGATCGTCAGCCTCCGGCTTGCCGATTGCAGGCTTTTCGTTGATCCACCTCCCACTCACTACTGAATCGAGAAGCAGGGCAGCGAGATCGGCATGGCGGCAGCGGAAGCAGTCCGCCGATAGCGTCCGCGCTTTCACTCGCGCTTCGCCGCTATAGGGCAAATTGATAAGCCAACCGGGTCTTGCGGCCGTCCACCTGAGACCTTGCTCGGCCTCGAGCATGCCCTCCATGACCCGCATGTGTTCGAGAATGTTTGCCAGAGCGGGGACAACAGTCAGCCGGAACCATGACGGCATTCCGGGCTGCTGGTCCACGAAAGCTGCGGAGATCACTGCGATCCGGTCGATGTCCGCCCGGCGCATCGCTTCGAGAATGCGGCGTGTTCCCTCGGTGTAGAGCGGTGGTGGGTCGATCGCGGTCGATGGCGTGAACGAAACGCCAAGGGTAGAAATAACCGCATCGCAACCACGGATGGCATCAGCAAGGTCGTCCTCGAGCACGTCGCATTGGATATAGTCGGCACCTTCGATCCGTTTCGCCGGGTCCGGCAAATGATGCTCGAGACCGCGCACGTGGTGGCCGCGCCGCTTCGCCTGTTCGAGGAGCAGCGTGCCGGTCTTTCCACCGGCGCCGAAGACGGCAAGGGTCAGATTATCTGTCAAAAAGAAACCTTCGCAATTGCAAATGATGCGCTTGAATGTGAAGCCCCGCGCATGGGGTTGGTCACGCGCGGGGCTCCGAGACGGCTCTAGAGCCTGCGACCCGCAGGCTCTCTTGGGGGAGGTGGAGCCGCCTGTCCATTGCAGCTTCGAAACCCGCGCATAGTCTGCCTAAGGCAAAAATTCAGGCAGCTCCCGCAGGTTTTTCTGCTACTGATCGCAGATAGAATACCCACGGTACCCCAGTTCATCTCCTGCCCCGGGCGGGACCACGATCAATTCCTGCGCTTGCAAGCCCGCATTGCCTTCATCGTCCAGCAGGCGCGTAGTGACGAGCAGATCGCCGCTGGTATAGCGATCCGTACCGGCGGCGCTGACCGGGATCAGTTTGCCGTTCAGCTTGATGAAGCCCTGGCTTCCCGGTTCGTAAACGAAGGTGGGGTAGCCAACCTCTGTCAAGCGGAAGACACAACGACCTTCCTTCCCGCCGATTGCCAAAACATCGGCATCGCTCATCGTCTCGGGCTTTACGAGCGCCGTCGATATGTTCTGCAGCGCGCTGGAAGCAGGCTCGATTGGCGAAGCTTCGGCCGGTGGATCAAGCTGCGCTTCGCGATCATTGCCGATGGCGGTGTTCTGATTGCACCCAGCCAGCGCGAGAGCCAGCCCTGTGGCGAGGATAAAGGTCGTTTTCATTGCGCAGCTCCTTCTTCGGGTGTCTCGGCAAGGGTTGGATCCGGTTGTGGAGATGCCGGAACCGGAGTTTCGATGCCCGCGGGCAGCCTCTCGGTATCTCTCACTCCGTTTTCCTCGATATCCTCGATGAGGTATTTCATTTGCGCGATCTCGCGGCGCTGGGCGAGGATGATGTCATGCGCGAGCTTGCGCACGCGCGGATCGCGGATATGCGCCCGTTCGCTGGTCATGATCGCGATCGAGTGGTGCGGGATCATCGCCGCCATATATTCCTCGTCGTCGATCGTGGTCTGGCTGCGCACGAGCCACAATGCCAGGGCGAAGACCACCGCTGCGACGCCGAGAATGATGAAGTTCTTGGTCCTGTTCTTGTACATCCCCCACATGAAAAGGAGCATGACGACCATCATCATCGCGCCCATCACGAACATCATCCAGAAGCGCGTTTCGCTCCAGAAGAAGTGATCGGCATCATAGGTGTTGGCATACATGAGGAAGAACATGACAACGGTCGATGTCGAGACCATCGCCATGAAGCGCCAGTAATTACCGCCACCTCCCTCGCTGTGATCGTGTTGCGTGCCTTTCGCCATATCAATTCTCCTGTTTGCTCATGGTCTGGTAGAGATACTGGGCGGTACAGCTGATCATCAGGAACCCGGTCAGTGCGGCTATTCCGGAAATAGCGCGCATGTGACCGGCGGGCAGAATGTCGCCCAGTCCGACAGTCGATACCGTAATCAGCGCGAAGTAATAATAGTCCATCCAGCTATCGATGACGTCCTGCTCCAGCGCTCCAAGTCCCCAAAGACTGGCGACATACATCCCTCCTGCGAAGATGCCCGCGATGACGAGATGGCTGGCAAGAACCAGGGACGAGCCGGCAAGGACCCGAAGATGCCTTGGCTCCTTCCCGGGCGGAGAAAGGGCCTTGGCGCCGCGCAGCATCCACATATGAAAATAGAGCGAGATCGCAAATAGGACGAAGCCGAGGAGCAGAGCCGCGATCACAGGGTGATCCAGCCCAGCGCCTTGGCGCCCATCCACAGACCCATGCCGATCATGAACAGGTTCTCGGTCAGTGAGACGAAGCCAAGCGGCACGTTGGAACTGCCGCCCACGCAGGCGCACCTCAATTCGCGCTTGTCGATATAGACCGCCTTGAAGACGCTGACCGCACCGACCGTGCCGATGAACATCGCCACCGGGACCGATATGATCGGCAAGGCGTGCGCCACCATGAGGATACCCGCCAGCGCCTCTCCGAAGGGATAGACGAAGCCGTAGCGCACCCACCGCTGGGCCAGCAGGTCGTAATTGAGGAACATGGTCGAGAAGCTGCGCATGTCCTGCAGCTTCTGGATTGCGAGCAAGGCCATCGAGAGGCTGACGAACCATTCGATCGCCTGAATTGTGAAAACGGTATCGAACACGTACCAGCTGATGGCGAGACCGAGCAGAAAGGCGACGCCCAAAATGGCGATCACGGGCTGGTAGCTCGTCTCGCCTTCCTCGGGCTGGCTGCGCGACTTGCCGAAATGCTCGCGCAGGTCGTCGTAGCCACCGATGCGCTTGCCATCGATGAACGTCTGGGGGGTGGTTTCGACGTCGTGTTTTTCCTTGAACGCGTCGGTCTCTTCGCGCGAGGTAAGGTGATTGTCGTCGATCTCGAAACCTTCGCGCTTCAAAAGATCGACCGTTTTGAGACCGTAAGGACAAATATGTTCGTCCATCACCATCCGGTATACTTTCGCCTGTTTCATTGCTGGTCCGCCTCGCTTTCGTGGCTTTGGCTGCTTCCATCGACGCGCGTGTCGCGCTGCGGGTTCCCGTTCGGTAAAGGTTTGCGCTGCAGGAAAAGGGTTTCCAGACCGAAGACCGCAGCAATGGAAAACACAGCGATTCCAACGATAACAGGATCGCTTTCGAGCTTTACGCCCGCGAATGCCGCCAGAATGACCCCGTCGGCGGCGATGGCAGCGAGCAAGACAGAACTTCTTGCCCCGACTTCCTCGCGGAGATGGCGGTAGACGCCCCAATGCACCAGGATGTCCATGACAAGATAGAAGAAGGCGCCAAGCGAGGCGATCCGTGAAAGGTCGAACAGCACGGCGAGCGTGCCTGCGATCACTACCGTATAAACGAGCATGTGACTTCTGATCCCGCCCTTCATGCCGAAGTGGCTATGGGGGATCATCTTCATCTCGGTCAGCATGGTGAGCATCCGCGAGACTGCAAATACGCTTGCGATCACCCCGGAGGTGGTCGCTGCAATCGCGATGACGATGGTGAACCAGAACCCTAGCTGACCAAGCGCAGGTCGGGCGGCGGCGGCGAGCGAATAGTCTCGCGCCTCGACGATCTGGCCGATAGTCAGATTGGAGCCCACCGCGACAGCAACGAGAAGGTAGGTTACCACGCAGATCGCGATCGAGATCATGATCGTGCGGCCGACATTGCGATGCGGATCGACAATCTCGCCGCCGCTGTTGGTGATCGTGGTGAAACCCTTGAATGCCAGGATCGAGAAGGCCACCGACGCGAGAAACGCGCCGCCGTTTGTCTGCGAGGCCTGCTGCGCGAACGCCCCGGAAAAAAATCCGCTTGCCGCGATGGCGGCCACGGCAAACAGAGCAATCCCACCGATCTTGATCGCCGACATGATCAGCGAAAAGCCGCTTACCGATCGATTGCCAGCCTTGTTCACGATATACGCGAACACAATTAGCCCGAGAGCCAAGGCTGACAGCAGGAGACTGTTCTCCTCAAGTCCGAACGGTCGCAGGGCGTAGGTAGCAAAGGTTCGCGCAACGAGGCTTTCGTTGATAACCATCGAAAGCGCCATGAGCAGGGAAGCCGAGGCCGCAACGACGCCAGGACCATAGGCTTTCTGCAGAATCATCGCGATGCCGCCCGACGATGGCCACGCATTGGACATCTTGATGTAGCTATAGGCGGCCAGCGATGTGACGAGTGCGCCCAGAACGAACGATAGCGGGAACAGCGGGCCGGCAAGTTCCGCGATCTGACCGGTGAGAGCGAAGATCCCAGCGCCGATCATCACGCCGGTACCCATAGCCACACCCCCGGCGAGACTTATTGTCCCCTTACCAGCGGCGTCGGGCGCACTTTCCATCGCGGTATGTGTGCCATGCTTCGTCGCCGTCATAAGGCTCGAACTCCCCCGTCCGGAATGCCGGGAACGCGTCGATGAAGACAGGTCCTGTGGAGTATGAGGTGTATCGTCATCCGCGTTTTTCTCGACCAAACACGGCGTAAAGCGGCACCACGATAACGCCAATGTACCAGCCATAAAGGAAGCTGCCGACGGCTCCGGCAAGGAAGCCGCGCCAGGTTAGCCATTCGAAGCCTGGCAGGAGAGGCGCCCAGGCCTCGTGCATGTGAAACCGCTCAGGGAAAAGGAGGCCGAAACCCACACAGAGAAAATAGCTGAGAAGCAGAAAGCTGCTGAGCGTCCAGCCCCATCGCAAGATTTCCGGGCGAATCGATCGATGGGTCATATCGGCTTTCCTTTCAATCGAATGCTTTCACTCCAGCCCGCTCCAGCGGGTCATGGATAGCTTGCAAATACGCGCTCGCCCGCAGGTCCGAAAGCGATGACCTGGTAGGGCTGCACCCTCCCGCCAACTTCCATGCCGGGGGAGCCAAGGGGCATTCCCGCAACGGCGAGGCCAGTCACGCCGTCGGGTCGTTCTTCGAGAAGGCGCGCGATCTCGCGTGCGGGAACATGACCCTCAATCACATAGCCATCGACTTCCATCGTGTGGCAGGAGACCAAGCCGTCAGGCACGCCTGCTTCGGCCTTTACCTCGGCCATGGGACGGTCTTCGCGAACCATGACCTCGTGATCCAGACCGGTGCGAACATGCTTCGCCCATTCCTCGCAGCATCCGCATTGCGGATCGCGGAACATTACATAGGGGCTCGCCTGTGCGGCGCTCGTGCAGGCTGCGAGGAGGATCACGCCGAAAGTAGCGAGTGTCGCGCGTGCGCGGCGTATGCCCAATCCGGTAAATCTGAATTTCATGCTCAAATCTCCTACATTCCTTCCATGTCATGATCGGACATGGACTCCATGTCATGCCCTGCATGTGGATCGGCCGGTTCCGGAACATCCGCGGTCATTGGAGCGGGTGTCGGCGTCGAACCGGTTGTCGGCGTGCGCGGTGGTTGAGCTGCGTCGGGGCCAGCTGGCCTGCGCTCGGTCGCGGGTACGCTGGCGACGGGCGCGGTTTCTACGCCGGTTTCTGTCGGAGTTGCGGAAGCGGCCTCAACTGGTGACGGCGCGCTCGCCGGTGCTGTCTCGATGGCAGCCGTATTTCCGACGTCCGCCATGGGCTCGGGTTGTTGATCGCACGCCGCCAGGCCAGCTAGCGCGGTCCCGAGGAAAAGCGTTCCAATCATCTTCTTCGGCTTGAAATGGTGCATGATGTGTATCCTTCAGGTCCAGGAAAGACCAAGGTGATCCGGGCCGTGCGCAAGCTCTCCGCCAAGAAAACCCTGGAGCAGGATGAGCGCGGCCATTGCGAAAAGTCCGGTGCGCAGAAGGGCTCGGCCTTCACGCGGCCGGTAGGCAAGGGCGGCAAGAGCGAGACCGAGCGCAGCAATCAGCATTCCGTTCCAACGGTGGAACTGCATGATCGCATCCCCGCCAAACCAGAGGCCGGTATGAATCCAGCCAAACAGGGCTGCGACGACGGCACCTGCCGCACCGCCATAGATTAGCACGCGGACGGCCGGTTCAGCTGCAGCGCCTCTCCCGGCCATGACGAACAATTCGGCTAGTGCCGCCAGCAGGAACAGTGCGATCGGGAAATGGATCGTCGCGGGATGCAGCTTCTTGAGGACAGTGACAAAGTCACCCTCGCTGGCGTTCTCGTGTCCGCCGGATGCAGCATCATGCGCGTCGGACCCGTGGCCGGTTTCGGCAGACTGACCCGAAGCGCCTTGCATCCCGCTCATCCCAGACGCTTCCTGACTGGGTACGGACGTGGCGGCGGCGCCTGCAGGAGAATCATGCGCTTCGTCGCCGTGCGCATGGACAGGACCGAGGGCCAGGAACACTGCGCAAACAAGTATCAAAAAATGGACTGTTTTCATGCTGGCGCGTGCCCTTTCACCGCAGATTAACGAGAGCTATGCTGCCTGTTACGCATCCCGAGCCGCCTCCCCTCACTAAATATTCGTGCGGGGAGCGCACGCGCCGTGCGTATGGGATAGGGAGCGAACAGCAGTTGAAGGATCGACCCGCACCGATGGAACAGGACCTGGACCCTATTCTGAGCGCTCTTGCCCACGATGTTGCACCGAGCGTGCCCGGCGGCTTCATGGAGGGCGTCTGGGAACGTGTCGGCGATATAAGTGCGCGGCAGGACAGGGCCATGCGCAGCATGCTGTTTGCCGGCCTGTTCGCAGTTGGGCTCGGCGCGGGCGTCCTCACCGTTCAGGCTCCTGTCTATGCTCAGGAAACCGCCTACCCCCTATTTAGCGACGCCCGCCTTTCTCCCGCTGCGCTGCTACACGTCGATTGATGAAAAGTCCGAAACTGTACATCGCGCTCGCTGTCCTGCTCGCTGCTCTAGCGGGAATTCTGGGCGCAATCGCCGCCGAGCGATGGTTTGCTCCAACCCAGCCGGCCAGCCTTCACGAATTCGTTCACGAACAGCTCAACCTCACCGCCCAACAGGAAGATCGGCTCGACCGTCTCGAGGAACGCTACGCAATCGAGAACGCCCAGCGTGAACTGGCGGTTCGGCGTGCGAACGCCAATCTGGCCGCCGCGATGGACAAGGAGCATGAATACGGCCCCGAGGTCAGCGTGGCGATCGATGAGGTTCATGCCAGTATGGGCGAATTGCAGAAGGCGACGGTCCGGCATGTTTTCGCGATGCGCAGCATCCTCGACGAAGAGCAGCAACGCGAATTCGATCAGCAGGTTGCCCGGTCCCTGACCGGTCCGCCTTCTGAATGATCGGGGAGTGCAGGGGCAGCCGGATAGTCAGGAGCAGGCGCTTGTCGCAAAAGTCGCCGCTGGTGACCGCCGCGCATTCACGGAACTTGTAGAGCCGCTCATACCTCGATTGCTCGCAACCTCATTGCGAATGCTTGGCGCGCACGATGAAGCCGAAGACGTCGTGCAGAATGCCCTAGCTTCGGCTTGGATCGCACGCGCGCGGCTAGGTCCGGCGCGCCCCGTTCTCCCGTTCCTCACGACCATCACACTAAACAAATGTCGCGACAAACTCCGCAGGCGGAAGGCAGCGCAGTTCCTGGGGTTCGGAAATGCTTCCATGCCGGAACTTGCATCCGATCCTGCGCCCTCTCCGGAAACCGAGACAGTCGATCGCCAGCTTCTGCAAAAGACCCATGCCGAAATTCAACGACTGCCTTTGCGGCTGCGCGAGGCGCTGATTCTCGCGGCCATCGAGGGCCGAAGCCAGAGCGAGGTTGCCGACATACTGGGCATTTCTGAAAAGGCGGTGGAATCGCTGGTCTACCGCGCCCGAAAGGTTCTGAAGGAAAAAGTGTCGCGCGAGTGAGGGGAACAGCCATCGGCCGCGTAGGATAGGAGAAACCTCCTTCAAACAGGACCTTCTCATGCAAGCAATCAATCGGCGCAAATTCCTGGGCTCGAGTATCGTCGCCGGCGGCCTTTTGGGTGCCTCCGCCGCGATGCCCGCCTGGGCGCGCGGCGGCAACATGCATGGCGCGACGATCCGCCAGGGTTTCGACGAAGTATCCGGCCGCAACATCGATCTAACCATCGCGCGCGGCCCGCGAATTGTTCAGGGCCGTAGCGGTATGGGAGTAGCGGTGAACGGTAGCGTTCCCGGTCCGCTGGTGCGGCTGAAGGAAGGCGAGCCGGTCAATCTCAACGTGACCAATGCGCTGGACGAAGACAGTTCGATTCACTGGCACGGACTGCTTGTGCCGTTTCAGTTCGATGGTGTGCCCGGTGTGAGCTTTCCCGGAATCCGGCCGGGACAGACATTCACCTACGAAATGCCCGCCATACGGCAGGCTGGCACCTATTGGTGGCATAGCCATTCCGGCCTGCAGGAACAGGCCGGGCATTATGGGCCCATCATCGTCGATCCTGCCGGACCCGACCCGGTGCAGGCCGACTACGATTACGTGATGCTGCTCAGCGAATTCACGCCGATGCATCCCCACACAATCATGTCGAAGCTGAAAAAGGGCGAGGGGTACTTCAATTACCAGCAGCGCACCCTGACCGATGATTACCCGCTGACCGGACAAGAGCGCCGGATGTGGGCAGAAATGCGCATGATGCCGACCGATATCCTCGACGTCACGGGCTCTACCTACACTTACCTCGCAAATGGACACGGTCCTGAAGAGGGACTGGAATATCTGTTTTCGCGCGGCAAGCGGGTCCGCATCCGGGTGATCAATGGTAGCGCCATGTCCTTTTACAACGTCCGTATTCCGGGGTTGAAATTCTGGGTCGTAGCGGCCGACGGTCTCAACGTGAGGCCGGTCGAGGTCGAAGAGTTCCAGATCGGCACCGCCGAGACCTACGATATCGTCGTCGAGCCGATCGGCGAGGCGCACACCATCGTCGCGGAAAGCATGGATCGCTCGGGCATGGCGGTCGCGACGCTCGCCAGCCGCCCCGGTGCCCGCGCGGCTGTCCCGGCGCTGCGCGATCCGCCGCTACTGACCATGGCCGACATGGGTATGGCCGGAATGGCCCATGGCGCACACGGCGCTGGCACCGGCGGAAACATGGACGGCATGGACCACGGCGCGATGGGTCATGGTGCGCCTTCTTCAGGTGGCATGGACATGAGCAACAGCGGCGAAGGATCAGGCGAGGAAGCGATGGCCGGAATGGCTGGAATGTCGATGGGCGGCATGGACATGCGCGACACGTCCAGGCTGCCACCCGATGTTGAGGTTGGTCCGGGCATCGACATGGTTTCCATGAACCCGCAGGACCGTATGGGCCATCCCGGCATCGGTCTCGACAAGGTTCCGCACAAGGTGCTGAACTATAGAGATCTGGTCGCGCTCGAACCGAATGACGATCTGCGCACGCCGTCGCGCCAGATGGAAATCCATCTCACCGGCAACATGGAGCGCTACATGTGGTCGTTCGACGGCGAGAAATTCTCAGCCGTCAGCGACGAGCCGATCCGCTTTGCCTATAACGAACGGGTTAGGGTCAAGCTGGTCAACAACACAATGATGGCGCACCCGATCCATCTGCACGGTCACTTCTTCGAGCTCGTCAATGGCGCACCTTCCGATCGCCAACCGCAAAAGCACACGGTGATCGTGCAGCCCGGCGGCTTCGCCCAGTTCGATCTCACCGCCGACGAGCCAGGAGACTGGGCGTTTCACTGCCATCTTCTCTATCACATGCATGCCGGCATGTTCCAGATCGTGACGGTCCCGCAGGAAGCAGGCCAACCCGACCTACAGCGCGTGGGAGAGAGCGGATGAAGTATATGATCGCGCTCATGCTTGCCGGAACGGCAACGCCCGCCTTCGCGCAAGACCATGGCCATGACCATTCCATGCCGATGCAGCCTGCCGACCCGCCGGACACAGAGGAGGCCGCCGAAGAGGAAGGCAGCGAAGAGGATGCCTCGCCGACATCCTCCGCAATGCCCATGGACCATTCGCAAATGGACCATGGTGCAATGGATCACCAATCCAGGCAGTCGCAAGGTGAAGGTAGCCCCGAGGTGCCGCAACCCATGGGCCAGTCACCTGTAGACCACTCACAGATGGATCATTCGCAAATGGGCCATGGGTCGATGGATCAGTCCGGAGTGGTCGACGACCAAGCGGGCGGAGAAATGGACCGTTCCGCCATGGGTCACGAGGCCATGGCGATGGACATCCCATCCGGTCCACCGCCCGCTTCCGCAGGTTCGGGCCCTGCACGGGCTGGAGATGCGATCTGGGGCGTGGAAGCGATGCGCGAAAGCCGTGAGCAGTTGCGCGATGAACAAGGCGGCCAGAAGTATTTCTGGTTCCAGGGTGACCGCGTCGAATACCGCGCGCGCGAGGGGTCCGATGGCTACCTGTTCGACCTGCAGGGCTATTACGGCGGCGATCTCGACAAATTCTGGTTCAAATCGGAAGGCGAAGGCAGTTTCGGCGAAGAGATCGAGAGCGCCGAAGTTCAGGCGCTTTACAGTCGTGCGATTGCGCCGTTTTTCGATTTCCAAGCCGGTATCCGGCAGGATTTCGCGCCGATGGACCGCACCTATGCCGTGGTCGGCATCCAGGGTCTCGCTCCCTATTTGTTCGAAGTGGATGCCGCCGCATTCCTGTCGGACAAAGGCGACCTCACAGCACGCATCGAGGCCGAGCTCGACCAGCGCATAACCCAGCGCCTGGTCATTCAACCGCGTGTGGAAGCGTCCTTCTCTGCGCAGGATGTGCCTGAACTGGGCATCGGTGCGGGGGTAGATACGGTCGAAGCCGGTCTGCGCCTGCGCTACCATTTCTCGCGTGAATTCGCGCCGTATATCGGGATCGATCAGGAATGGAGGATCGGTCAGAGCGCCGACTACGCACGCGCCGAGGGAGAAGATCCCAGTGTGACGAATTACGTCGTCGGCATACGGTTTTGGTTCTGAGTAAAAAGGAAAATTTGATGCACACTACAATAATTCCGGGCGTGGCCGCTGCGGCGCTCGCCTTATGTGCGGCGCCGGCGTTGGCGCAGGATATGGATCATTCTGGGCATGGAGAGCATTCGCAATCGATGCAGATGGACCATTCGGCGCAGGGCATGAACCATGCGGATCATATGGCGGCCATGAACGACGACGTCGCGGGGGCGGAGGCTGCTCTCACAGCGTATCGCAACGCGCTGAAGGCGCGCGATGCTGAGGCCATGATAGCCCTGTTTGCGGAAGAATCCTTCGTTTACGAGAACGGAAAGGATGAAGGCAGCTTCGCCAATTACATGGCGCATCACCTGGGGCCTGAACTGGACGCGATCACCAGCTTCACCTTCGGTGAGCCGACCGTCGCGGTCACCCGGATGGGACACATGGCTTACGGCCGGGAAACCTATACCTACCGGATCGAACTGACGGACGGACGGGTGATCGATCGCGAAGGCGTAGCGACATCGGTGCTCACGCACGACGCCAATGGCTGGAAGATCGTACAATACCATTCATCGTCGCGTCCTCCCCGCAACCAATAAGATCTCATGGCGTCGGTTCCGGCTTCGCGAAAGCCGTCACGCAAGCTTCGGCTGCACATATTCGGTAGCAAGCTGCACAAATGGCTCGCACTGTTTGTCGGCGTGCAGGTACTATTGTGGATGGGAACCGGCGCGATCATGTCCTTTCTCAAGATTGAGCAAGTTCGGTCCGAGCACGTCATATCGCGCGAGGCCGAAACGCTCGATCCTGAGTTTTCAGCGCCGCGATGGTTGATGGATCGACAAGGCATCGTTGCCGTAACGACCAAATCCGTAGCGGGCCGCCCTCTCGTCCAGATCGAGCGTAGCGATGGCTCGACGACGCTTCATCAGACTGAGACCGGGACGAGGGTTTCTCCCTTGTCGAGTGCTGATGCCCGGGCCATCGCTTTGCGCGCCTGGACTGGGCCCGAGACCTTGATCGCCAATTCGAAGCTGATCGAAACCGAGGTGGGAACAGAGTTCCGCGGGCCATTTCCAGCGTGGCAAATCACCTTCTCCGATCCAGACGGGACGAGGCTCTACATCGATGCCTCGAGCGGCGCGATCCTCGCCGCAAGAAGCGATACCTGGCGCTTTTTCGACTTCGTCTGGGGACTGCACATCATGGACTGGACCGAGCGGGACCGGATCAACAGCTGGTGGCTGCTGCTGTTCGGGATCGGCGGGACGGTGATCGCGTTGTCGGGCTTTGTCCTCTTGGCCAACCGGTTCCCAAAACTGCGCCGCAGAAAAGTGAAGCGTACTTCGCAAGATTCCCATCGCTTCAGACGCTGTGGAAACTCTAAATGGTGACGGGCTCCGAGTCAGCCCTCCGATGCGCCGGAAGCGGCCGACTTGCTTGATGCGCCCGCTCGAGGTTTTATTCGCCAAGATAGCTGTCTACGTGGCTCACGGCAAGGATGCACTACCTTCCTGCAATGCCTGCGCCCAATGTTTTGAAATATTCCAGGAGCCGCAGCGTCCTTTGGTATAACCCCCAAAATGCCGCCAGGAGACCCGATGCAAGACAAGTCAAAAGCGCTCCAGGCGGCGCTACGTGCCAATTCCGTGTGTTCCTGCATTACGCTCGACCGGGACATGCTCGAGGCCACATTGAACAGCCAGACCGGACGTGAAGGTTTCGGGGAGCAGTTGGCGATCTCGCACCCGCACCTGTTCGCGAACTCGCCGGTGTTTATCGCGCCGGAGACAATGACGGTGATGACACGCGTCGTCAGGGCGGTGGAGACCGCCGCAGCCCTCGCGCAATATGGTGAGGCGGCGCAGAAGTGGGCACCGTCCGGCTCCGCCCCCGATCTGGGCCCTGCCGGTGCGCTGATGGGATATGATTTTCATCTTTCCGAATCCGGACCGGTGCTGATCGAGATCAATACAAATGCTGGCGGCGCGTTCCTCAACGCAGCTCTCGCCAAGGCGCAGCGTGTCTGCTGCTTCGGCACTGATGGCTCGAATGGATCAGAGGAAGATTTTGGACCGGCGATTGCGAGAATGTTTCGCAGCGAGTGGTTGCGGCAGGGCCGCACCGGGACACCCAACATGATTGCGATAGTCGATGACGCGCCCCTTGATCAGCATCTCTACCCGGAGTTTCTGCTCGCCAAGGCAGCGCTCGAGCGTCAGGGAATTTCGGCGGTCATCGCTGATCCAACGGCGTTGGAGGCTTCGGGCGGTAAACTTCTTGCGGATGGCTGCAAGATCGATCTGGTGTACAATCGTCTCGTCGACTTTACCTTGGATGAGCCGGACCATTCCGTCCTCAAAAGCGCTTATCTGAACAATCTGGCAGTGGTCACGCCAAACCCTTACGTCCACACCATGTTGGCCGATAAGCGAAATCTCTCGCTTTTGAGCGACAGCGCTCTCCTTACCCACTGGGGCCTGCCAAAGGAGCAAGCTGAGGTTCTTGGGACGACTATTCCTGCTACCACTCTAGTAACACCCGATAACGCCGCGTCGCTTTGGGCGGAACGTCGGCATCTCTTCTTCAAGCCGGCGCAGGGATACGGCAGCAAAGCCGCCTATCGCGGTGCCAAGCTTACCCGCAGCGTTTGGTCACAGATCCGGGACGGTGACTATATCGCCCAGCAATACGCGCCGCCGAGTCTTCGCAAGGTCAAGTACGATGGAGAGGCTGTGGACCTCAAGGTCGATGTGAGGCTCTATACCTACGCTGGTTCCGTATTGTTGAAGGCTGCGCGGCTCTACAGGGGGCAGACGACCAACATGCGCACACCGGGTGGCGGTTTTGCGCCAGTCCTGGAAGTCTGAATTTCAGCGAATCCTCTTCGTGCTCGCAAGTTGTGGTGTTCCCTGGGGAAGGCCTCCAGCTGTTCGGATGGGTATGAGCGGCCATACCCGCCCGCTCGCTACGCTTGTTGGCCCCGGCAGCGGCATTTCGACAGCGAGCGATGAGTGCGAGTTCGGCCCTCGGTAAGGGCTCCCGTGCCCTTGTCAAAAGCGGCGTCTTGAAGGTCCACAGGCCCGACAGGGACGGTGTGTAAGATCGAATCGAGTGAAACGTCAAAGACAACAGGGTATGCTTTTTGATCCAGCGCAAGCGCTCGATTGCAACCGGACCAGGATGATCAGATGAAGTCGGTTTTGCTCCACATAAACCAGGATCCTGGCCAGGCCGCACGGTTAGCTGCTGCCATGGAAGTCGTCCGCGCCCACAACGGGCAGCTGATCTGTTTGCAGGCAAGCCCTCTCGATGCGTATTTCTTTGTCGGCGATCCGTTTGGAGGGTCATACGTTCCTTCCGGCATCTTCGAGACTTTTCGCCAAAACGAGAAACTTGAACAGGTGCGGATCGAAGATACGCTCAAACGGGAGGGAATCGATTGGCAATGGCTTCACGCCGAGGGATCAGCGGCTCAGACCATCATCGAACACGCGAAGTTTGCCGACCTTATCGTTCTAAGCCAACCCGAAGAGAAGGAAACGATGCTCCCGCGCAGGGCGCCACTCGCCGCCGACGTGGCGCTCCATGTTCAATCGCCCGTACTACTCGTGCCGACTGCCGGGCAGCGCTTTACCAACAGCAATGCTGCCATGATCGCCTGGAATGGCTCCCCAGAGGCTGCCAACGCCATTCGGCAGAGCCGTTCGCTTCTGCGCGCCGCACCCAAATTGCATATCGTAAGTGTCAGTGAGAAGGGGAAGAAACCTTCTTTGGACGCCCTCAGCAATTACCTGACGCGATATGGTGTCACCGCCGAAAGACATGACTGGTCGCTCGACGGAGATACCGTGGCCAATGCGCTCATTGCGGCCGCGGCAAGCCTCGAAGCAGAATATATCGTGTTCGGTGCCTATGGCCATTCGCGACTCCGCGAAACTGTTCTGGGCGGCGTCACCCAGGATCTTATCACGACGAGCCCCGTTCCGCTGATTCTCGCGCACTGATATGATCGGCGTACGGACCCCGCCATATGCACATGGTTTTTCCTTACCAGCCCCTCAAGCAAGGGCTAATCGAAGGAGGCGGCGACTATGACCCCTGTCCAGCTCGTTCCCCGCGCGGTGGCCAAAGTCTGGGGTCGCCGTCAGCCTGGCTTCGGATTTGCGCAGGCAGCAAGCGGCGACGATCCGATCGGTGAAATCTGGTTCGAAGAACCCAACCACCGCTCAGGCGTCCTTCTTGTCAAATACCTGTTCACGAGCGAGCGGCTCTCTGTCCAGGTCCATCCAGACGATGCCGGAGCGCGAGCGCTCGGACATCCGAGGGGCAAAGACGAATGCTGGATGATCCTGAAGGCTGAGCCGGGTGCGCAGATCGGCTTGGGGCTGAAGGCAGTTGTCGCCATCGACACCCTGCGCCTCGCAGCGCTCGATGGAACTATAGAGACGATGCTTGATTGGCGCGAGGTGAGCCCGGGCGACGTCTACTATCTGCCCGCAGGAACCATCCACGCGATCGGTGCGGGAATTACCCTCATCGAGATCCAGCAAAATGTCGATCTCACCTACAGGATGTACGATTATGGCCGTCCGCGCGTCCTCCATTTGGAAGCAGCGCTGCGCGTGGCACGCCCTGGACCCTGGCAGGCTCCAACACAACCGTACGTTCTTGCCGATGCTCGCCGGATAGTCGCCGAAGGGCATAAATTCGTGGTCGAGCAATGGAGCGGAGCTCGCGCCGGTACACTCGCGCCCGGCACAGCGGCATGGATTGTACCGCTTTCAGGACACGGACGTATAGGTACTGCCCCTGTGGAGCCGGGCCAGACATGGCTGGCCGATGAGCAGCATTCCCTCGACTACAATGGCGAACTGCTCGTTGCCTATCCAGGCAGCAAGGTGACTGAGGGCCTCTGGGTGTCGTCACGTTGAATAAGCCAAATTGAGCAGCGCAGAGCCCTATTACCGATCTTGCCAGCCACTTCACTTGGATCGGCATGCGGAACCCTGATCACGAACCGGGCCTCTATCGGGCTCGGCTTTCGTTCCGAGATAGACGCCTATGCCGGCGAGGACCACGCCGATCATCACCATGAGAGTGAGCGGCTCGGCGAAGAAAAGGGCTCCGATCGTAATGCCCAGAAACGGCACGAGAAAACTGAACACGTTCGCTTTTGAAAGAGGCATCGAGCGCAGAGTCGTTTGCCACAGCCAGAAGGCGAGTGCTGTCCCTGGAAGTGCAAGGCCTACGAGGGAAACTATGAAGCCCGGCGACCAGACGACAGCACGTGGATGTTCGGTCAGCAGGGCGATTATCATCAGCGGAATGGCGCCGATAAGCAATTGAAGGCCCATCGCCATCGCCGCGTCGACCCGGTTGGCAAGTTGCTTGATTGCGACATTGCCAGCGGCAACACCGAGCGCGGCCAGAAGCACGTACATCACGCCAAGTCCGGTTGAGCGCTCGTTGCCGGCAAAGACCTGGGGGGCGGCGACGATAACGACGCCTAGAAAGCCGATCAGCAGGCCGGTCCATCCGCGCAACGCAAGGCGTTCCCCGATCAGGCCGTAGGCGAGTACCGCTGCGAAGATGGGTTGGGTATTGGCCACGACGGTTGCCAGGCCGGGAGCGACAAATTCGGCTGCATGGAACATCCCGAAGTAACCGAATCCGGTCATGCCAAATCCTGCAAGAGCGATCCACCCCCACTCCGCCCTGTCTTTCGGGAAGGGTTTGCGCAGGCAAAGCGCGACCAGAAGCAGCGCCGACCCTGCCGTAACGGCGCGAAGACTTGCGAAGGTCAGATGCGGGGCGAAAGCGAGCCCGATCGTGATCAGCGGGTAGCATGAGGCCCAAAGGACCATCACGAGAATGGCAGACAGCCTCGGCGGAATCAAAGCGTCATCGACCGGACGGTGTTCAGGGCATTGCATCGCCGCACAGGATATAGTGCTACCGCCACATTCGGGGTCCTCTTTGGGTACGCGCAAACCGCATCCGCGGTGCAGCAGCACGATGCTGGCCTAAATTCGATCGTCTGGAATCCACCGCTTCTCCTGCGCTCAGCGCCAATCAATACCGAAAAACCTGCCTTCACTGCATAGTGGCAAGTAGCCGGTCGATGGGGACGGTGGCAAATGTCGTGTAACTATCCGCAATTGCGTAGGGAAGAAGAAGCACCCGGTCATGCACCAGGCTGCCGCAACTATAAACCACATTGGGCACATAACCTGAACGTTCGTCCGCTTGGGCACGCAACAGCGGTTCGGGGGTGCGCGCCAGAAGTCTGGAGGGATCCTTCTTGTCGAGCAGGCACGCACCAATTGCGTAGTTTCGTACTGCACCGACGCCATGCGTGATCACGAGCCAGCCTTCGTCCAGTTCGATAGGCGAGCCGCAATTGCCGATCTTGATGAACTCCCAGGGATAGCGCGGCGAGACGACAGTGACGCTTTCGCCCCAATGGTGAAGATTGTCTGAGAGCGCCAGCCAGATGCTTTCGTCGTCGTGGCGGCACAGCAGTGCGTATTTCCCGTCTATCCGTCTCGGGAAAAAGGCGAGGCCCTTGTTGTTAGCCCCCGGTCCTTCCATTCTGTGGAGATTGAAGGTTCTGAAATCGTCGGTTGTGAGAAGTTCCGGCGCGATGGCCCGGCCGTCATAGGCAGTATAGCTGCCCAGATAGCGCGATGAGCCATCATCCTCGACAAAGCGAACCAGGCGCAGATCTTCGATGCCGTTGCGTTGCTGCGCCGTTACCGGGAAGAGGACACGTTCGGAAAGATCATCGCCTTCGTTGCAGACGATCCGGATGCTCCCATCGCTAGCGGATGGATTGGGATCCCGCTCGAGCCGGTGCGCGACGACCTGGCGGCTTGGCGCATCGATGGTGAGTCCGGTTTTGATATTGTAACTGCCGGTCCTAAACGTGACGGACGAAATATGCCCCTCCCCCACGCCGCGCAACGATAGCACAAATCGTAGGCTGCCTGGCGGCAGACCCGTCTGATCGGGATGCGGGACGGCACTCGGATTAAAAAGCGCCGCCGCCTCGTAGGAATATTCCTGGTGAAAGAACGCGCCGATGAGCAACGCCTGTTCACGCGTAGCGGAGCATTTCGCGATGATGCGACCGTTGATCTCCTCGAAGCGCGCCAGCAAGAGTTTCTCGACGAAGTAGCTGCGGTCTTCGAAAGGGAGCAATGTCTGCGCAAGGTAGGCCGAGACGGCTGCATGGTCCATCGAGAGCACCCTGTCCACGATGCGCTGCAGCCGCGAGCGTTCCGGCATGGTCAGGGCAAGGGGATCGTCAGCCGGGAAAAACGGCCGAATGACGACCCGCGATGCATCGGGATGCAATTCGACCGGCAGCCGCTTCATGATCCCGGGCTGCCCGCCGCGCGATCCAGTCGCTAATGATGGATTGCGCGTCATACGCATTCGCCCACGCGCAGCGGGACGGTTTCGGATTCGACGCGCTCGTTGAGCGCCTCATCCGCCCAGTGCGGATGCCCCTTCCGCGGATCGGAATAGAGATAGTCGCGCGTCAGGGGAACGGCGTCGCGCTCCTTGGCAAGCTGTACCTGGAATACCATCAGGGTTCCGTTACGGAACATCATCTCACAGGCAGCGAGATAATATTCCCACATCCGGCAGAAGCGTTCGTCGTAAAGTGCGTGCGCCGCGGCGCGCCGCTCCTGGAATCTCTCGTACCAGTGGCGCAGCGTCTCTGCGTAATGGAGGCGCAATATTTCGATATCGGTCACCCAAAGGCCGCTGCGCTCGATCGCCGCGAGTGTTTCCGACAGGGCGGGAACATAGCCGTCCGGAAAGATATACTTGTCGATCCACGGGTCGCGCCCGCCAGGCGGTTCCATGCGGCCGATCGAATGTACGACGGCTATTCCGCGCGGCGCCAGGTTCTGCTTGATCGCCTCGAAAAAGGTACCGAAGCTCGCCGCACCGACATGCTCAAACATTCCCACCGAGACAATGCGATCGAATTGCTCGTCGATTTCGCGGTAGTCGGCCAGTTTGAAGGCTGCGCGATCATCGACGCCCTGCTCGCGGGCGCGGTCCCCAGCGCGGCGATGCTGTTCCTTCGAGAGGGTGATCCCCGTCACCTGCGCATCGCAGTTCTGTGCCAGTTCGATCGCTAGTCCGCCCCACCCGCAGCCAATATCGAGAACCCGGTGCCCTGGCTGAGGCAGGAGTTTCTTTGCAATGTGCGAACGTTTGGCAGCCTGCGCATCCTCGAGCGTGTCACAATCCTCGCCAAAATAGGCGCAGGAATATTGCCAATCCTCGTCGAGGAACATTTCATAGAGCCCGCTCGATAGGTCGTAATGGTGCGCAACATTCGCTTTGGCCTTGGCCTTGCGGATGGGCCGCAGGACATGCGTCAAACGCCCCAGCTTCGTGCGCAGGCGCGCCAAAGGCGCTTCATCCAGCGCGGTCAGGTTCGATGAGACAACAAACAGGAAGTCGCGCAGCGTGCCTTCCTCGATCGTCCATTCTCCATTCATGTAGGCTTCGCCAAGCGTCAGCGAGGGATTGATGAGCAGGCGCAGCGGAAGGTCAAGCCTGTGCAGCCGTACGGTCACTCGCGGACTATCCTGCGGCGTGCCGAAAGTCATCCGGTTGCCTGCGGCGTCGATCAGCATGAGTTCGCCCCGTTTGACGAGCCGTCGAAGCAACGGAGCCAGAACCGCGAGCAAACGCCGGCCAAGTACGGCATGGACTTGTTTGGATTTGCGCATTTCGGCTCCCACCTTGCTGGATGACTTTCGAAAGACGCCGCCAAAGGCGATCTATTACAGGACATCGCTCCAAGGTAGTATGGCTTCAAGGCCGGTGCGCCCGGACGGCCAGTCATTATCCGGGAATGGCAGATTGAATGCGGTCGCCGCGTGAGCGGCGATTTTCAGGCATTGAGAATTGGTGCGATGTGGGCGCTTTCTTCGCCGAGGCGACCGCGCTGAAAGGGGCGCGCAACCCGCGAGCGTTTGGCGCTGTCGGCAATATTCGACCTCCCAGGACGGGCAAGCCGGGCAAGCATGCCGGATCCAGGATGCGCTCGCAGACTTCGGTAAGCGACAAGCTCTGCGCTCCGCATACTGGCTGCGCGCTCCCTATCGACGAGGCTAATTACGAGCAATCACTGCCGAGGAAACTCCCGCCAATGCTCCGCGCGGGGGTGGTGAAGCGTTCAAAGGAGAGGGCCGAAGAGCCGTGCAATGTTCTGCGCCAAGGTCGCGAGGAAGGATCGCCTCCTCCAAGCCACCAGGCTGAGCGTATCGCTAACGGCCAGATTGCGCTGCTGTTCCATCCTGAGATCGACAGCAACCTGTCGATCGTAGCAAACCAGGCTGGCCTCGGCATTGAGATAAAAGGAGCGCATGTCGAGATTGAGCGATCCGATGAGGACGATCTCGTCGTCAATACTGATGTGTTTGGCATGCAGCAGCCCCTCGCGGTAAAGATAGATCGCGACCCCGGCGCTCAGAAATTCTTCATAATAGGATCGCTGCGCCAAGCCTACGAGCCAGGAATCGCTAGCATGCGAAAGAATGATCCGCACTTCGACGCCGCGCATCGCGGCTGTTTTCAGAGCCTGGAGAAGCGATTCATCCGGAATGAAATATGGGGTCGTCAAAGTGACACTGCGCCGCGCGCCATGAACCAGGGCAACCACTAACGGACCTGCGCCCGCCAGGGGATATTCCGGACCGCTCGCCAGAAGCTGAGCGGCGTATTTGCCCTTGGCGCGCCCATGTGGAAAAAATTGGCTCCGGTCGAGCACCTCCCCTCGTTCGAGAAACCAGTCGGCGGTAAAGACCGCTTGCAATTCGAGCACGATCGGCCCTTCGACGCGCAGGACAAGTTCCTTGTTGATCAGGCCCGAGGACGCCTTCTTGTCGATAACATTCTGCGAACCGATGTAGCCCACCTGCCCGTCGATCACGACGATCTTGCGATGATTGCGAATATCCGCACGCACCTTGCCCAAACCTGGAAATGCGACGGGGAACGCGCGAGCGACCGCGACACCTCCCGACCTCAGTCTGCGCGTGACGGAAGATGCCCAGGAAAACGAACCCATCGCATCGATCAGCACGCGGCAATCGATCCCGCGCTTCGCGGCATGCAGCAGCGCCGACATAATCCGGTCGCCGCTTGCGTCATCCGCAAAAATATAGGTCGTCAGATGAACATGATCGCTTGCCTGTTCGATATCCTCAACAAGCCGATCGATTACCCCTTCGTAATCAGGTAGAAAATGGATTGCATTTCCGCCCAGCACCGGAAATCGACTGAGGCTTTCGACGAAACGCGTGGCTGATTCCAGATGACTCGACACCGCCGGCCGTAGGCAATGGCGCGAATGGGCGATTTGCCGGGCCGCGCGCGCAAGCAGGATTTGCCCCTCGACGAACCGCCGCCTACGCCAGCGCGGCGCCTTCGGTTGGCCTGCGATGAGATAGAATATAAACGTCGGGATCGGAAGAAAGAGAGCGAACAGAAGCCAGGTGCGAGCTTCCTCCGGCGAGCGCCGTGATGTGACAGTCACGAGCATGACAAGGCGGATCGTCCACTCCAGCGTCAGGTAAGCGAGCGGAATGGGATCTGTCAGGTTCATGCCGGGCCGGCCGCACTATCAGTGCAGCCGATCCGGCCATCCCAGAACCTGCCACCGTCAACGAGAATGCCCATTGGCGCCAGTTCCGCAAGGACGACAGATGAAAGGGCGACACGCCAGGATTTGGACGTGCCGCCCTTCCCCGTGCACGGGACGGAGGAGTGGGGGGCGTCCCGTGCCGGGCAGTCGGTATCCGAAGAAATTGGCAGCTCCGTGTTGTTTACATCTCGGATCCCACGCTACCGGGCCATGCGCACTCCGGATGAATAGCATTCCATTCTGGACCGCCTATCAAACGCCCACAGGGACGATTCGATGCGCGACTTCTTACAGTTGTCATACGGCGCGCGTCGCGCGGCGCGCGCTCTTCGTAAGGAAAAGTCTCACTCCGCGTCCTTGTCAATATCCAGGGGACGAACCTTGCCCGAGAGCATCGGCAACCGCCTCGCCCTACCACACAGACCGAGTGAAGAATCCACCATGCATCAAGTCAACGTCGTGAACGCCAGCCCTCAGATCGCCATGGTCGGCAGCTATGTGCCCCGGCAATGCGGAATTGCAACTTTCTCACAGGATTTACGCGGTGCGATATTGCGCAGTTTTTCCAAAATGGGTTGCAAGATGATTGCGGTCACCGATCAAGCTGGAGCGTATGATTACCCTGCGGAAGTTGGTCTGGAAATTGAACAGCAAAATGCCCGGACGTACACCGACGCCGCCGAGTATCTGAACTCCTCGCTTGTCGATGCCGTTCTCCTGCAGCACGAATTCGGGCTTTATGGCGGTCCGGCGGGATCCTATCTCGCGAGCTTCCTGCGCCAGCTTCGCAAACCTCTGGTCACCATCTTGCATACAGTTCTGAGCACACCGGATGACGATCAGCGACGGGTCATGGCCGAACTGATTAGGCATTCGGCCCGTCTCGTCGTGATGGCCGAAAAGGGCCGTGAGATGCTGGAACAGATCTATGCTGCACCGGCAGACCAGATTGCTGTTGTGCCGCATGGTATTCCCGACCTTGCTCTGTCCGATTCAGAGCGCGCGAAGCACGCGCTTGGCTTCGGCGGGCGCTCGGTTGCCATGACGTTCGGCCTGCTTTCACCGGGGAAAGGGATCGAGACGATGATCGCCGCGCTGCCGCAACTGGTCCGGACCAATCCCGACCTTCTCTATGCGGTCGTCGGCGCGACCCACCCGCACCTGCGCGCGAGCGAGGGGGAGCGCTATCGCGACAGTCTTCGCAAACTGGCGGACGAGTTCGGCGTAGCCAGCCATCTCCATTTTGTCGATCGCTATGTCGATCTGCCCGATCTGCTGCAGCTGCTCGCAGCCTGCGATATCTATGTCACGCCCTATCTTAACGAGGCGCAGATTTGCTCTGGCACGCTTGCCTATGCCGTTGGCCTGGGAAAGCCGGTCGTCTCGACTCCCTATTGGCATGCGCAGGAGTTGCTGGCGGACGGCCGCGGCATGCTGGTGCCGTTCAGCGACCCGCAGGCGATGGCCGGTGCCGTCGGCCGCCTCCTGTCGGACTTCAGCTTGCGGCGCCAGACCGAGGCACGCGCCTTTGCGCTCGGCCGCACAATGACCTGGTCGGCGGTGGCGCAACGGTATGCAATGATAATTGGCGATGTTGCGAACCGGCCCATCCCGCTACAACAAGCGGAACCCCACTTTGAGGCCCAACCACAGACATCCTTTTCGCAGGCCGGCTCCAGTGATCCCCTGCGCGCAGATGCGCCACGGCTTGTCGTGAATGGGCGAGTGTGAGGGCTGAATTGGAGATCGCCGGATCTGCGCCAAACGCGACCCCAGCGCGCGCGCATCTCGTTTTCGGTGGCTATCCCAATCTGAATTCGGATTTGAAAGAGCGTCCATGAAATCGATCGCCATATTTGACCTCGACGGGACTCTGGCTGAAAGCAAGCAGCCGATTGATGCCGAAATGGGTGGCCTTCTGGCCAGCCTGCTCGATCATATGGCGGTTGCGGTCATCTCAGGCGGGGACTGGCCCCAATTCGACAAGCAGCTGCTCGGACGGCTGCCCGATGTCGCTGACCTGTCCCGGCTCTTTCTCTTGCCCACTTCCGGAAGCAAGTTTTTCCAATATGAGCGCCGCTGGCGGCAAATCTATGCCGATGAACTGACTGAAACTGAGCGCAGCGCGATCTACGCAGCGCTGCAACAGGCAATCGCGGCGATCGGATTGGATGCCGGGCAGAGCTGGGGCGATCGGATCGAGGATCGAGGTACGCAGATCACCTTTTCCGGTCTCGGCCAGCAGGCGCCACTCGACCAAAAACGAAGCTGGGATCCCGATCTTCGCAAACGTCAGCGGCTCAAAGCTTTCCTCGAGCCAAAGTTGCCAGCCTTTTCGATTCGTATCGGTGGAGCGACTTCGCTCGATATTACACGGCGCGGCGTCGACAAGGCCTACGGGCTTGCGCGCTTTGCCGAGGTGGTCAGCATTCGCAAGGACGAGATGATGTTCTTTGGGGATGCAGTGTTTGCAGGCGGCAATGATGCGCCTGTCAGAGCTGCGGGAATCGCAACTGTGCCGGTTGCCCTTATCGGTGAGACCAAAACCGCAATAAGGACGATCATAGCCTGCGGCCCGCCGCTTTCCACACATTTCTGAATCTCGGAAACCTCCCAGCAAGCCGATCTTCCGGCCGCCCGGATATCGCAACGCGCTCGGGAAGGTCGGCTTTTGTCGTCCTTTCCAGCTTCCATGAAGTTTCACCCAGCTCGTCGACACGGCAAGTTGGCCGATCCGAGTGCGCCATCATCACCATCGAAGATTTCGAACCGCGCCCGCGCACCACGAGCCAGGTCCGCGCGCCGTGCAACAGGTGCTTGTGTAATTCCTGTGCCCTGTACGCGTCTCTTTTGATGGCCCATCTGAACCCTCGGCATGGGTCCGCGCGGCACGCAAATGGAAGGCATTTCCACATTCTCACGCTGAGAACATGGCTTTTCAAAGCTTCCTGGGTTCTCTGGACTCTAAGCTTCGCGCCTCTGATTCCTGTTCTCTGCCTCAGCGGAAGACCTCCGCGAGTTGTGCGCAGAATTACGCGGCTCTGGGCGCGAGGGACCTTGGCACTCCTTGCCGCGTGGACCGGTATAATACATCGCGTACACGGCGATTGCCATATTGCTCTCAGACCAGCCTTGATTCTGGGAAATCATCAGTCGCCCTGGGAAACGATTGCGGCACTCGTGTTATTTCCCGATCTGGCCATAGTCGCGAAGCAGGAACTTCTCAAAATACCCGTTCTGGGTTGGTATCTTCGATATTCTCCCATGGTCATCATCGATCGAGGCGACACCACCGGCTCGGTGCGAAGCATGGTGACAGCGTGCCGGGATGCTCTTTCCGACGGCCGATCACTGTTGATTTTTCCAGAAGGCACACGCCAACCGGTCGGATCGCCAATCATTTTCAAACGCGGCGTGGAACTGTTGTATCGTACGCTTGGCCTGCCCGCGCTTGTTTTCGTTCACGATTCCGGACGCTTCTGGCCGGCCGGATCTGTCCTGCGGTCCGGCGTCATTACAGTTTCGCTTCTACCTCCGATTCCGCCAGGCCTGGACGCTCGGGAGTTCTTCCAGCAATCGCAGCGAATGTTGGCGGATGAGGTCGCCCGTCTCGCCGGTTAGCAAGAAAATGCCGCTACCCAATTTAGCGGCTCAGAGTTAGGTGAAGTGGCGGCAAGTTTATTGGCCACTTTTACCGGATAATGTTCGTGGCCTCGGCATGATTTAGCCCCGCGCCGTGCGACAGTGATCGAACTGCCGGAGCCCGCGATCCATTGTCACGACGCCAGCATGAGCGCAAAGATGATCGTGCCCGAGGCCAGCGCGTAGATGAGCATCGGCAGGAAGGTGAAACGAATGATCGTTCCTTCCTCCCTGATCAGACCAACCACCGCGGCTGCGGCTACCACGTTCAGCACAGATACCATGTTGCCGGCATTCGCACCGAGCATTTGTCCGGCGAGCACCAGTACTGTTGGCATGCCGACCTGCTCAGCGGCCTGCGTCTGCAAAAGAGCAAATGTCATATTGCTGAATGTGGCGCTACCTGAAAGAAAACTGCCAAGGGCGCCAAGCAACGGAGCGACCAGCGGCCATTTCGTCCCGACACCGCCAGCGGCAAAGCTGGCAAGCTCCATCGGCATGCTGCGAAGACCAGCGTCGTTTACGCCTGACTGGATAAAAATGCGTACCATCGGCACCGCTGCGCCCAGTGCCATCGCACTCGTTCCGACGATTCGGGCAGCCTCATTGAGCGAAGTTCGGACCTGGGCAAGGTTCATCCGGTGCATGCGAAGCGTCAGCACGGCGATGACAACAAACATGGCGCCTGGCAGGTAGAATGGCGCGACCGAGACACTGATCTCTGTCCCGAAGATGCCGTTCCATTGAATGGAAACCTTGTTCAACCAACTCTTGAACGGCAGGATTTCGATCCGCGTAACGACAAGCATCACCGCGAGAAGCAAATAGGGTGACCAGGCACGCTTGAGTGACATCGGGAAGGCGACGAGGGCGCCGTGCTCTAAAGTTGGTCTCAGCCCTCCATCCGGCAAAAGCCATCCCTTCCGGGCAATCGGAACCATGATCGCTAGACCACAAAGAGCGCCGATGAGCGCGGGCAGCTCGGGCCCGAGCATTGCCGCCACGCCAAGTGCGGGCAGCGTGTAGGCAAAGCCGGCCGCCAAGGCGAATTTCCACGCCGCGAGACCGGCCTTCCAACTTTGACGCACATCGAAGAAACGCGTGAAGATCAGGATCATGATGAGAGGGATGAGGCTGCCGACAAAAAGATCTATCATCGCTGCCTGAACCGCGACTGCCTCGAGCATGGTTTCCAAACTTTGGTCACCGTCGGCCGCGATTGCCGCATCGACCTGTCCGTCTTCCTCCAGACCCTGCGCGAGGCCTATTGCGACGGGCGTGCCGATCGCGCCGAAGGAAACAGGGCTGCTGTCGGCAATCAGCGCAAGCACCACGGCTGCCATTGGCTTGAAGCGCAGAGCGACAAGCAAGGGTGCGGTGATCGCGGCCGGGGTTCCGAAACCAGCAGCACCTTCGAGGAAGGCCCCGAAAAGCCAGGCGATGACTATAATTTGCGCGCGGGGGTCAGGGGCAATGCGGGTGAACCCGTCCCGGATGACGGTCATGGCTCCGCCTGCCGTGAGAACCTTGAGCAGGAAAATCGCCCCGAAGACTATCCAGACGATCGATGCCGCGATCACCGTCCCCTCGGCGGCGGCAGCAAGAACCTGGATTACCGGCACACGCCAGATGACGACGCTCACAAGGGCGGTAACGAGAAGACTGAACGGCATCGCCACGGCGGCAGGCAAACGAAGCATGACCAGCAGTCCGAGGACCGCAATGAGCGGCGCAAGCGCGGCAAGGATCAAGGCTATTGTGATCGGGCCAGCACTCCCCTGCTGTCGGGCGTTGCACCTCCGGCGCCCATTGAGACGCTTGGTACGGATACGTATTACACTGGAACCGCGAGCTCGTGGGTCCCCTTATCCGTGACATCAGTCTTCCCGATCACGCAAGGTTGCCTTATGTTTGGGATCTTTGTCTGCGCGCGGTACGCACTCTAGTGTGGCATCTTTGGAAGTTCCCAAGCATGTGTCGATCGAGACGGGTCCCCGCCGAATGTGCGAGGGTCGATTGAGAATGAGCGCGTGAATTTGCGGGGGTAAGGTCAAATATGTGCTTTTCGGCCACAGCTAGTTTCACCGCCGGAGCAGCGTTGCTGGTTACCGGTGCATTCAGCATACGCCTTGCGCGGAACCCTGCCGAGCGGCCATATGCAGCGATACCGCTCCTGTTTGGCGTTCAGCAATTGATCGAGGGCGCACTTTGGCTGACATTCCCTGACAAGACGCAGCTTCTCAGTACCGTGCTGACTTATGCCTATTCGATATTTTCACACGTACTCTGGCCAATCTTTGTCCCGCTCGCCGTCTATTTTCTCGAACCTGTGAAATGGCGCCGCAAGGCGCTGCTGGTAGCGGTTGCGGGAGGAACAGCAGTGGGTCTTTATCTGCTCTATTTCCTCATCCGGCTTCCGATTGTGGCTACAGCTGCCGAGGGACATATCGACTACGTATCACCCCACTTCTACGTTAAAATCGTCATGGCTCTGTATATTTTGGGAACCTGCATAAGCCCTCTTCTGTCGAGCCACCGCTGGGTGCGATGGTTTGGCATCGCAGCGATCGTGTCGTTTCTTCTTGCCGGCATCTTTTACCTAACCTGGTTCATATCGGTCTGGTGTTTCTTTGCGGCGATCATGAGCGTGATGGTTCTGATGTTCTTCTTGCGGCGTTCGCCGGCGCTCGCCTCCGGCGCGCGAATGGACACAGCAAAATCCGAGCGCTTCCTCGCCGAGTGACGGAATGTCGTGGCGCTGGATCGGGGAAAGTTTACAGTCTTCCTGTTGGTGGAGGAGGGAGGCAAAAGCGATGCGGGGTGACGCACCTCAAAATTCCTGATGCTCCTTGATCCTTGTCGTCCTGGTATCTCGAAGACCCATTTGCAAGCAAGACGACCGTTACCGGGTCATAGATCGGCAGCGTGCGAGCAACTCGCTTCAATGGCAGCTATTCGAAAGGCTTAACTGTTGGATCACGAAATTCCCTACTTGAGGGAAATTTTTGTTTTCCTCGCGGCTGCCGGATTGGTGATCCCGACCGTCCGTAAACTCGGCGTCAGCTCTGTCCTCGGATTTCTATTTGCCGGTCTCCTGATTGGGCCGCACGGTCTGAATCGCATTGTCGTGGATGTGCCATTGCTCGCCTATGTCGTTATCGCGGATGTCGACGGTGTCCGTCGCGTCGCTGAGCTCGGCATAATCTTTCTGCTGTTCATGATCGGCCTTGAACTCTCAACGAGGCAATTGTGGGGGATGCGACGGATCGTTTTCGGTCTTGGCACCGGGCAAGTCTGCGCATCCGCTGCCATCATCGGGGCGATCGCCTACGCCTTTGGCAACTCCATGATCGCATCCGCCATTTTAGGGCTTTGTCTGGCATTATCATCCACCGCGCTCGTCATGCAGAGTTTGACTGAGACAGGGCGTCTTGGCACCCGGTCCGGGCGCGCAGCGTTCGGTATCCTCCTGTTTCAAGACCTCGCCGTCGTCCCCATCCTCTTTCTCGTAGGCGTGGCCGGCGCGGAAGGTAGCGAGTCGCTGGCCGGAGCCGCTACACGGGCGATCCTTCAGGCTGCTATCATTATCGCCGCCATTCTGGCCGTCGGACGCATTGCTATTCGGCCGCTGTTGCGGTTCGTCGGCGGCAGCGGCAGCCGCGAGGTGTTTATGGCCGCCGTCCTGCTGATTGTGCTTGGAACCGCTGCACTCACGGCACAGGCGGGCCTTTCGATGGCGCTCGGCGCATTTCTTGCTGGGCTGCTGTTCGCAGACACCGAGTATCGTCACCAGATCGCCAGTGATATTGAGCCCTTCAAGGGCCTACTCCTGGGCCTCTTCTTCATGTCCGTTGGCATGAGCCTTGACGTGAGTGCCGTCTGGCAGTTGCTGGGCTGGGTCGTACTTTCAGTGATTGGCCTCGTCGCACTCAAAGCTGGGACCCTGTTCGTGGTTTCGAAAGCGATCCGGCAGCCCGCCGCCGTCGCTGCGGAGACTGCGGTCCTGTTCTGCCAAGGCGGCGAATTTGCATTCGTCGTCCTCGCTGCCGGGCTTGCGGTCGGCGTGCTGGACCCAACTGTCGGTCAGTTCATGCTTATGGTGGTTATCTTGACGATGTTTCTCCCCCCGGCCCTTTCCGCCGCCGACCGTCTGCTGGGCCGATTTTTTGGAGAAGCGGGAGAATGGCACCCTCGTACCTGCCGACCTCGGGACAGGGGAAGCCCGCATGATTATCGGCGGCTTCGGCCGGATTGGGCATCTTCTGGCTGATCTGCTGGACGCTCAGCGCATCAGTTATGTCGCGCTCGATACCGATGGCGAAATCATCGCACGTCAGCGTGCGAAGGGAATGCCGGTTGTCGTTGGCGACGCCACTCAGCCGGATCTTCTTCCGCATCTAGGTATCGAGCGCGCTGCGGCGTTCGTGTCCACTATGGATGCGCCCGGCAGTGCCGAGCATGTTGTCGGCGCGGCTCACCAGCTCTGGCCGCATGTGCCCATCTACGCAAGAGCCCAAGATGCTGAGCATGCACGCCGACTGCAAGCACTCGGTGCGTCGGGGAGGGTACCCGACACCGTTGAGGCTAGTCTGCAATTGTGCGAAGAACTCCTGACCGGCATCGGCTTCCCCGAGGAAGCTGCACGTGCCATCGTCAATGAGCGCCGCCGATCTATTTGCGGCGCGAACCGTTTGAGCCGATTCCGGGCGACGCGGCGAGCTAATTGGTCGCGCCGCGATACCGTGAAAGAGCGAATCCGAACTCATGGTGTAATTCCGTCGGTGTTCAAGCGTCTTTGCCAAGCGAGCAACGAATCCGCAGTGCACGCTGCCGGACGAGAGAACGAAAAATCTTCTGGAGGTTGGTTTGGCAAATGTGACGCTTGAGGTCGGCGGCCTCTTCGAGGAACTCGATCATCTCGGCGTAGAGAAACAACTGGAAGCCGAGGACGGCGTCAGTCGCGCTGTCGCCAATCCGGCTTCGGGAAGCGTTACGATTGATTTTGACGAGGGTTTGACCAGCGAGGAAAAGCTGCGCCGGACCGTGCTCTCCTGCGGCTTCCGCTGCCGCGGCGCGGTCCATCCCCGACATGTCTGCAAGCCAGGCCCCGACCCGGTACCATCCGCTCATGCCGGCCACGAAAGAGTTGCGGCTGCCCGCAAGGCGCACGCGCAGGATGCCATGGCGCACGAGATGGGACACGGCGCTGGTGCCGACATGCAAGCGATGGTCCGCGACATGCGCAACCGGTTCTGGGTGGCTCTCCTCTTTACCATTCCGATCTTCGTCTATTCGCCAATGGGCGGCATGTTCACGCCGCCTGCTCCGCCTTTCGAGTTGGGCCTCGATCTGTGGCTGTTCTTCCTCGCGAGCGCCGCGGTCATCTATCCCAGCTGGCCGTTCTTCGTCGCCGCCTGGCGCGCGCTGCGCAATGGGATCCTCAATATGGCGGTGCTTGTCGTGCTGTCGGTTGGAACAGGCTATCTCTTCAGCGTCGGCTCGACCTTCCTCTTTCCCGGTGTGCAGTTCTACGAGGCAGTCGCGGTCCTGCTGGTCTTCATCCTGCTCGGCCACTGGCTCGAAATGCGCGCGCGCGCCGGGGCGTCGCAGGCGATTCGCGCACTGCTCGATCTCGCGCCGCCGATGGCGACCGTCATTCGCGATGGCCGCGAAGTGGAGATCGCCACCTCCGAAGTCCAGGTGGGCGAGACGATCATCATCAAGCCTGGCAACAAGATCCCCGTCGACGGGGAAATCGTCGAAGGAACCTCGCTGATCGATGAATCGATGCTTACCGGCGAGTCGATGCCGGTTAACAAGGCGGTCGGCGACGAAGTCATCGGCGCATCGATCAACAAGAGCGGCAGCTTCCGGTACAAGGCAACCAAGGTTGGTGCCGACACCGCGCTGGCCCAAATCGTCAAACTCGTCCAGGAAGCGCAGAATTCCAAGGCCCCGGCGCAGCTGCTTGCCGACCGCGCGTCGCAGTGGTTGGTCTTGATCGCGATCCTTATCGGACTGGCGACCTTTGCGACATGGTTCTGGTGGCTCGGCGCGCCATTGCTGTTCGCCGTCACGCTGACGATAACCGTCTTCGTCATTGCTTGCCCGGATGCTCTGGGACTCGCGACCCCGATGGCGGTCATGGTCGGGACCGGGCTCGGCGCGACCAACGGCATCCTGTTCAAGAATGCCGGCGCGCTCGAGGAGGCGACCAAACTCGACGTGATCGTGTTCGACAAGACCGGCACGCTAACCATGGGGCAGCCGCATGTGGTCGACATCGTCGCTGCGGAAGGCCGGTCCGACGAGGATGTTTTGCGGCTCGCCGCCGCGGTCGAGCGTGGTTCGGAACATCCGCTCGCACTCGCCATCCTTGACCGCGCAGGAGATCTCGCGCTCGACGACGTCCGCGACTTTCACAACCGGGAAGGCATGGGCGCAGAGGCGCTGGTCGGTGGCAGCACGGTGCTGCTCGGCAATCGCCGACTGATGGACGAGGAGAACGTCCCACTCGGCGCCTTGTCCGAGGCGGCGGACGAGCTGAAGGGTGCCGGACGAACGGTCGTTCACGTCGCGCACAAGGGCGATCTGGTCGGTCTGATCGCCATCGCCGACGCCCCGCGCCCCACCGCCGTTGCGGCGGTCGCGGCGCTGCGCAAGCGCGGGGTCGAAGTGGCAATGCTGACCGGCGACAATGAGGGCACGGCAAAGCGCGTGGCGGCACAGCTTGGCATCGGCACCGTGCTCGCCGACGTCCTGCCCGGCCAGAAGGCCGATAAAGTCAAGGAGTTGCAGGCGCAGGGCAAGCGCGTGGGCATGGTTGGAGACGGAATTAACGACGCGCCGGCGCTGACCCAGGCCGATGTGGGTTTTGCGATCGGGGCCGGCACCGATGTCGCTATGGAAAGCGCCGATGTCGTACTTATGCGCAGCGATCCTTATGACGTGGTCGGCGCTATCGTTCTTTCGAAAGCAACCTTGCGCAAGATGCACCAGAACCTGTTCTGGGCTGTCGCTTACAATGTCATTGCCTTTCCGGTCGCAGCGGGCGTCCTCTACCCGCTGATCATCAGCCCGGCGGTCGCCGCCATCGCCATGTCGGGGAGCTCCGCGCTCGTGGCCGTGAATGCACTGCTCCTCAAAAGGACGCGAATGGAAGGTATCGGCAGGAGCGTAGCGGAGTCCGGAGAAAGCGATCGGAGCTCCACGGCGAGCCCGATTCCTGCGTGATGTTGTGCTACCCGCAGCATACCGCTGGCGCATTGCCCCTCCTGTCAAAGCGGGATCATTCCAGCGATTGAGCAGCCGACAACGCCCGGACAGGCACGAACAAATGCGGCAGAGCAATCAACGCGGGGCAGTCGCGTTGTAATAACAGTCGAGCGAGCGCGTCTCTATCCATCAAGCGGCGCGGTGTGCCGCTCCACACCCGAGGAAGGCGCCAATGACCTTGCAACTTACTTTTCTGGGCGGTGCCGGTACGGTCACCGGATCGAAATATCTCGTCGAGACCGGCGACTGCAAAATCCTTGTCGACTGCGGCCTGTTCCAAGGTTTCAAGCAGCTACGCCTGCGCAATCGCCAACCCCTCCCCATCGCGCCGCGCGATATCGATGCCGTTCTCCTCACGCATGCTCATCTTGATCATTCGGGTTTCATTCCGGCGCTTGTCCGCGACGGTTTCCGTGGTCCCGTGATCAGCACGCACGCGACCTTCAAGCTGTGCGAGCTCCTGCTCCCCGACAGCGGCTATCTCATGGAAGCGGACGCGCGCTATGCCAACAAGCGCGGGTTCAGCAAACACACGCCGGCTCTTCCACTCTATACCGAACGCGATGCAAAGGCGGCGCTTGCCTCCTTCGCTCCGACCGGCTTCGACGAACCGACGAGAGTTGCCGAAGGCTGCAGCGCGATCTTCCGGCCAATGGGGCATATTCTCGGGGCGGCCAGCATCGAGCTGAACTGCAACGGCAAGCGGATCGTCTTTTCGGGTGATATCGGCCGCTACTCCGCAGCAACGATGATCGATCCGGTGCGCGTTCCGCGAGCAGACTATCTTGTCGTCGAGTCGACCTATGGCAACCGACACCATGACGAGACCGACCCCGAAACCGCGTTGGAAGATGTCATCAACCGCACCATCGGGCGCGGCGGAAGCGTCATCATCCCGTCATTTGCGGTCGGACGCGCCCAAACGCTGCTGTTTCATCTGAGCCAGCTGCGTCGCCGCGGACGGCTTGGTCCCGTACCGATCTTCCTCAACAGCCCGATGGCGGTCAACGCAAGTTCGATCTTCTGCGACCATGTTGGAGAGCACCGCCTGACGGAAGACCAGTGCCGGGAGGCCTGCGGCATTGCCGAATACGTCCGTGACGTCGAGGACTCAAAGCGCCTCAATCGCGACCCCATGCCCAAAATCATTGTCGCGGCGAGCGGGATGGCGACGGGCGGAAGGATATTGCATCATCTCAAAGCTTATGCCCCCGATCCCCGCAACACGATCCTCCTGGCCGGTTTCCAGGCTGGCGGGACGCGGGGCGCAGCCCTGCGCGATGGTGCCAGCGAACTGAAGATCCACGGAGAGTTCATCCCTGTGCGCGCAGAGGTTGCCAGTCTCGACATGCTGTCTGCCCATGCCGATCAGGGCGAACTCCTGCGATGGCTTGGCGGCTTCGAGGATCCGCCGGTCCAGACATTCGTGACTCACGGTGAGCCCGAGGCCTCCGATACGTTTCGCCGTTGCATCACCGAACGGCTTGGGTGGGAGGCGCGGGTCCCCGAACACGGCGAGCGCGTGGTGCTCGCATGAGGGCGAGCGGGCCTCAGATGCTTACCGACCAGCCAGTGGCGCCTCATGGCCTGCGCGTTCGGCGCCTCGGCATCGAGACCGGCGGCGAAGCGATCGTGTTCATGCACGCCGACTGTCCAGTCGCCCGTTCGGAAGGGTTCGCGACGCGGACGCGCGTGGAAGTCCATGCGGGAGGCCGCCGCGCACTCGCAACGCTCTTTTTCACGACAAATGGCCTGCTCGACCCCGACGAGGTCGGACTGCCAAACGCTCTTTGGCGCCAGCTTCATGCTGGCGATGGCGATGTCATTGAGGTGCGTCATCCGCAGCCACTCGCTTCGATGAGCGATGTGCGCGTCAAGATCTACGGCCATCGTCTCGAGCAGGACCGGCTTACGCGGATCGTCGCGGATATCGCCACCGGCCGCTATTCCGACGTGGAACTCGCCGGCTTTGTGACCGCCTTTGCCGGGCAGACGCTCGACGTAACCGAAACTGCGGCGTTGACACGTGCCATGCTCGAAGCGGGTGACCGGCTCGACTGGCCCGATGAACTGGTTTTGGACAAACACTGCGTCGGCGGGCTCCCGGCCAACCGCACCACTCCACTCATTGTGGCGATTGTCACCGCTGCCGGCTTCACCATGCCCAAAACCTCTTCCCGCGCCATCACCTCCCCGGCAGGGACAGCCGATGCGATGGAAGTGATGGCGCCAGTCAATCTCGATCTGGCAGCGATGCGGCGCGTGGTCGAGCGTGAGGGCGGATGTGTCGTCTGGGGCGGCAATGTGCGCCTGAGCCCGGCTGACGACATCCTGATCGGCGTCGAGCGCGCGCTCGATGTGGATAGTGAGGTCCAACTTGTCGCGTCTATCCTGTCCAAGAAGCTCGCCGCCGGGGCGACGCACGTCCTGCTCGATCTACCCGTGGGCGCAACCGCCAAAGTGCGCTCACCAGCTGAAGCAGCCAGGCTCAGCGCGCATCTGGTCGCGGTTGCGGCGGAATTCCATCTCTCGGTGACCCCGGTGTTGACCGACGGGACACAGCCGGTGGGGTCGGGCATCGGGCCAGCGCTCGAGGCGCACGATGTTCTCGCCGTCCTGCGCAGAGCACCCGATGCTCCGGCGGACCTGCGCGAGCGGGCGATTGATCTGTCAGGCAGAATTCTCGACCTCGCTGGCGGACCGCCCGGGCGGGGGCGTGCGCAGGCCAGCTCGATCCTCAACGACGGCCGGGCGCTCGACAAGTTCATGGCGATCTGCGAGGCGCAAGGGGGCTTTTCCGAACCGTCCACCGCACCGCTGCGATATACGATCAGCGCACCGCGCAGTGCCAGGGTGGCGGCATTCGACAATCGGACGCTGGCGCGTATTGCCAAGTTGGCGGGTGCACCGCGATCCAAATCGGCAGGCATATCGCTACATGTGAAACTGGGTGCGACAGTGGCGCGGGGAGAGCCGATCTTCACCGTTCACGCGGAGAGCCGCGGCGAGCTGGACTACGCGCTGGCCTTCGCCGCCGCCAATCCCGACGTCATTCGATTGGCAAGCCTGTGAATCCGGTCCTGTTCTCGCTCAGCGCCTCGCCCGACATGGCGGCTCACTTGTGTGCCGAGACCGGCATGGAACTTGGAGAAATCGTCTGGCGCCAGTTTCCGGACGGCGAGAGCTATGTGCGCCTGTTGTCCTCCGTCCGTGAGCGAGACGTCGTTCTGCTGTGCACGCTCGATCGGCCCGATACCAAGGCCTTGGCCCTCTTGTTCGCGGCCGACAAGGCACGCGAAATGGGCGCGCGCCGCGTCAGCCTCGTTGCACCCTATCTGGCCTATATGCGCCAGGACAAGGCCTTCAATGAAGGCGAAGCCGTAACTTCGGTCACTTTCGCGCGCCTACTCTCGCGCACGTTTGATGCACTCATCACCGTCGATCCGCACCTTCATCGTCACTCGGACCTGGGCGCGGTCTATTCCATCCCGGCCATTGCGGTTCAGGCCGCGCCCGCAATAGCTGCGTGGATCCGGCTTGAGGTCTCCAATCCGCTCCTTATCGGTCCCGACGAGGAAAGCGGTCAGTGGGTCGAGGAGATCGCCGGCCTTGCCGGCGCTCGCTACGCAGTTCTCCGCAAGGAGCGCAGGGGCGACTATGACGTCAGTATTTCCGCCGCCAATCTGCCCGATTTATCCAACCTTACACCGGTGATCATTGATGACATCGCCTCGAGCGCGCGCACCATGATCGAAGCGGTGCACATTCTTCGGGAAGCAGCTGCCGCAGCGCCGATCGCAATCGTCGTCCATCCGATACTGGCGGGCGATGCCTTTGGGAAACTGCAGGCGGCGGGCAACGGCCGGATCGTCAGTACCGACACCATTGCGCATCCATCCAACGCAATCAGTGTCGTCCCACAAATCGCCGCAGCGCTAAAGGCGTGGCGCAATGAAACAGCCCGGCCGGAATCTTCGTCGGTGGGTCGTCAACGCGTCAACGAAAGCCCTTCGTAGTGATGCGGACAGAACATCCGCCACGAAGCAGCGACCGTGGTGATGGGTCAGCCAGTCGGTATGCAGGAGATTTATCGAGATTCGGTGTCGTCTTCCCATGAGCGGCCGCCGTCGTCCCGACAACATGCCAGGTGCTTGTTCGTTTCAAGTGAGCGAAAACATTCCTGCTCCCGCCCGGGCAGGTATTGTCAACCAATGTCCCGGACGGCCCACTTGCCACTACGCCCCGGAGAACCGCTCGAGACCTGACAGATATCTGCCATCTCTAATCAGCCGAGAACCCTCCCACATGGGCTCGAAGCGAGGACTCTGCATGGGCACATTCACAGTCGAGAAAGCCATGCTCGATGCACGTGCGGCACATCTGCAGGAGTCGGGTCTTCAGCGCACGACGTGCGCGGTGCAATCTGACGGTCACATTGTTGACCGTCGTGTCGAGACTTTTCGCGATCTCGTCCCGCGGCTCTTCGAGCAAATCGGCGCGCCATATGACCTCCGCATAGTCGGGCTTCAATGTCGGCAGGAGCCGGTAAAGGCAGTTGCACACTGTCTGGTCAAGATCCACCTCCGGTTGCGTGTGCGCATGGCTGCTCTCGGCAAGCTCATGCGGATCGACACCGATCTCCTTGCTGCGCCGTCGGATGACAGTCCGCTGGAAATCGGCAATCGTCGTTGCCAGAACGCGCGAAAGCCAACCTTTGACCGACTTTGCCTCGCGAAGCTCTCCCGCGCGCTCGATCGCCTTGAGCATGAAGCGCTGCAGAACCTCCTCCGCTTCGTGGGAACTGTGAAGACGCCGATTCAGGAATTTGAGAATGTCCTGATGACTGTCCACCAGCGCCCGTCGGACGGCTTCGTCCATCGGCCTCAAGGCATCGTCGCCGGCAGCCGCCGAAGTGGCAGGATCATCCATCGAGCTTTCCAATACGAATATTCCCGCTGAGGATCGCCTACCTCAAACTTCTGCAACAGAGTGCCACACTACAGGAAGCTTTAACATGTTTAACCCGAATCGATTGCTCACAATCCAGGCTTATCGTGGACGACTCAAATGCCGATGACGACCAGCGCCTCGTCTCGTCGTCGGGATCACCCGGGCAACGCAGCGAGCGTGCGCGGGCTTCAGCGTGCGGCCGTGAAGGATGGCACAAGATGATTGACTTGGCGATCACCGTCCACTTGCTGGCGCTGACCGACGATACGGGTCTGGCCCAACACGCCCGGCATCATTTCGTCGACCGTTCTCATGGCTACTGTCTCGATGACAACGCGCGAGCGGTTACCGTAATGTGCCGTCTGGCCCACCTGCGCACGCTAAGCGCCACAGAGCAACACGCTCTCACCGCTTATGCCGCGTTTCTCGATCATTCTTTCGACCGGCAGACACGACATTTCAGGAACTTCATGACGTATGATCGACGCTGGCTGGACGAAGAAGCGGCTGAGGATGCTTGCGCACGCGCCGTTCATGCCTTGTGCGTCATGATCGCGATGCCGCCTCAGGAATGGATGCGGGTCTGGGGACGCGATCTTCTCGAAGCGGTCCTTCCGCGCCTGCACGAGCTCGCTTCGCCGCGTTCGTGGAGCTTGGTCCTGACGGGTCTGGACATATTACTGCGCAACAGCTCTCCCTGGAGGGAAGCGGAGCAGCTGCGCGAGCAACTGGCGCATGAATTGCTTCAGCGATGGCGGGACGCGGTGCAACCTGCCTGGCCCTGGTTCGAAGACGGGCTGGCCTACGACAATGGACGCCTGGCCGAGGCCGCGATTACGGCCGGTACGGTGCTGGGCATGGCTGATCTGCGCGGAGCCGGACTATCAGCCCTGCAGGCACTCTGGGACTGGCAGTACGATGGACAGGTCTTTCACCCGGTCGGTACGCATAATTTTGGACGCAGACACCAATTGCCGTGCAGGTTCGATCAGCAACCCATCGAAGCGCATGCCATGGTCGATGGGTGCCTCGCCGCCGCCAGTTCAGGTGCCGACACCGCCCTCTGGCGCGAGCGCGCGGATATCGCAATGGCATGGTTTTTCGGACGAAATGATCTTGGCCGCGCGCTCGTGGAACCAGAAAAGGGTCTGTGTCATGATGGCCTTCACGAGGACCGGATGAATGCCAACGCAGGCGCGGAATCGACGCTTGCCTATATCGGCGCATTCCTCTCGATGGCTTCGCTGGAGAGACAGCGATGACCGACAGGCAACTCAGCACTCCTTCAAAGCCTTGTCCAAGGACCCAAATGGAGAGGCCCTGGGAAAGCAGAACGCTATGACAACCGGCATTTTGCCCTCAGCGACCCGCCTTTCCAAAAAGCGCAGCGAGTTCTGCGAATTTGGCGCGCTGCGTTTCCTTGTCGCCGCTCTCGATCGCTTCCTGAACACAGTCCTGGGCATGAATGGCGAGAACCCTGGCTCTCGTTGCCCGCAAGGCGGCTTCCATCGCAGCGATTTGATGCATGATATCGACGCAGTACCGCTCGTCTTCCAACATGCGGATCACACCCCTCGCCTGGCCCTCGACCCGCCGCAGACGAGCGATTTCCTTGGTGAACTTCATCTCCCGATCCTTCGTCGCCTCAGGGCATATCGTACCAAATGCACCGCACTTAATTACCCTACCGGGGTAAAGTTTACAAATGTCCGCTTGTCCGCTACCGGAGAATGGGTGTCGAAGCACTAGCCTGTCCATCGGAGCGGGACAAACCGCGAAGCACGCCGAATTTGCCGGGTCAGGAGCAAGGAGCCGATCATGACGCAATTGTCCATTCCCCGCGCGATCCTGGTCTGGGGCACGGCTTTGAGCCTGTTCCTGATGATCAGTCTTATCGCCTGTATTCTTTACGGTTTGGCCCTGCCTTCCGGATTCGAAATGCACCGTGCCTGGTCGCCCTGGCTCCCCGGGTTCGAATGGCTGACACTCGGCGGTGTTCTCGCGGGTCTGTTTTGGTCCTTGATCTACGGTTTCTGGGCGGCGGCCCTCCTCGTCCCCCTGCACCGCCTCACAAGGCGTTGGTTCGGAGCTGCAAATGACTGATCACAAGACCTGCTGCGACCCTGCCAGCGGCGCGCTGCCGACCGGAGGCGTAGCGATTGATCCGGTTTGCGGCATGAGCGTTACGATTGCCGGAGCCGAGCACAGCGCCGAGCACGATGGTGCGCGCCACTACTTCTGCTCCGCGCACTGCCAGCAGAAATTCGTGACCGATCCCGAAATGTATCTGAGCGGAACGCATCTGCAGGCGGTCGAGGATCTGCCCGAGGGCACGATATACACCTGCCCGATGCACCCGGAAATCCGGCAGCAAGGACCAGGCTCGTGCCCGATTTGCGGCATGGCGCTCGAACCGGAAACCTTCAGCCTCGATGACGGCCCCGATCCGGAGCTCGTCGACATGAACCGCCGCTTCTGGATAAGTCTGGTCTTCACTATCCCGTTGTTCATCTACGCGATGGGCGATCTGATCCCGGGACAGCCGTTTTCACAGCTTGTCGAACCGGCCTTGGCGCAATGGATACAGCTGGCGCTGGCCACACCTGTCGTGCTCTGGGGCGCTTGGCCATTCTTTACGCGCGGTCTGCAATCGGTTCGGACGATGAACCTCAACATGTTCACGCTGATCGGGCTCGGCGTCGCCATCGCTTACGCGTTCAGCGTCGTGGGAACGATTGCGCCGCACATCTTCCCGCCCGGTTTTCACGATGCCGATGGGCGGGTGGCGGTCTATTTCGAAGCGGCGGCGGTCATCGCCACGCTTGTCCTGCTCGGGCAGGTGCTCGAACTCAAGGCGCGCGGCGCAACATCGAGCGCTCTGCGCGCGCTGCTCGAACTCGCGCCGCCGACCGCGCTAAAACTCATGCCCGACGGTTCGGAGCGTGAGGTCGCTCTCGATCAGGTCGCGACGGGCGACCGCCTGCGCGTCCGCCCCGGCGATAAGATCGCCGTCGACGGCCGTATTCTTGAAGGCTCGAGCAGCGTCGATGAATCGATGATCAGCGGCGAGCCGCTTCCGGTGAAAAAGTCGATCGGCGACGAGGTGACGGGGGGTACGGTCAACCAGACGGGCGGCTTTGTCATGACTGCGGAACGCGTGGGCAAGGACACGATGCTGTCCAAGATCGTGCAGATGGTGGCTGAGGCGCAGCGCAGCCGCGCGCCGATCCAGCGTCTGGCCGATCTTGTCGCGGGCTGGTTCGTGCCCGTGGTAATCGGCATCGCCATACTTACCTTCGCTGCCTGGGCGGTCTGGGGGCCGGAACCGGCGTTCGCGTATGGCCTGGTCAATGCCGTAGCCGTACTCATCATTGCCTGCCCCTGCGCCCTGGGCCTCGCAACGCCGATGTCGATCATGACCGGGACCGGCAAGGGTGCGCAAAACGGTATCCTGGTGAAGAACGCCGAGGCGCTCGAGACCTTCGAGAAGGTCGACACCATCGTCGTCGACAAAACCGGGACACTGACCGAAGGCCGACCGGAGCTGGTCATGGTCGAACCTGCACAGGGCATCGATGAATCGGAGATGCTGCGCCTGGTGGGCGCCGCCGAAATCGGCAGTGAACACCCGCTCGCCGAGGCGATCGTCAAGGGCGCTCGCGCGCGCGGCCACAAGTTCGCGGCGGCGAGCGATTTTTCCTCCGTGACGGGCGAAGGTATCGAGGCAAGCGTCGGCAAGCGACGCGTCGCGATCGGCAACGCAAAGATGATGCGCCGGGTCGGTGCCTATGACCCGATCATGGCCGACGCCGCCGAAACCGCCCGAGCGAAAGGGCGGACGGTGATGTTCGTTGCAATCGACGGTAAGCCGGCCGGGCTGATCGGCGTCGCCGATCCGATCAAGCCGACCAGCGCGCGCGCCATCGGCCGTCTCCACGCAGCCGGTATTCGGGTGGTCATGCTGACCGGCGACAGCGAGGCAACCGCGCGCGCCGTGGCGAACGAAGTGGGGATCGACGAGGTCCATGCCGATGTCTCGCCTGCGGACAAGAACCGCATCGTCGGTGAATTGAAGGCGGCAGGCAAGACTGTCGCAATGGCGGGCGACGGGATCAACGATGCGCCTGCGCTCGCCGCGGCCGATGTTGGGGTGGCGATGGGAACCGGCACCGATGTCGCGATTGAAAGCGCCGGCATGACCCTTGTGCGCGGAGATCTCGAAGGCCTGGCCCAGGCGCACCGGCTTTCGAGTGCAACCATGCGCAATATCCGGCAGAATCTGTTCTTCGCCTTCGCCTACAACTCGCTCGGCGTGCCGATCGCCGCTGGCGTGCTGTTCCCCTGGTTTGGCATATTGCTGAGCCCGATGATCGCGGCAGCCGCGATGAGCCTCTCTTCGGTGTCGGTTATCGGCAATGCGCTGAGACTACGGACGCTCGATCTCAGAAGCGAGCCATGACGGTGTGAATATGCTCTGGCGCCCTGTCCGTCGGCTGATCCGCTGGAGGCTGAGCAGGTCGGCGCGCAAGGTGCTCGAAACGAGAACTCTCGAGCGGTTAGATGGCGTGTGGCTGCGCTGGTTGCCGGATGAGATTGATCTGTTCCTCGCGAACCTGGAGCCACAGGCGAAGGAACTGCGCCCCTTGTCCGATCTTGGTCAACTTCCGAGCGCAGGCAATCGCCTCATGGTGGAGCTAGCCATCTATACCGCCGCGGCCTATCGGGCCTTGCTCGAAGCAGGGCTTTCCAGAGAATCGTCGCGGAGCGCGGTCGCCGACATCGGGTGGAACGTCTATGCGCTTCTTCTCCGGCTGAATTCGCTCCCTCTCCGTCTGGTCACGCGGGATCCCGGCAAGCGGCTACGCGGCACGATCGGACTGCTGCTGCGTTTTCCGTTCAACGCGCCTGGCGCACCGGGTTACGCGGTGGAGGTGCGCCGGGAGGGCGACGACCTCATCACCCACTTTACCCACTGTCCGCCGCAGACCCTTATGCGGACCCTCATTGCGGAAACGGGCGACTGCGGCGATCTAGAAGCCTCTTTACGAAAGCTGGTGCCGGTACGACTGGCCCGGCGCCGACATCATCGCGAATGACGGCGGCCGAGGCCATTATGAGCGGCGACAGACGCTCTCCCGCGGCGACCCGGTCTGCGATATGTGCTGGAAGGCGCAAGCCAAATCGAACGGAACGTAAGCGGGAACAGGCGAATGCAGCCCCCGCTGGCAGCTCTCGAAAGATTCACACCGGGTTGTTAGCGGTCTTCACGGTCGACGCGCGGTAAATCCGCTCAATGGCTTCGGCGAGCACGCGATTGAATTCCTCGTCATCCATCCCGGCGCGCAGATCCTGCAGGAGCGCACGGCTGAAGCTTGCCACAAGCGCATGATTTTTTGCCAGCTCATCACAAGCCTCTTCCTGCGAATACCCGCCCGAAAGTGCCAACACCCGCGCACAGCTGGGATGTCCCACAAGCGGCGCAAATAGGTCTGGCGCTGCTGGCATGGAAAGCTTGAGCATCACCCGGCGGCCAATTGGCTGTTTATCGAGTGCTTTCATCAGCGCGCCAAGAAGTATAGTGTCGCATTCGGCGCGCGACTTGCTTTTCAGGTTCACCTCCGGCTCGACGATTGGCATCAGGCCCTTGTCCAGAATGCGATTTGCGATGCCGAATTGTTGATCGACAATAGCGCCAATGGCTCCGGCGGACGCCGCGTTGATCAGCGAACGCATTTTCGTGCCAAAAATGCCCTTGGCCTTTGCGCGGTCAAGCAAGGTCTCGAGACCCGGGATCGGCTTCATGAGCCGAACACCATCCTTTTCGTCTTCCAGACCCCGATCGATCTTGACGAAGGGCACGATGCCACGCTGCCGGAGCAAGTCCGGCACGGGCGTGCCGTCCACCTCGCCCTCCATCGTTTTCTCGAATAGGATCGCACCCAGGATCTTGCGGCCATCGAACGACGGAGCGGTAATGAGCCGGCTCCGCATCTGATGGATGAGGGCGAACATCTCTTCTTCACCGGAATAATCGTGAGCGCTGATGCCATAGTTTGTCAGCGCGGTCGGCGTCGAACCGCCTGACTGGTCGAGCGCAGCAACGAAGCCGGCACCGCCAATGATTTGCGCCATCAGTACCGGGTCGTGCATGCACCGCCTCCGTTCATCCGGGCGGAGGATGCCTTCTTGCGTGTCACTTCCTTCCGGCGGCAGATTTCACGCCTTGCACTCCGTTTGAATACGCCGTGCTCGCGACCGCCAGGACCTTCGGCCGGAGGAACCGGAAAAGGTGCATTACCGCGCCCGTTGGAGCTGCCAGCGGGTATGGTCATCGGCGCTCACCCATGAAGCGGAGCAGAAACAGGAACAGGTTGATGAAATCGAGATACAGCGTCAGTGCACCCATTACGATCGCCTTGCCGCGGAAATCGCTGCCCTTAACCTCAGAATAGATGTTCCTGATCTTCTGGGTGTCATAGGCCGTGAGCCCGGCAAACAGCAGAACTCCAATGCCGCTCACGATCATGTCCATCACCGAGGATTTCAGAAACTTGTTGACGAGCATGGCGATGATCAGTCCGAACACGCCCATGATCAGGAACGATCCCCACGCGGACAAATCGCGCTTGGTCGTATAGCCCCACAAGCTCAACGCGGCAAAGGCCGATGCCGCCACGAAGAAGGTGCGGGCGATGCTGACCCCAGTGTAAGCAAGAAAAATGGTAGCGAGCGACACGCCCATGAGTGCCGCGTAGCTCCAGAACATGGCCTTGACCGCCGTCTCGGAAAACCGATTGATGCCAAAGCTCAGGGCAAGCACTAGCGCCAGGGGCGCGAATACAGCGACCCAGCCCAATCCTGTCGGCGCTCCGGTTGCAGCAAAGAACAGTGCGCGTACACTGTCCGTGCTGGCCACGAATAGCGCGACCAAGCCGGTGAGCAGCAATCCGCTGGCCATATAATTGTAGACGCCGAGCATATAGGATCGCAGCCCCGAATCGTAGATTTGGGCGGGCGCCCCCGCGCGGGACCGTAAGGGGTGCTGATCTAGAGTTTTGAGTGGGTCTGCCATTCTGAAGTCCTCCTGCGCCGGACCGCTGACGGTGCCGAATTTCTGCCGCCGCCCTCTGAAGACGTTTGAGCCTCCGGTGAATTACAGTTTGCTGTCGCTATGCAGACCCGCGCTTTAGACGACAAGAGCGCCATGGAAGAGGAAGGCCTCCGTCGTCGCTGGAACGCACCTGTCAACCGTCCGGGTTGCCGCGCGACATGCTTCAATCATGGGTATAGGTGAAATGCACCGTCACAGACGGCTTGCGATGCATCGCGTGCGGAGTCTGCTTCGATTGCGACGGCAGCATGTGCGGCGGGCGGTCCACGACAATTCCGATCCGGTAATTAATGCCTCGGGCAAAGGTTGTGTACCCGCCGAAAGTCAGCGCGCCCGCGACAGTCATCGGTTGCAGGCGAACCGATCGTTGTATTCCGCCAGGCTCGAGGATATGCGCGGTGACATTCGCGTCCTTGACTCTGGCCCCTGAAGCCTTTTCGAAGACAGCGGCCGTGATGTGCATGCTGTGAGAGCTTGCCGGCGTGCCGCCATGCATCTCCGCCTCGGGATGGCCGGTTGGATGACCCTTCACCACTGCCGCCGGCACCACGCCTAGATACACCGTGAGACCGCCCGCGCTCTGAGAACCATCGATTACACCCGCGTTGGCTGTGACCGGAGCGAAGAGCATTCCTGCTAGGCCCAGCGTAGCAAGCGCTTGGCGCCAGAACGATCTGTATCTCATAGTGAAGGCATCTTCCTCTTTGTTACGTCCGGGCAAGGGGCAGGACTGCATCGGCTTGCCCTACGGGTTACGCGTCGCCGCCACCAGGCGCATCTTTTTGCTTGGCCAGAGTCTCGAACAATCCTCCAAATTCAATGGGGAACGGGAAAACGATGGTCGAGCTCTTATCTCCGGCAATTGTGCCCAGAGCACCCAGATAGCGAAGCTGCATGGCTTCAGGACGTGCCGAAAGAGTTTCAGCCGCTTCCAGCAGCTTTTGCGCCGCCTGTTGCTCGCCTTCGGCATTGATGACCCGGGCCCGGCGCTCGCGCTCGGCCTCAGCCTGCTGGCCGATCGCACGGATCATGCTTTCCTGAATATCGACATGCTTGATTTCGACATTGGCGACCTTGATTCCCCACGCGTCGGTTTGTGCATCGAGAATTTCCTGGATGTCCTTGTTGAGCTTGTCCCGCTCGGAGAGCATTTCGTCGAGTTCGTGCTTGCCGAGCACCGAGCGAAGCGTGGTCTGCGCTAGCTGGACACCCGCAAAAACCCCTCGCTTTGAGGCACGTGCTGTGATTCACTCGGGGCATTGAACGGAGAGTGTCGATGCACCCACGCAGCCTATTTTCGCTTGCGGAGCACCTGGACCGGCTGAGCAAGGACGGCGATCCGCTGGAGGTTTTGGCGGGCACGGTTGAGTTTGAACGCTTCCGGCCGCTTCTGACCCGCGGGCTTGGCTATAGCGACGGCGCCAAGGGCGGTCGCCCGGCCTTCGATCCCGTGGCGATGTTCAAAGTGCTGATGGTTCAGGCGCAGCATAATCTGTCGGATGCGCGCATGGAGTTCATGATCAGAGATCGGCTGAGCTGGATGCGCTTCTTCGGTTTCGACCTTGGCGGCGCGATGCCGGACGAGAACACCATCCGTCACTATCGCAACCGGCTCACCGAGAGCGGCACGCTTGAGGCGTTGATGCAGGCGTTCGAACAGCAACTGCGCGAGGCAGGATACCTGGCGATGGGCGGTCAGATCGTCGATGCCACGCTGGTGCCCGCGCCCAAGCAGCGCAACACCGAGGACGAGAAGGCCGCGATCAAAGCCGGCAAGTCAGCCAGGCAGATCTGGCGGAGCAAGCCGAACAAGGCTCACCAGAAGGATGTCGATGCGCGCTGGACGTTGAAGATCGGGGGCAAGATCCGTTATCGCCCCGACGGCACCCCGCTGCCGCAGATCGCCACACCCGTGTTTGGCTACAAGTCGCATATCAGCATCGACCGGCGCTTCGGCTTTATTCGCAAAGCAGCGGTGACATCGGCAGCGGACAGCGACGGGCGCCAGTTGCGCCGGGTGATCGACACCGCCAACACCGCTGGCGATGTCTGGGCCGACAGCGCCTATCGTAGCGCCAGGAACGAGGCATTGCTGAAGGCCAACATGCTCAAGAGCCGCATCCATCGCCGCAAGCCCAAGGGCAGACCGATGCCCGAGAACATGGCACGCGCGAATGCTGCAAAGTCGGCTATCCGGGCCAGGGTCGAGCATGTCTTTGCCCACCAGAAGAACCGCTATGGCCTCTTTATCCGCACCATCGGCATTGCCCGTGCGCAGGCAAAACTCACGCTGGCTAATCTCGCCTACAACTTCGACCGCCTGATCTTCCATGAGCGATGTGCAGCCACGGGATAGGTGCGCCTGAAATCGACAAAAAGGCCCGGAAGGCCAAAGACATCACCGAAAATTGGCCAATCCAACCTTTCCAATAGCGTCTCTCGCGGCAATCCCCGCAACCCGCCCAATCACGGCGCCAAAATCATGGTTGTTGCGGGTGTCCAGCTGGCTGATTGCGTAATCGAATTGCTCCACCTGAATGATCGCACGCTCCGGATCGATCACGCGGAAGTAGATCACCGCGTTCACGTGAATGGAGACGTTGTCGCGCGAGATCAGGTCCTGGGTCGGCACGTCAAGAACGATCGTACGCAAATCAACGCGTGCAATGGTCTGTACAAACGGGAAAATAAAGATCAGCCCGGGCCCTTTGACCCCAGTAAAACGACCGAGCGTGAATATAACCGCGCGCTCATACTCCCGCAAAATGCGGATCGAGCCTGCGAAAACTGCCAGCGCAATGAACAGGATGACAATTATGGTAAAGATGTTGCCGCTCGCGTCGTACTGCATCTCGTTCTCCGATCGCTTGGACACTGTCATGTGCTGCTTGCCCCAATAGGAGGCAACTACGCCATCAAAGACGCGCCGAAATTCGAAATCTTACAGAGCCATGGAATGAAGGAAGGTCGCCAGACCATGAATCGCCTCCGTCCATCGCAAATCGGCGTATGAGAATGTCGGTGATGTCCCGAGTCCGGTCCGCAGCTGCCTGCCGTGAATGATCCGAACCAAACCACAAATGCATGTCAGGCGTTCGGGCTCAGGACCGGGAGGCTGGACAACGATCGATATGCTCGATTCGACCATCGCATGCCCTTTGGGGCGACGCAGGCCAAGAAATCAGATTTCAAGTGTAAGAATCGCAGATGAAGAACGTCAGAATCTCAGAATCAACGACAACCACTGCAGTGGCCCCAGGCGCGCCGCAGTTGATGAAACGACTTTGCAGACGGAGATTCTCACATGCTGTCCAGGTCGGGATACGCCCCTCGCTGTTGCTGCGCGCATCCATGATTTCGATCGTTCCTGCGCGCGATAATGGCAACAATCAGCAGCGCGCAGGCGTCGTTCGAGGGGCGGAGTCCTCCCCCTGCCCATTCTCCGCCCCTCGAACCTTGCAAAGTTGTCGGCCGTCCGGACGCCAAGGTCAGCTGGCAAGTACATTTGGCACGGCGCCATGAGCACTGCGTCGCGATTGGCGAAGGCTGGCGTGGTCGTCGCAGTTCGCGGCAGTGTCGTGGATGTCCGTTTCGAGGATCATTTACCGCCCATCTATTCCGTGCTTCGTGCCGGCCCGGACAGACAGATCGTCATTGAGGTGCTGGCGCAGCAAGATGCGCACCACGTGCGGGGCATTGCCCTAACACCGACACAGGGCCTGGCTCGCGGCTCGCCGGTGGAAAACACAGGCGGGCCGCTCAAGGCCCCCGTGGGTAAGTCCGTGCTCTCACGGATGGTCGACGTATTTGGTAACGCCATAGACCGCAAAGCTGCTTTGTCCGAAGTCGAATGGCGTTCGGTTCACCGCGCACCGCCCTCGCTTATGCACCGCTCGACCAAATCGGAGATCTTCGAGACCGGGATCAAGGTCATCGATGTTCTGGCGCCGCTCGAACGCGGCGGCAAGGCGGGACTTTTCGGCGGAGCGGGTGTCGGCAAGACGGTGCTGCTGACCGAAATGATTCACAATATGATCGGACACAACGCCGGAATCAGTATCTTTTGCGGTATCGGTGAGCGCTGCCGCGAAGGCGAAGAGCTGTACGATGCGATGAAGGACGCTGGCGTGCTACAGAACATGGCGATGGTCTTTGGGCAGATGAACGAACCGCCAGGCGCGCGATTCCGTGTGGGACATGTGGCCCTGACGATGGCCGAATATTACCGCGACGACGAACACCGCGATGTCTTGCTGCTCGTCGATAATATCTTCCGCTTCATACAGGCGGGCATGGAGGTGTCGGGCTTGATGGGCCAGATGCCGTCGCGCCTGGGCTATCAGCCAACCATGGGCACCGAGCTATCGGGGTTCGAAGAGCGCATCGCCAACACCGACACCGGCGCAATCACCTCAATCCAGGCGGTCTATGTGCCCGCCGATGATTTTACCGATCCGGCAGCCGTGCACACCTTCTCGCATCTCTCCGCGTCGATCGTGTTATCGCGCAAGCGGGCCAGCGAAGGGCTTTTCCCGGCCGTCGATCCTCTGCAGTCCAGATCCAAGATGGCCACCCCTGGCGTCGTCGGCGAACGCCATTATAGCCTGGCCCAGGAGGTCCGCCGGACACTTGCACAATATGATGAGCTCAAAGACATCATCGCCATGTTAGGTCTGGAACAGCTTTCCCCCGCCGATCGCAACATCGTCGCGCGCGCACGCCGGTTGGAGCGATTTCTGACGCAACCTTTTTTCACGACCGAACAGTTCACAGGCCACAAGGGCAAACTGGTCAGTCTCGAGGACGCGCTGAGCGGCTGTGAGCGCATCCTGCGTGACGAATTCAAGGACTTCCCCGAAAGCGCGCTCTACATGATCGGCGCGATCGACGAAGCCAGAACGAACTCTCAATCAGAACTCGAACCTGCGGGCTGACCCATGAATCTCAAGATTCTCCTGCCGTTCGAGATCTTCGTCGAGAAGACTGACGTGATGCGCATCGTCGCCGAAACGCCGGACGGGTCGTTTGCCATTTTACCGCACCGTCTGGACTGCGTGGCGGCCCTCGTCCCCGGTATATTGATTTACGAAACGCCCTCTGACGGGGAGACTTTCGTCGCCATCGATGAAGGTGTGATTATCAAATCTGGCGCCGAGGTGCTCGTCTCTGCCCGCCGCGCACTGAGCGGGACAGTCCTTGGCCAGTTGCGCGACGCGGTGGAACGGGAGTTCCTGACATTCGACCGACGCGATCAAGACATGCGCTCGACCCTGGCAAAACTGGAGGGCGACCTCATCCGCCGTTTGGTGACGGTCCGCGATGAGAGATAGGCCGACCAAGACACCTCGAACCCAAGAGCAGTCGTTCGGTAAGACGATCGGCACTAAAGCGGAGCGAAAACTGAAGGCTCGGCGCAATGCCGGCAAAGGCGTCTGGTTCGGTTTGGGAATGATGGGGCTCGTCGGCTGGTCGGTAGCAATCCCGACGCTGCTCGGGGCCGCGCTCGGCATTTGGTTGGATCAACGTCATCCAACCGAATTTTCCTGGACTCTCGCCCTGTTGGTGGCGGGTCTTGCCATCGGCTGTTTCAACGCGTGGCACTGGATCGCCAAGGAAGACAAGGCGATGCAGGACGATCTGGAAGACACCCATGAATGAACTCGGATCTTTGGGGCCACCTTTGGTCGCTGGCCTTCTGCTCGGTGTGTTCTTCTTCGGGGACTATGGTGGACCGTCCGCAGGGGTATTTCGTCAAGACAGCCGGGACTTTGGTTCATGGGCAGCATGCTGGTGCGGACAGGCATCACCATGGCGGGGTTCTATCTGGTGGGAGGATCACATTGGGAGCGCTGGCTCATGTCCCTCCTTGGCTTCCTGGCCGCACGTCTGACGATGAAATGGCTGACGGGTTCATCGACCAATATCCTCACCCGCTCGGCAGCGGAGGCACGCCATGCGCCTTAGTCCCGACGACATGGTCTTCTGGCAGCAAGGCTTTTTCAAGCTCAACGGCACAATCGTGTTCACATGGGGTCTGATGCTTGTGCTGGCCATTGGCGCAATGCTCATCACGCGAAACCTCTCCACGGAATTGCACCGCTCGCGCTGGCAAAATCTGCTGGAAATCATCGTCACGGGCATCGAGCAGCAAATCGAAGATGTGGGTCTGCGGCCCGCACGGAAATACATCGGCTTTTTAGGAACGCTCTTCCTGTTCGTCGCCTTGGCCAGTCTGTTCACGATTGTCCCTGGCTACGAGCCACCGACCGGTTCGCTTTCGACAACGGCGGCTCTGGCGCTGTGCGTCTGGGTGATCGTCCCGCTGTACGGCATTCGGGAACAGGGTCTGGGCGGATATCTCAAATCATATTTGGAACCGACAGCCATCATGCTGCCGTTCAACATCATCAGTGAACTGTCGCGCACATTGGCACTCGCCGTGCGTCTGTTCGGCAACATGATGAGCGGAGCGCTCATCCTCGCCATCCTCCTCAGCGTCACGCCGTTCATTTTCCCCGTCGTGATGAGTGCGCTCGGACTGCTCACCGGCATGGTGCAAGCCTACATCTTCAGCATTCTGGCCACCGTATATATCGCTGCCGCCACACGCGTTACTGGTCCTAGATCAGAGCCACGACCAGTTCCTTCAGCATGAACGGCGTCAACAAAAAGGAGGCATTATGGATAGCGCGACGCTAATTGCGATTGCTTCAATCGTCACTGCCGGACTGACGATCGCCTTGGGAGTATCGGGCCCGCGCTGGGCGAAGGACGCGCGGTCGCCACGGCGCTGAGCTCGCTGGCACAGCAGCCGGATGCTTCTGCCACGATCACACGAACCTTGTTTGTGGGGCTGGCCATGATCGAGTCGGTCGCAATCTATTGCTTCGTGATCTCGATGATACTCATCTTCGCCAATCCGTTTTGGAGTAACATCATCGCTCAGACCGCGGGACAGTAGTCCGTGCTCATCGATTGGTTCACTGTCGGTGCGCAAGCGCTCAACTTTCTCATCCTGGTGTGGCTGTTGAAGCGCTTTCTCTATCGCCCGATCCTAGGCGCGATCGATGCGCGCGAAAAACGGATCGCTGCCGAACTCGCCGACGCCGACGCAAGAAAGGCGGAAGCGGAACGAGAGCGCGAGGAGTTCCGGCGCAAGAACGAGCAGTTCGATCAGCAACGCACCGACCGCATGAAGATGGCGATCATAGAAGTGGGCGTGGAGCGACAGCGGCTCCTCGACGAAGCACGGAAGGCCGCCGATGGCATGCGTGCAAAACGACAGGAAGCGCTGCTAAGCGAGGCTCACAATCTCAATCAAGCAATCTCCCGCCAGGCCCAGCAGGAGGTTTTTTCCGTTGCGCGAATGGCGTTAAAGGATCTTGCCGCCGCGAATGTCGACGAGCGCATAAGCGAGGTCTTCATCGACCGGCTGCTGGAGATGGACAGCGGGTCCAAGGAGCGACTTGGCAAGGCTCTCGAGACGACCCCTGATCCGGCGCTTGTGCGCAGCGCATTTGATTTGCCCGCCGAACACCGCGCGGCAATCGAAAAAGCGCTCCACGATATCTTCTCAATCGACGTCCGCGTCCGGTTCGTTGTCGCCCCCGAATTGGTCGGCGGGATTGAGCTGATCGCAAATGGACAAAAGCTCGCCTGGAGCATCGCCGATTATCTGACGTCTCTTGAAAGCCAGGTCGATGGACTACTTGCGGAGAGAGGTGAAGTAAAGACCCAGACCACCCTAAAGTACGGCTCAACATCGATCGCGAAAACCGAGGGTCTCAACCTAAAATCACTGAACCATCAAAACTGGACAGGAAGGGCGAATGATCGTCAAGCCTGAGAACTTGCCGAGTGTTCTCGGTCCTGCCTTATCCGCAGTTGGACAGGCGCGAAAAACATTCAAACCGCAGCTGACATCGAAGGAGGTCGGCACGATCACCGCCATTGCCACTGGTGTGGCCAAGGTGGCCGGCCTTCCTTCCGTCGGCTTTGAGGAACTCATCAGATTTCAGGGCGGCACGCTCGGCATAGCGTTCAATGTCGACGAAGACGAAATCGACGTTGTGCTCTCGGGCCCCATTCTCATCTCAACGCTGGTGATGAAGTCGGGCGCACGAGCCGGGTGATGGATGTCGCAGTAGGCGATGGCTTGCTGGGGCGCGTTATCGATCCGCTTGGACGACCGCTCGACGACAAAGGCCCGTCATCACCAGCGAGCGCTTTGCCCATGAGCGTAACGCGCCGCACATTATGGATCGCGCGGCAGTTACGATCCCGCTCCAGACCGGGATCAAGGTCATCGACGCCCTCATTCCGGTCGGCCGTGGTCAACGCGAATTGATCTTGGGTGATCGACAGACAGGCAAGACCGCCATTGCGATCGACACCATTCTCAATCAGCGCGATCAGAATCTGCTGTGCGTGTATTGTGCCATCGGCCAGCGTGCCTCCGCCGTTGCAAAGACGGTAGCAACACTGCGGGAAGCCGGTGCTATGGACTATACGGTGGTTGTGGTCACCGAGGGGAACGATCCGCCGGGTCTGACCTTCATCGCCCCTTACGCTGCTACCAGCATCGCAGAGCATTTCATGGCGCAGGGTCGCGCCGTGCTGATTGTTTATGACGATCTCACGCAGCATGCCCGTGCTTACCGTGAGCTATCCCTGCTATTGCGACGTCCGCCCGGCCGCGAGGCCTTTCCGGCGATATCTTTTACATTCACGCGCGGCTGCTCGAAAGGGCAACGCACCTGCGCGAGGAGCTCGGAAGCGGGTCGCTCACGGCGCCCGATCGTTGAAACCGAAGCGCAGAACCTGTCCGCATATATTCCAACCAACCTGATTTCGATCACCGATGGCCAGATATATCTCTCCCCTGCGTTGTTCGAACTGGGTGTATTGCCTGCCGTCGATGTCGGCAAATCCGTCTCGCGTGTCGGCGGCAAGGCGCAACGCGCAGCTTTCCGCGCTGTAGCTGGCGATCTCAAGCTCGCCTATGCTCAGTTTGAGGAACTCGAGACCTTCGCCCGGTTCGGTGCCAAGCTTGATCAAGACACCCGCAAAACAATCGAACATGGTCGCCGCATTCGCGCCTGCCTCCAACAGCCCGAAAACGCGCCAGTCTCAGTACCGGCGCAAATTGCGATCCTTCTGGCCGTAACCACGAAACTTTTCGATACGGTTGCGCTCGGCCAGATGGCGAATGCTGAGCTTGCGGTTCAGAAGGCTGCCTCAACATCCCGGCTAACGTGCGGGCGCAACTGGAAAGCGCCGAAAAGCTGAGCGATGACGATCGCGCAGCGATTATCGAAATCGCCCGGCAGGCACTTGCTCCTTTCCAGGGCGCACCGCCGTCAGACGCAATAGCCGAGTCCAGGAATCGTTCCCCTTTGGTCGCCGCTCAGTTCAAAGCCGCGAAGGATGGAACGGCCACGTCATGAGCAATACGACGGAAGGCCTGAAGCGAAAGATCCAGAGTGCCGACGATCTCCAGTCCGTCGTCCGGACAATGAAGGCCCTGGCTGCATCGAGCATCGGACAATTCGAAAGATCCGTTCGCGGATTGGCCGATTACCAGCGCGCTGTTGAACTTGGGTTGGGCGTCTGCTTTCGGCAAAGCGCGCGCCCGCTTCCAGCGCGCGGCGAAGAACGACACGGGCACAACAAAGCAGTCAGCGCGATTGTTTTCGGGTCGGATCAAGGTCTGGTGGGTCAGTTTAACGACGTGATCGCCGAGCACGCGATCACGACCCTTGCCGCGCTTCACGGCAAATGCTTGGTGTGGGCGATCGGCGAACGTATTTCTGCCCGCCTGGCGGATGCCGGATTGCAACTAGTGGGACTCTTGCCAGTACCCAGTTCAATCCAGGCCATCGCCTCGCTTGTCGCGCAGGTTCAGTTGGCCAGTGAAACGCAAGCAGCCAATGGTGCAAGTCTGTGGGTGTTCCACAATCGCCCGTTGCCCGGCTCTCTATATGAACCGGTCGGGCAGCGATTGTTGCCGCTCGACACACAGTGGCAACAAGATCTGCTCAACATCCCCTGGCCCGCCCAGAATCTCCCTGAAATCGTAGGCGCCAATTATCCGGCAACGAGCGCCTTCATCCGCGAGTTTCTGTTCATCTCACTCTTTCGGGCCTGCGCCGAGTCTCTCGCGAGCGAGAATGCGAGCCGGCTGGTAGCCATGGAGCGCGCCGACAAGAATATCAGCGAATTGCTCGAGCAACTGCGCGCCGCCTTTCATCAGCTGCGCCAGAGCGACATTGATGAAGAACTGTTCGATGTCATCTCCGGCTTCGACGCTCTGGCATCATCGCGGTAACTGCCGCCGTCGGAGCAATCATCATTGGACATGTTATTGCCCATTGTCGCTCCACGACAGGCCAAACCCAC